>CAJOPG010000099.1 GCA_905236355.1 Paludibacteraceae bacterium | reverse complement strand
ATTTACTTTTTATTCTGGCGTTTCGGATTGGACGGGAACCAACCTTTACGCACCCGCTCACGCTGCTCAAACAACTCGTGTATCCCCCAAAACGATGAAAAGGCAAACACGCCTAAACAAATGCTTACAATATGATTTCCCACGAGCACAGACCCTATGGCCCCCCCTATGCCGGCTGTCAAAAACAGCCACCACGAACACACTCCAAAATAATACTCCAACTTAATTACTATTGGATGAAAAATACCAATAATCAAAAAGGTGGCTAAACCTATTAATATTCCTTCAAATGAGGCTAATGTAACATCCATATTTTCTTTCCTTATTTATCTTTAGTCTGACTGGTTTTCATATACAAATTTCTATCGATGACACATACCCCTTCATCAATGCATACACGGTCAATGCCGCCACCGATTTCAAGTGTGTCTTTTCGGTTATGTGCTGTCTGTGTGAGATGACCGTATTGATACTGATACATAACTTATCTGCTATCTCTTTGTTTAGCAACCCTCTTGCTACACATTTCAGCACATCCACTTCCCTTTCTGTCAGTACCTCCGTTCCCGATTTCCTATGCTCCAAATCATGCAAATTCAGCAGTTGTTGCCACAGACTCTTTTCATCGGAACACACATCTATCACCGGAAAATCGCTTACCATCGTTTGCTGTGATTGCTTTCCCACAAGAGCCACAATGGTTTTGTTCAAGCCCCGGAAATACTCTTTCTCGCCAATTAATAAGTTTGCCGATACAAAAAACTGAACGAAATAAGGCCGATTTCCGTTCTCTGTTTCTATATCCTTGCGGCACTGAGCCACAGACGGGTATAGTAGCACATCCACGGATGGCAGCATCTCTGTCAGACACTGCCGCAGTCCGGTTGCCACTAAAAATTCAGGCTCTATTATGGCTATTGATGCACGCATGCCCTATTCCTCTTTTATAAACACGGCTTTAATCCAAACTAATAAAATATCTCACACCCGCAATTGACAAAGCGCTACCCAATCCCGGATAGAAACCGGCAAAAAACTTGTCTGTATTCATCCTCTTGTCTTATTAAACACATAATAATTGGGGTATCTCATATATTCCTCGGAAAATCGACACAAAGGTACAACTTTTTTTCATACCATAAAATCCCCATTTGTTATGACTCCTATCAGGATTTTACTTCTCTAAACTTTCCGGCATAGTGTTGATGCTTCAACCCCTAACTATAGGTTCTGTATGAAATTTGTCGGTGCTTTTGATGTATGGTTGATGTATGGTTGATGTATGATTACTCCTACGGAACAGTAAGCAAAGTCATTTGGAACAGATAGGATCGTCATAACATCATTATAACAGCATAAGCCCCGTCAGCTATCCATATTAGCCTGCGCAGTAAGCATCTTTTATCCGTATCAGTTTCATTCTAACATCATATAGAAGATACATCTACTACTACCCGTTTGCGTAATAAAAATAAAAATAAGAAGAACTTCTATTGCCGGTTTACAGCAAGATAACAGCAATAAATCTTTAGTGATTCATTAGTGATTCGTTAGTGATTCTGCGGACCACACCATAGCAATTACATGGTCAATAGTGATAACAAGCCAATGGAAAGAATCAAATATGCGCTGGTCTAATTCCACCAACGGGCAAAATAAAAATATTATATGTTGCACAATTAAAAAATCTTTTGTAATTTTGCCTCGTTTTTGTCGCTGTTATAAGCGACCGGTTATGAAGAAACATAATAGAAAATATAAAAAATAATGCATTATGGATCAATTTTACCTGTTTATTTTTGTTGTAGCATTGATAGGAGTGGTGGTTTTCATCTCTCTTTATTTTGTTGATGCCGGCTACGGAAAAATGATATCCGACAAATGGGGACCGGCGATTAATAACAAGATTGGCTGGATTCTTATGGAATGTCCTGTGTTTATTGTCATGCTCTTTATGTGGGCAAGCAGCGATGTAAAATTCACTCTGCCATATCTCATATTCTTCCTTCTTTTTGAGTTGCACTATTTTCAGCGCTCTTTTGTATTTCCACTCTTGATGAAAGGCAACGGCAAAATGCCGATTGTAATTATGGCACTTAGCATTGTTTTCAACCTTACCAACGGATACATGCAAGGCTACTGGCTCTTTATAAAAGCACCCAATGAGGCATTGTACCAAGAACTCTATACTGCTCAATGGTTTGCCGACCCGCGCTTTATCATAGGGGTCATCATCTTTTTTATTGGAATGGCTATCAATCTGCATAGTGACAGTATCATTCGTCACTTGCGCAAACCCGGTGATAGCAAACACTACCTCCCCAAAAAAGGTATGTACAACTATGTAACCTCTGCCAACTACTTTGGTGAGATCATTGAATGGGCAGGATGGGCATTGCTCACATGGAGTTGGGCAGGATTCGTCTTCTTCTGGTTCACATTCGCCAATCTGGTGCCGCGAGCAAACAGCATATACCATAAATATGAAACCGAATTTGCGGAAGAGTTTAAAAACCGTAAACTCAAACGGATATTTCCATTCGTATATTAAAAAACTATGAAATCTGAATTATTTACTCCCTATCAGTTGGGACCCATCACTTTGCGTAATCGCACCATTCGGAGTGCGGCGTTTGAGAATATGTGCCCGGGCAACAAGCCCAGCCAAATGTTGAAAGACTATCATGTCAGTGTTGCCAAAGGTGGTGTAGGTATGACCACCATTGCATATTGTGCTGTCAATCGCCACGGCGTTAGTTTTGACGGACAGTTATATATACACGATGAAATAAAACCCGCACTAAAAGAAGTGGTGGATGCCATCCATGCCGAAGGTGCCAAAGCAAGCATTCAGTTGGGGCACTGCGGCAATATGACCCACTTCTACACCTGCGGCTACAAACTTCCTGTAGGAGCCTCTACGGGATTCAACCTTTATTCCCCCACACTGCACCGCAGATTGAGCAAAGCTGAAATCAAGCAGACCGTTAAAGACTTCGGTAACGCTGTAGATTTCTGCCGCGACTGCGGATTTGATTGTGTGGAAATTCATGCCGGACACTCCTATCTGATTTCACAATTCTTGGCCAAGCGTACTAATCACCGCCATGATGAATACGGAGGTTCCTTCGAAAACCGCGTCCGTTTTCTTAACGAAGTGTTAGACGAAGTTATGCTCCATGCAAAAGACGACATGGCGGTCGTAGTTAAAACCAATATGTGGGACGACTGTTTCCGTGGCGTCAGCATTGAAGAAGGTATCAAGGTCGCTAAAGAAATCGCCAAACATGGTGTGCACGGCATTATACTCTCAGGAGGAACCGTGAGTGCTTCGCCTATGACTATTTTGGGTGGCGCAATGCCTCATAAAACACTGGCATACTACATGCCAATGAAGAGTTTCTGGTGGCTGAAAGCCGCTCTCAATTTCCCGGGAATAGCCCCACTCATGATGCCTAAATCACCCTACCACGAACTCTATTTCCTCGAGAAGGCCAAACTATTCAGAAAAGCATTGCCCGACACCAATCTCATCTATGTGGGGGGCGTTCAAAGTCGTGCCAATTGCGAAACCGTCTTAAGCGAAGGATTCCAACTCATGCAGATGGCACATGTACTTATCCAGGACCCCGCATTCGTCAACCACATGAAAGAAGCAGAGGAGAAAGATGAAGAACTTGGCAAGAACTATCGCTCGCAATGCAAGAGGTCTAACTACTGCGTTGGACGCATGTACTCACTGGATATGCGTTGCCATGAATGTGTAGAGAATCTGCCCGCAAAACTGCAAAAGGAAATCAATAAAGCAGAGGAGGAAAACAAACGATTAAATAACTGGCAGTAAAAAGCAATTATCTCATCTATTAAAACATTCAAACTATATATATCTATGGATATAAAACTCACTATTGAGAAGGCGTTTCCTTTTGTAAGTGAAGAAGCGGTAAACGCCTATAAGGAACAAGTAGCCCATGCTCAACAACTATTGCATAACGGCACCGGCGCCGGCAATGATTTCCTTGGTTGGCTCAATCTGCCCGAAGATATTCGTCCGCAACTTGACGACATCCAAGCCACGGCCAATCTTCTTCGTCAAAAATGCGACATCATCGTATGCATTGGTATCGGAGGATCATATCTTGGAGCAAAAGCTGTGAACGATGCACTACTCGGTTCGTTCGCATGGCTTGAACAGAAAGGACCACAGATAGTGTATGCCGGACAAAATATTGGCGAAGATTATCTCTTCGAACTGCAACAACTGCTTAAAAACAAGCGTTTCGGTATTATCAGTATCTCCAAATCGGGAACTACCACCGAACCTGCCCTTGCCTTCCGTCTGCTTAAAACACAATTGGAAGAACAACAAGGCAAAGAAGAAGCAAAAAAACTGATTGTCTGCATTACTGACAAGGCACGCGGAGCTCTGCGTACGCTGGCAACACAAGAAGGTTATAAAACCTATGTAATTGAAGATAATATCGGTGGACGCTTCTCAGTGCTTTCTCCTGTCGGACTTCTTCCTATAGCATGTGCGGGATTTGATATTTACCAACTAATCCGTGGTGCTGACAGAATGCGGCAGTTGTGCGATGTGTCTGTTCCATTTGAGAACAACCCTGCCGCACAATATGCAGCCGTTCGTAATGTCCTTTATCAAAACGGGAAAAAAGTGGAACTGCTTGTCAACTTCCATCCTAAATTGCACTATGTATCAGAATGGTGGAAACAACTCTATGGCGAGAGCGAAGGAAAAGACGGAAAGGGTATCTTCCCTGCATCCGTCGATTTCACCACCGATCTGCACTCTATGGGACAATACATTCAAGACGGTGAGCGCCATCTGTTTGAAACCGTCATCAGTGTTGCCAAACCCAATCACCGTGTGGATTTCCCCTTCAACGAAGCTAATCTTGACGGGCTCAACTTCCTTGCGGGAAAACGTGTTGATGAAGTCAACAAAATGGCGGAACTCGGCACTATGCTCGCCCATGTGGACGGCGGTGTACCCAATATCAAAATCGAAATGCCTGAACTCAACGAGTTCTATCTTGGTGAACTTATCTATTTCTTCGAAAAAGCCTGCGGCATAAGCGGGTATATATTAGGTGTCAATCCGTTCAACCAACCGGGGGTGGAAGCCTACAAGAAAAATATGTTCGCCTTGCTCAACAAACCCGGATATGAGGCAGAGTCAGAGGCCATCCGCAAAAAACTTTGACAAGGGAACTCCTAAAAAGTAATAATCAATGAATATATCATATAATTGGCTACGCCGCTATATCAACCTGACCGATAGTGCTGACATTGTTGCCAAAAATCTTACATCCATAGGATTAGAGGTAGGTACTGTAGAAAAAGTGCAAACTATCCGCGGAGGGTTGGAAGGCTTGGTTGTGGCTGAAGTCGTCAGTTGTATCCCCCACCCTAATTCCGACCATCTTCACATTACGCAAACCCGTATCGCTCCTGATACAGAACCTGTACAGATTGTGTGTGGAGCACCCAATGTAGCAGCAGGACAAAAAGTTATCTGTGCCACTATCGGTACTATACTATATAGCGGTGACGAGAGTTTTACTATTAAGCGTAGCAAAATTCGCGGCGAAGAGAGTTTCGGAATGCTTTGTGCAGAAGACGAAATAGGTATCGGAAATAGTCATGATGGCATCATTGTCCTGCCACAAGACGCACCTGTAGGCATGCCCGCAAAAGAATACTATCATGTGGAGGATGACTACCTTATTGAGGTGGACATCACTCCCAATCGCTCTGATGCATGCTCACATTATGGTGTAGCACGCGACTTGTACGCTTTCTACAAAGCACGAGGCATCAATCTCACACTGCAACGCCCGTCTGTTGAAAACTTCAAAGTAAACAACACTGACCTTGAAGTCAAAGTAAGAGTTGAAAATGCTCAAGATTGTCCACGATATACGGGCGTAACTATCAGCGGAGTAACTATTCAACCTTCACCCGATTGGCTGCAAAACGCCCTGCGTACCATCGGCTTACGACCCATCAACAATGTGGTGGACTGCACCAACTTCGTTTTGCATGAAATGGGGCAAGCCCTGCATGCTTTTGATGCCGACAAAATAAAAGGCGGACAGATTGTCGTGAAGAATGTGGCCGCTGGAACCAAATTCGTTACACTGGACGAAACGGAACGCACTCTGAGTAATGATGACCTGATGATATGCAATGCAGAAGAACCAATGTGTATTGCAGGTGTCTTTGGAGGGTTGGATTCCGGTGTAACGGACCGCACACACAATGTCTTTCTCGAAAGTGCCTATTTCGACCCCGTCAGCATTCGCAAAACTGCCCGCCGCCATGGGCTCTCCACTGATGCCTCGTTCCGCTACGAACGCGGCTGCGACCCCAATAACACATTATATATACTCAAGCGTTGCGCCCTGCTGATTCAGGAAACTGCGGGTGGCACTATTGCCATGAATGTGACGGATATTGTCAATGGAGCGGCAACAGAAAAAGCGGACGATTTCTTCCGGCCATGGCAAGTGGAACTCAACATCCCGCGCATCAACCAACTAATAGGAAAAGTTATCGGTGAAGACCAAATCGAGACTATCTTGCAAGCCTTGGAGATTCAGATTGCCGGCAAACAGACTGACCGTTGGACGGTCTGTGTACCCCGCTATCGTGTAGATGTCCAACGCGAATGTGATGTGGTAGAAGACATCCTGCGTATCTACGGCTACAACAATGTAGAGTTTCCTGAAAAGGTTAACACCAATCTTGTATATGGCAAAAAACCGGACACCATATTCCTGCAACGGCGTATCAGCGAGCAACTCACAGCGCAAGGTTTCAATGAAATAATGAACAACTCGCTTACTAAGGTAAGTTATTATGAGACATCCTCGCTCTTCACTATTGACCATTGCGTCCGTATTATGAACCCCTTGTCAAGCGACCTCGGTGTTCTTCGCCAAACACTGCTCTATGGCGGCCTGGAAAGCATACAGCGTAATGTAAATCGCAAAAATTCCAACCTCAAGTTCTACGAATTTGGCAACTGCTATCACTACGACCGTTCCAAAATAGAAAATGTCGAAGGTGTAGCTCCCATCAAAGCCTATAGCGAAGAAACTCATCTAAGCTTATGGCTGACAGGAAACAAGACGCGCTCCAGTTGGGTGCAAAAAGATGAAGTTGTCAGTTTCTATCAATTGCGTGCTTATGCCGACAATGTTCTTCGGCGTCTGGGTATTAATCCCGAACGATGCAGCATTGAAGACTACAGCAACAAACTCTTCTCAGATGGTATCAAACTGCTCGCTCCCAACGGAAAAGAGTTGGGTGTAATAGCGGTCGTGAGCAAAAAACTGCTCACACAATTCGACATTGACAATTCTGTCTATTTCGCAGATTTCGAGTGGAAAACACTGATCAAGCAGAACAAACTGTACAAACCTGTCATCAACGACCTGCCTCGCTTCCCTGAAGTAAAACGAGATTTAGCGTTGCTCGTTGATAAATCGGTTCGCTTTGCAGACCTTAGAAAGGCGGCATTTGAGACAGAACACAAATTGCTGAAAGATGTCTATCTGTTTGATGTGTATGAAGGCAAGACGCTGGACATCGGCAAAAAGTCCTATGCTTTGTCGTTCATCCTACAAGATGAGCAGAATACGCTCAAGGACAAGCAAATTGAAAACATCATGCAACGCCTGCAACAAACTTTCCAAAACAAATTTGGTGCTTGTCTAAGATAAAGATACAGATAAAATATCACGGATGTTTAATAATAGAGAAGAAGCATAACCTTAGGTTATGCTTCTTCTCTTCCATCTATATGCTCCAACTTCCTGTACTCCTTGGGGGTCATACCGGTCGCTCTATGAAAGTAACGGGAAAATGATGCCTGGTCCGAGAATCCTAATTGATTACTTATACCCTGAATATTGAGATCTATACGTGTCCGAAGCATACGCTTTGCCTGAACAATCACATACTCCGTAATCCACTGGGCTGCACTAATGCCGGTGGTCTGCAATATCAAACGGGAAAAATATTTGGCCGAGATACACAACTTGTCTGCATAAAAGCCTACCTCATGAGACTTACAATAATACATGGCAAGCAAATCGCAAAAACGATTGAATACATCGTTTGACTTATGCTGCCAATTACTTTTCTCATCCATTTCACGCCGATAAACATTCAGAAACTCAAAGGCAACATTCAGCAAATAGATGAGCATCTCATGCTGATTGGGCAGATCATCCATCTCTGTCGTTATCTGAATCAAATCGTACAACTTCAGAAGATGAGTCACCTGCATATCTGTAAGATGAAAAGAAGGCTCTACATGAAACTTGGCATAATCATGGCTCAATGTGCGCATCTTCAACTCTTTGACAAACTCAGATGATATCATCAGCATCTTTACATGATAATCATCAGTATTGTTAAGCGGAAATAGAATATGATTGGGCAGCACTACTGCCAAATCATTCTTCTCAAATGTTACATAATGCAAATCATATTGAGCGCGAGCGGTTCCACTCAGATTCAACCCAATAGTAAGATGTGGAAAAACAAATTCTTTTTGATACATCGGGAACGACTTGAAATCTGCTACAATCACATCCTTTTTCTGAAGCAAATCAAGTTGCTGTTCCCACCATTTTGTGATAGGTTTTACTTCTTCCATGGTACTAAATATTTGTATATAGTATTCTTTAAGGTATTGTACACTTATCGGTCACAATAAATATAACCGTAAGGTTAATGATTGCAAAGATACTACTTTCTTTTGAAATAGACAATACATTTTTGCATAAATATTCCAAAACATAGATAATAAGCTGTCTTGCAACATGCAATTTGCATATATTATACAATCAACACCCTGACTGATAAAATTTGCACTGAAATACTAAATATTACAAGTACTAACAAATTGAACATAAAATTGATAGGACAACCACATCAAAAAGAAATACATTTATAACTCTTTATAATCACATAATGATATTGGGTGATTATTGGGTGATTATTGGGTGATTATTGGGTGATTCCAAACCTATACGGTATCTGAATTATGAATGGCATGCACCTACTGATAATCTACAATATATCATTCCATCCTTCCTGCTTGGGAAGACTAACAGACTTGTATCTCCCTTAGGGGGCAGGAGACCTCTGCATAAGACTGCGGCTTCTTGATGCGGTTGCCCTTAACTCTTATATTTTTATTTTAGTAATTCAATAAATTATTGTACCTTTGTAGCGTTGATAGTGTCAATGAAAATTGTTTTCACTACATATCTGCCGCAAGAAGGCTTTCCGCGACTGCAAGAAGAACATTTGGTATTACCGGATGCTCCCTATGGAATGCTGACTCACAACGAGCTGACGCGCCATCTTAAAGATGCGGATATCTTGGTTGCCACATTCGACTATACCATTCCTGAAAGTGCTATTCAAAAGGCAAATCAGTTACGCCTCATTGCCAACTTTGGGAGCGGATACAACAATCTTCCAATGAAACTTTGTGAGGATAAAGGTATCATTGTAACTAATACACCGCAACCTGTGATAGAACCTACGGCGGAACATGCATGGGCTATGCTGCATACATTGGCACATCGCACCGCTGAACTGGATCGCAAATTGCGCCAACCCGATTCTGGAGGTATCCGATTCGGTGTAATGCGCAACTTAGGAACAGCTCTCTTCGGTAAAACATTAGGTATCATCGGTATGGGAAACATAGGACAAGCCATAGCGAGAAGAGCACTTGCAAGCGGAATGAAAATAGTGTATCACAACCGCAAACGCCTCTCGCCTATTGTCGAAAAACGATATAATGCCACCTATGTTACTTTCGACACTCTGCTTCAGCAATCAGATGTGGTGTCGCTCAACCTACCCTATTATCCCGAAGTACACCATCTAATCAGCCGCACTGAACTCGCAAAAATGAAGCCTACTGCTCTACTCCTGAACACTGCAAGGGGAACACATATCAACGAGGCGGACCTCGCATGGGCACTCCAAAAGGGCAAAATAGCAGGAGCAGCATTAGATGTGTTTGAACACGAACCCGACATTCTGCCAGAACTACTCCAACTTGACAATGTAGTACTCTCACCACATATCGGAACCGGAACATGGGAAGGGAGAATCAGTATGTGCAAATGTGTAGAAGATAATATCATTAACTTCAAAAATAATAATATCAACCTTTTAAATCAAGTAACATTATGAAGAAAACCATCTTCATGGCAATGACTGTAGTAGCCATCTGCCTCACCTCTTGCGGTTTTGGCAAGAGCGCAACAACTAATACTTCGTCAACCACCACTGCAGCTGCCACAACCGACGGCACCACCATCGGACGTAGCACCGGTGTAGCATTAGATGCTTTGGCTGCCCAATACAAAAACGATGGCAAGTTGGATATGACCAATTTGATGAATGTTGCCAATGTACTCAATGTTATCGGAGGCGCACAAAATGTCTATGAGAACAAAGGTAGCAAAGACTATCTGAAAACTTTCAGCAAAGGCTTGGTTGCTGGCTCTTTGAATATCAACACCGATGAGGCTGCTGAAAACATTACTGAACAACTCGAAGATTGGGCTGACCAAACTAACCTCACTGAACTCCAAACTGCTATGCAGAAAGGTCAGGCTACTGCTGAAGAAGTACAGAATGTTGCTAACAGCGTTACCAATATCATTAGTCTTTTCAAAAAATAAAACATGACCCTTACGGATAGATTTCTGAAGTATGTGAGCTATCACACTACTTCTGATGAGAACACGGGTATGACTCCATCCACCCCGGGACAGATGGAGTTTGCTCATGCTTTGAAAACCGAATTGGAAAGCATGGGACTCACTGATGTCTCGCTCGATCAAAATGGTTATCTGATGGCAACACTACCCGCCAATACGGATGCAGCTGACCGAAAACCAGTTATCGGTTTTATTGCACACATGGATACATCCCCCGATGCCAGCGGCAAACATGTCCAACCACGAATCGTAAAAAACTATAACGGAAAAGATATACTGCTGAACGAGCAAGAAGCAATACTACTCGAAACCGAGAAGTACCCCGAAATCTTACGCTATATAGGTCAGGACATCATTGTTACAAACGGCAAAACACTCCTCGGTGCTGACGACAAAGCAGGAATCGCTGAAATCGTCACCGCCATGGAATACCTGATACAACATCCTGAAATCAAACACGGGAAAGTGCGCATTGGCTTTACTCCTGACGAGGAAATCGGACAAGGAGCCGACCACTTCGATGTACAAAAGTTTGCAGCTGATTGGGCGTACACCATGGATGGCGGAACCATCGGAGAACTGGAATATGAGAACTTTAATGCCGCTTCATGCAAGATTGTGGTAAAGGGGGTGAATGTTCATCCGGGTTCTGCATATCACAAAATGCGCAACTCCATGCGTATCGCATACCAATTAGCGGTCATGCTACCGCGTTGGGAAACTCCGGAACACACACAAGGCTACGAAGGATTCTACCACCTGATTGGTATGCAAGGCACCGTGGAAGAGACTACACTCACCTATATTATTCGTGACCACGACAGGGCACGATTCGAAAGTAGAAAACACGAAATGGAACATTTAGTGAGAAAAGTCAACCGCGAATACGGAGACGAAACCGCTACTATTACCATTCGTGACCAGTACTACAACATGAGAGAGAAAATCGAACCCGTTATGCATGTCGTTGAATTAGCGGAGAAGGCCATGAAAGAAGTGGGAGTGACACCTAAAGTGCAACCTATCAGAGGAGGAACCGATGGCGCCAGACTCTCTTTCGAAGGGTTGCCATGCCCCAATATCTTTGCGGGAGGAGAGAATTTCCACAGCAGGTTCGAGTATCTACCCATACAAAGTATGGAGAAAGCAATGCAAGTTATACTGAAAATTATTGAATTATGCTAAAGTCAACTCCTTTTACAGATATCCATATCGCCTTAGGTGCTAAAATGCACGAATTTGCAGGCTACAACATGCCCATCGAATACCCTACTGGCATTACGCAAGAACACCTGTGCGTTAGACAAGGCATAGGAGTCTTTGATGTGAGCCACATGGGAGAGTTTTGGGTGAAAGGCGAGCAGGCCGTCAACCTGTTGCAATACATCTGCTCCAACGACATCTCCAAACTCGAAGCCGGCAAAGCACAATACAACTGCTTCCCTAACGGAGAAGGAGGAATTGTGGACGACCTGATTGTTTATAAATACAGCACTACAAAATACCTTTTAGTGGTCAATGCCTCCAATATCGACAAAGACTGGGCATGGGTCAACCGACATAACGAACAATTCGGCTGTAAGTTGGAAAATGCAAGCGACAGGGTGGCACAATTGGCGGTACAAGGACCTAAGGCCACTGAAGTCCTGCAGAAACTCACCGATATCGACCTTAGCCAAATACCCTACTACTCTTTCAGGGAGTGGCGTTTTGCAGGAGTAGAACCCGTCATCATCAGCAATACAGGCTACACAGGTGCCGGAGGGTTCGAACTTTATTTCCATCCCGAACATGCCAAACAAATTTGGGATGCCATATTCGAAGTCGGAAAACCCTACGGTATTCTGCCTATTGGTTTAGGCGCACGAGACTCGCTCCGATTGGAAAAATGGTTCTGCTTGTATGGAAACGATATCGACGACACCACTTCACCCATTGAGGCAGGACTCGGATGGATTACCAAATTCGTGGACGGAAAGAACTTCATCGACCGGGAACGGCTCGAAAAACAAAAAGCAGAGGGAGTCGGCCGCAAACTCATTCATTTCTGCCTGACCGAAAGAGGCATTCCGCGCCATGGGTACGAATTGTGCGACGAGCTGGGAAATACTATTGGAAACGTCACCTCCGGCATCATGCTGCCGGGCACACGGACAGGCATCGGAATGGGCTATGTCAAAGCCGCTTTCGCAAAAAAAGATAGTGTAATCTATGTCAAAATTCGCGAGAAACTGATTCCTGCAAAAGTGGTGTAATGCGTTGATAAACGAATACATCGCTATTCTGCAACCAATACGGGAGAGTGCTTACTTGTTGCCAAGCGCATGAGGCAAAAAAGTGAGCACTTTTCTTGTTGGCAGCAGCCACAAAACTATATAGCATCCTCACATGCAGAAAACAAAAAGCATACTCCTCAAGCAACCGAACCGCCTCCTGCCCTATGCCTTTCCGGCGGAAAGCGGAGTCAATATAGATGCCGACCGCACTTCTTCTGTTATGAGGGTCAAAATCATACATATCAATGCAACCTGCCGTCGTCCCTTCGGCCGTTTCTATTATCAAACGCAATTGCCCGTCCTTGTACACATCTCCGGTAGAACGCTCAATATAATCACGCAAGTCTTTTTGCGACAATGGATTATGCGTATCACCCGAACCCCACTCCGCCGTATCATTCTCCCACAAATACAAGAAAGGCAGATCTTGAGGTTCCACTTTCCTTAAACGAATATGTTCGTTCTGCAACAACATCTATGCTGACTCCTTTTCTGTAAGAGATACTGCCTTTATATGATAAAATGAATTGACTTTTTTCAGATTGCAATCATCTTCTAATATGGGAGAACCAACCACTTCGGCGGGGGAATTCTGTTTGTCCTGATTGAGGAAACGGACGATAGCATTGTCCTCCGTGAACCATCTGATATATCACACCCCAATCCGGCAAACCGCCTAAATTCTTGTCGTCTATCCACAAGTCAGCATTGATCTTGCGAGGCGCATTATGCGCATCTTGTTCCTCCGGATAATTGCTATTGACGGCATAAAACTCTAAGCCGCGAGACTTGCAGTACTCCAATGCCTCTTGCAGCAACTCGCCTTCACGCACTGTCCACATTATCAGTTGATGATGATCCTCTTGCTGAAGTTTGCGCAAAGTCTCTATAGCAAACGGAATGGGCTTGCCTATACGAGGATATTCGTGCGTTACTATCGTCCCGTCAAAATCTACTGCAATAATCATAGAGAATTCACAATTTTAAGATTTCTTATCCCTATACTACGCTACTTCTTATTCTCAGATTGTTCCACAGGTGCGTCAAGTTCCAATTCCATACGGCGCAAGGTCGGCTTGCAGAAATACAAACCTATCGTACTAATGGCAGCACACCATATCATCGAACGATAGCCGCCCAACCAATAGAAAGCTACAATACCAAGCACAATGCCCAAGCCGATAAGCACAATCCGTACAATAGCCCATTGCTGATACCGGCGCAGTTGCAACTCCCGATCTGCAAGTTGCCGTATCTTATCCAAAGCCTTCTTAAACAAATACAAACCACCCGCCACGGATACTATCACATAGCCGATTACCACATATTGTATTGCCTTTCCGGCATCAGAAAGAGTTTCTATCGCTGACACCTTGCCGTTGGTTACCAAATACCACATCAGTAGTGCCGAACCTATGGCCAACACATAAAAGGCATAATAGCACACGTTCAAAATTGTATTAACACGCTTTTCCATTTGAAGAATATTAGATTTATAACATTGGTTATCTTGATAAATTATAATTGTTCAACCGGCAAATTCCGTGCGGTTCAATATGGAACGACCGAGCGTAATTTCGTCTGTATATTCCAACTCATTCCCTATCGCCATTCCACGCGCTATCTGCGTAACGCGCACACCTGTTCCCGACAAACGCTTGTAGATATAAAAATTGGTCGTGTCCCCCTCCATCGTTGTCGGCAACGCAAGTATCACTTCCTGTATCTGTTCCGGCACTATACGCTCCACCAACGAGTCTATCTCTATGTCCTTCGGACCTATACCGTCCATCGGAGAGATAATGCCGCCAAGCACATGATATACACCGCTATACTGACCCGTATTCTCTATCGACATCACATCCTGTATGTTCTCCACCACGCATATCGTCTGTCTGTCACGGCGCGTACTCTGACATATCGGGCACACCTCGGTATCACTGATATTATGACATATACGACAATAACGAACCTCCTTCTTCAAACGTGTCAGAGCATCTGCGAAATGCTGAACCTCGTTCTCCGGCTGGCGAAGCAGGTGAAGAACCAAACGCAAGGCCGTCTTTCTGCCCAATCCCGGCAGCGACGCAAACTCGTTCACTGCATTGCTCAATAATATGGATGGATAGTCTTGCATTTCAAACTGCAAATATACACAATCTTTTTTATCTGCACAAATAACACCCCTTATTCACAGCATAATGTCACCTGCAAAATTGCCTTGTAACTTATTCATTTTCAATACCCGTAACATAAGATGAACATAACATCAACATAAGATCAACATAACATCAACATATAACAAACAGACTATAAAAAAGATAGCAACATAACATTTTTAGCCTGAATAACAGCATATCTGTACCCGGCACAACATATTCATCTTCTCACGCACAACCATTCCCTCTTGTGCGGTCAAAAAATAATGTGTAATTTTGTAGGCTAAAAAAAGAAAGAATTAAGAGACATGAAAGCATTCGTATTTCCAGGACAGGGAGCACAATTTACAGGCATGGGAAAAGACCTGTACGATAATTCCGTTGAAGCCCGTCAACTATTTGAAAAAGCCAATCAACTGCTTGGTTTCCGCATAACAGACATCATGTTTGAAGGCGATGCTGAAGCACTCCGCCAAACCAAAGTAACGCAACCCGCTGTTTTCCTTCACTCCGTCATCTCCTGCATCGTCAATGCAGAAGAAAAACCCGACATGGTAGCCGGTCACTCCTTAGGTGAATTCTCGGCATTGGTGGCATGTGGAGCATTGTCGTTTGAAGATGCACTGCTATTGGTCTCCAAGCGGGCACAAGCCATGCAACGCGCCTGCGAAATGCAGGAAAGCACTATGGCGGCCGTAATTGCCCTACCCGATGAAAAAGTGGAAGAAGTATGTGCCACTATAACCAATGAAGTAGTGGTGGCTGCCAACTACAACTGTCCGGGACAAGTGGTGATAAGCGGAACCGTGGCTGGAATAGAACAAGCCTGCATCCTGATGAAAGAAGCAGGAGCAAAGCGAGCCCTGCGCCTGCAGGTGGGAGGGGCATTCCATTCACCGCTCATGCAACCTGCCGCCGAAGAACTGCGAGAAGTCATCGAAGCCACACACTTCAACCAACCGCAATGCCCCGTATATCAAAATGTCAATGCCTTGCCGCAAACCGACCCGGCTACCATACAACGCAATCTTGTCGCGCAACTTACGTCACCGGTACGATGGACACAATCTGTACAGAACATGGTTGCAGATGGTGCCCTTTCTTTCCGTGAGTTCGGACCGGGCGATGTGCTGAAAGGACTCATCCGAAAAATCAACCCCGAAGTGGAAACACTCTGAGAATACATAATAAGAAATCGGTATGAGCGAAGAGCGAAGAACCAAAATCAGAAATCAATAAATATATCTATCAATAATGTATCGTACTAAAACTTGCGGGGAACTCCGCATTGACAATGTAGGTGAGCAAATAGTGCTTGCCGGTTGGGTGCAACGCATCCGCAAAATGGGAGGCATGACCTTCGTTGACTTGCGTGACCGCTATGGTCTGACGCAACTCAGTTTCAATCAGGAGACCAATGCCGAGGTCTTTGAGAAAGCCAACCGTATGGGACGCGAATTTGTCCTGCAGGTAAAGGGCGAAGTGGTGGAGCGATACTCCAAAAACAAAAATCTCCCCACAGGTGATATTGAAATCAATGTCAATGAACTGACTATACTGAACGAAGCCGTTACACCACCTTTTACCATTGAAGAAGACACCGATGGTGGCGATGACATCCGCATGAAATACAGGTATCTCGACTTGCGCCGTGAGTGTGTGCGCCGTAATCTGGAACTCCGCCACAAAATGGCATTCGAAGTGCGCCGCTATCTCGACGAGCAAGGCTTCTTGGAAGTAGAAACACCCGTATTGGTCAATAGTACTCCGGAAGGTGCCCGCGACTTCGTGGTGCCCTCACGCATGAATCCCGGACAATTCTATGCTCTGCCGCAATCGCCGCAAACACTCAAGCAACTGCTGATGGTAGCCGGTTTCGACCGCTATTTCCAGATAGTGAAGTGCTTCCGAGATGAGGACCTGCGCGCCGACCGTCAACCGGAATTCACACAGATTGACTGTGAGATGTCGTTTGTGGAGCAAGAAGACATCCTCAATATGTTTGAAGGCATGAGCCGCCACTTGTTCAAAGTGATTAAGGGTATCGACCTGCCCAAACTGCCGCGCATGACCTGGGCTGACGCCATGAAATACTACGGCTCCGACAAGCCCGACACCCGCTTTGACATGCGTTTTGTGGAACTGATGGATATCTTGAAGGGCTACGGCTTCAGTGTGTTTGACAATGCCGCTTATATCGGTGGTATCTGCGCCAAAGGTGCGGCCGCCTACACACGCAAACAGATTGACCAACTTACAGATTTCGTAAAGAAACCGCAAATCGGTGCCAAAGGGTTGGTTTATGCGCGTATAGAGACTGACGGGACAGTGAAGTCAAGTGTGGACAAATTCTATTCGCAGGAGGTGCTGCAGCAAATGAAGGCAGCTTTTGGAGCGGAAGCCGGTGACCTGATTCTCATCTTGAGCGGCGATGATGCCAACAAAACACGTAAACAACTCTGCGAACTGCGATTAGAGATGGGCAGCCAACTCGGACTCCGTGACAAAAACAAATATTCCTGCTTGTGGGTGGTGGATTTCCCCATGTATGAATGGAGCGATGAGGAACAGCGCCTGATGGCTATGCACCACCCCTTCACCTCACCAAAACCCGAAGATATTCCGCTGCTCGACACCGACCCTGCCAGTGTACGTGCCAATGCATACGACATGGTTATCAACGGTGTGGAAGTAGGAGGCGGCAGCATTCGTATTCACGATGCCAAACTGCAGCAGAAAGTATTTGAAATACTGGGCTTCACGCCGGAACAGGCACAACAGAAGTTCGGTTTCCTGATGAACGCCTTCAAATACGGAGCTCCCCCTCACGGAGGTCTGGCGTATGGTCTCGACCGCTTTGTCTCGCTCTTCGCCGGTCTCGACAGTATCCGCGACTGCATTGCATTCCCGAAGAACAATCAGGGAAGAGATGTGATGCTCGGTGCACCGGGTGAAATCGACCAACTCCAATTGGACGAACTGCAACTGCAAATCGCCCCAAAGGCATAACCAACATCTATATTCATAGATAGACTTCTTATCTAAAAGCATAAGGAAGGCACTACAACATAATGTAGTGCCTTCCTTAGTATCAACTGGTTTTTAAAGGAAAGAAATCTAAGAGTCGCTACTCCGCATACAAATTAATATACGACATGATGGCCCATACTGCAGCATCGCAGAAATCGTTATTAAGCGAAGTATCAATCTCCACTTCATGACACAACCGATAGACCTCTTTCCATTCGCTGTCCATAGCCTCTTGCGCTCCTATCAATGCCGCTATCATCGCCACTGCCCTACTCTTCGGTGAGCGCCGTGCTGCCACCGAAGCCATCGAGTTAGCCAGCTTCACATCGAAATAATCGTCCATCGCCTTCACATAGGCAAACACTATCATCAGCTCACCCGACATACCCGCATACACATCCTCCGGATTCACACGCTCGTTGTGCTGGATATAATAATTCTCTAACGAACGCCAATGGCTCTGACCATTGAAATCCCAACCTAAATAGTTCACCACACACAACCGTTGCTCCAGCGGTACATCTTCCGAACACAGATAGGCCTTTACCTCATCCGACCAATCAAACTCATCCACCAACCGATACGGAGGAAAATAGTTAGCACCCTCATCCACACTGTATATCTTCCAGAAATGCGTACTCGTCAGAGGCGAGTCTGCTAAAAGTGTCATATTCATCATGCATACGGCACCCAACAAAAATAAACATCGTTTCATATCTTTTTCTGTTTTCTGCAGGCAAAGATACAACATCTTCCCAACTCCGCAAAACATAAATCTCCCCAAAGTCATTTTTCTATGTGACTTTCCGCAGAGTTTCTGTTACAACCAACCGCTATATATAAAAAATCCCCCTGCACAAAGCAGAGGGACTTTTATGAAAGAAATAATCTTGATATTATTCTTCCCATTCAACCTCAAGAACAAGGTCATCCTCAGTAATCAAAGCATTTGAGTTAGCAGCCCAATGCTGAGCACCGTCAAGGTTATAGAACACTTTCCACTCAAGTCCTTCGGGAGCATCACCTGTCCAAGTGTATTCAGTGTCATTTACTTTTGTCATAACACGGTCACTCTCGCCCCATGATTTTTCGGGGAAACTACCGGTCAGAATCAATTCTGCACCTTCGGGAAGAGCCTCGGGCAGCTTGGCTGTAAAGGTGTACTCACCTGCGGGCAATTTCTCAATGCAAGGACTAACCTTCCAACCTTTGGATGTCGCAAATATTACGGCATCAGCAACTTTGAAGTAAGTCTCGTCAAAGTCTTCGTTGGCACCCCAAGCAATCTTGGCTTGGTCAACATACTCTTTAGTAAAGAAGGAGAACTTCATTTCACCGCCATTCTCTTCGTCCATAGAGCAGTTAACACCTTCAACCAAGGTCAATGCATTCAAAGCGGGTTGACCGGTCCAGTCGAAAGAACCGTCACTTTGAAGTTGTACGGGTTTACCGGTTGCCCAGCTCTTTGCTACTACAGTACCGTCGAAATCTTTGTCGATAGGATAGATAACTGCCTGATACCATGTCTTCTTTCCTTTGCATTTCTCCATCTTAACGGCATTGTCCATTGACCAGTTTGACTCTGCACCTTCTGCATTGGCATAGTTACCGATGAAATAAACATCGTTGCAAGGAACTTCGTCGAAGCGGATAGCCACAGTCCATGCACCTTCTACTTCTGTTAATTCAGGAGCACCTTCAATAGTGATGACACCTTCTTCACCACCACCTTTCTCACCTTTACATGCTACCATACCAAGAGCTGCCAAACCAAGCAGACCCATGAAAAATTTGTTTGTCTTCATAATAATTAAGTAATTTTTAGAAGTTAATAACTGTTAATTGTGTTTTTATTGATTAGTTTTCACTAATTTCTATTTATTCGAATCCTTCGTTCTGTTTTATGTTCGGATTGGCAATGCAATCTGAATTGGGAATAGCATACAGATTATATTTCTTGTTGCGTTTTGCTTTATGTCCTTCCCATGCCCGGGTGGCATTCGCACCGGAAAACTGGCCAAAACGAATCAAATCGATACGCCGACGACCTTCACAGTAGAACTCGCGCTGCCATTCATCAAGCAAGACATCATCGTCTATTGCCGGCAATGCTGTAGCATGAGCACGCTTGCGAATATTGTCATTGATAAAGGCAAGTGCTTCAGCAGTTTTTCCTTGACGATACAAGGCCTCTGCGTACGTCATATATGCTTCACCTGCACGGATAAAAGGAACATCAGTGTCCACAAACTGTGTATGTTTGCCAGCCACACCGGTAGAATATAGACCTGTCCATTTGCAGATTGCCCAGCATTTGTTGAAGTTACCTGTTCCATATTCACCCGGTCCCTCACAACCTGCGGTAAAGCCGGCTGCTGTCTTGTTGCAGAACAACGCACGATCGTCACCCACCAAACCCGGTATTTGGGTTTCATCGCCAATAATGGTTTCAGGAGCATCTGCAAACACCTTCACCAGTTCAGGCGAACTACGCCAGCACTCCCACTTGTCGGTAGACCCCCAATCGTTCATGTTGGTTCCGCGTGTCATTGCAACCATAGCGGAAGAAGCGCCCCATGACTGTATCATAGCACCATCCTGCGGAATGGCAAAGATTATCTCTTTGGCGGACTCATTCACATCATTGTCACCCATAAAGAGTTCTGCATAGTTGTCCGCCAATTCGTATGCATCCACCACCTTCTTGGCATATTCCTCCGCCTCTGCGTAGGCAGTGGTCTTCCCGTTGGTATAAACCTCCGCATTCAAATACAAGCGGGCAAGCAAGACACGAGCCGCATCCTTGTTCACTTTATAAGTAGAAGCCTTGTCTTCCAAGTCATTCTCTGCGGCCTTCAGTTCATCAACAAGCCATGCATACAATGCCTCACGCCCGCCTTCCAACTGAGTAGGATTGTCAACCGTAATCTTGGTACTGAAAGGTGGATTGCCAAAGAAATCCATCAGATAATAGTAGTTCAAGGCACGCATGAAGCGTATCTCTGCACGCTGTCTGATACTCTTCTCGTCCGTCTTGTCCTCTGTATTCTCAAGGAAGTGATTGCATACCGTCACATTGAAGTTCAAACGATTGTAAAGCAGTTTCACGAATGCGTTCTCTGATGTCCATTTGCACTCAAGCAAATCCGGAACACCTGCATCATTCCATATCCACCAGCCGCCATCGGTCGGGAATTCGTTGTGAACGAACAACAGGCGATAGAATACCGAGTAACCCTCGTCATTAGCCACTATGTCGCAGTCACCGTCCGGTCCTTTCTGACCGGATGTCCCCAAGCCCGCATATATCTTGTAATATACGGCATCCTGGTCAAACTCCTGCACAATATTAGGATCTATCGGCTCAGTATTGAGGTCTTGCACGCATGCGGTAAAACCCAACACTACTGCCAAGGTCGCAAATATCTTACTATATGTTTTCATAAGTCTGTCTCCTTTCATAATTAAAAGTTAATACTCGTACCAACAATCACCGAAAGCGAACGCGGATATATGTTATTGTCTATACCACCCCATACTTCAGGGTCAAGACCTTTATAACCGCTTATTACAAACGGGTTGCTTACTGTGCAGTAGAGGCGTGCATTGCTGATTACACTATTCGGTTTATCCCAAGTATAACCCAATGTAATGTTATCGCAACGCAAGAACGAAGCATTCTCTATGAAATAGTCAAGCAAATCGGGTTCCAAGAAGTCGGCACGGTGTACACCGTCATTGTAATATGCGTTGTAACCTTCCCATAGAATATTGTGATAACCCAAAGCCTTCGAGTCATAAACCGTTGCCTTGGTCACATTCTGCAAGTTGTCGGCAAGCACCTTGTTATATACATAGTTGCCGATAGATGCGCGGAAAGATATTCCGAGGTCGAAACCGTAGAACTGCCATTTGCTGGTAAGACCCATGGTGACAGGCGCATTCGGACTATGGTAGAAGACCTTGTCTTTGTCGTTTATCTCCCCATCCCTATTTTGGTCAACTACACCAAGATTTCCATCTGCATCGCGCCCTGTTTTATATACATAGAACGACCCAGCCTCATGACCAACGGCATGAGCCTTTACATACTTACCGTTGCTTACCTGTCCATCAGTAATATAATACCCTTCTTCATCACTGGCAGTCAGTTTGGTTATCTTATTATTATTGTAGGTCAGGTTGAAACCAAGATCCCATTTGAGCGCCTTGTTGTCGATAGCCACTGCATTGATAGCGAACTCTACACCTTGGTTACGCAACGAACCAACATTCTTTATTACACGGGTCTTGAAGTTGGTGCCTGCAGGAATGTCCACCTCATTCAAGAGGTCATCGGTTACACGATAATAGTAGTCAATACTACCCGTAATCCTACCATTCATAAAGCCATAATCGATACCGGCATTGTAGGTGGTGGTTTTCTCCCAGGTGATGTCAGGATTATATACATTCGGACGGAATGTACGATAGTAGATATATTGTCCGTCCGATATGTAATCTACGCCTTCCACCATGCCTTCTGCCGGAACATAACCGGTTGCGGACTCACCAAGTGTTGACCATGCATATTCCTTACTATTGGTGTAAGTAGGCATATAAGGATAGTCACCCTGCTGGATATTCTGCTGACCGGTGATACCATAACCCAAACGAAGTTTCAAATCGCTCAGCCAGTTCACATCTTTCAAGAAGGCCTCTTCCTTAATCTTCCAACCAAGAGCAACCGAAGGGAACACACCCCAACGATTCTTCTTCGCGAATCTTGACGAACCGTCACCACGAAGAGAAGCTGTTATCATATATCGGTTCAATGCTATATAGTTTACACGACCGAAGAACGATACCAAATAACTCTCGGTAGCCCAATTCGTACTTGATACACTATACTTGGTTCCTGCAAGCGAGTTGCCGGCATCATCCACCTTCAGTGTGGTGGAAGGATACAGTCCATAATAGTCATAATCGCCCGCACGATAGAAGTGCTGCCACTCATAACCTACCATCGCATCAAAGTGATGATTTTCATTGAAGTCCTTGTAATATTGAGCGTAGGCGTTGAACAAAAGGTTATATTTCTTCTCTTGTTCATAACCATACCTTCCATAATAGTGGTCCTGCGCTGCCTCCGGCACAACTTCCAGGGTCTGCTTTCCGTAAGAATAATCAGCACCGAAATTGGCATGCAGACGCAAGTCTTCAAAACCATGAATCTTATAGTCTGCCTCCAAGTTACCCACGAACTGTCCTGAGTTGGCAATATTGCGTTTCTGGTTCAGGGCTGCCACCGGGTTTGATGAATATTTGTTAATGGTATAATACCACTTGTCACCAACCTTTTGCCCCTCGGAGTCCTCAAATCCTCCCTTATCTACACGCTGATAATAATTGTCAAAACCTTGCATGCCAGCTCTGCCCGAATTGATGGGTTGGGTCGGGTCGTAGTCCAAAGCAGAACCTTCCACCCCGTCAGCATAACGGTTGTAGATATACATACCCTTTGCATTCAGGTTGAAAGAAAGGTGATTGTCAAGGAACGAAGGCGACAAGTTCATTGATGCGGTAACACGCTGCATACCTGAAGTTTTCTTGATACCGTTCTGGTCGGTGTAACCAATAGAGAAACGGTATGGCATGTGCTTGGTACCACCTGTCAGGTTGATGTTATGGTCGGTGGAGAATGCCGTCCTGTATATCTCTTTCTGCCAGTCAGTTTCTGCATCACCAAATTCTGTTTCATAAGTAACACCCTCTGCCATACCGGGTATCTGCCCCGACAACCCCAACTCGTTGCTCACGAAATTGCGGAACTCTCCCGCTGACATCGCTTCCATACGCTTTGTCAGCATACTGGCAGTAACACTACCATTATAGCTGATTCTCAACTTCTGACCTTGTGAACCTTTCTTTGTCGTGATGATGATAACACCATTGCTCGCACGGCTACCATAAATAGCAGTAGCCGAAGCATCCTTCAACACGGTAAAGGTCTCAATATCATTCGGGTTGACAAGCGACAATGGGTTACTTACACCCTTGATACCGTCGTTATCCATAGGAAGACCGTCAATAACGATAAGAGGGTCGTTGCTTGCTGATAGTGACGAACCACCACGAATACGAATGGTAGCACCACCACCCGGAGTACCGTCGTTGGAAGTCACATTCACACCCGCTATCTTTCCCGACAACATATCCGTTGCGGTTGTGGTAAGACCCTTGTTCATGTCATCGGGTTTGATGGCAGTAACAGAGCCGGTTGCATCGTTCTTCTTGACCACACCGTAACCTACAACTACCACTTCTTCCAACAACTCCGAGTCCTCACCCAAACGAACCTTCATGTTCTGGGCAGCGGGAAGTTCCTGCGATTTATAACCCATGTAGGAGATGCTTAAGGTTGCACCATTGGCAACCTTTAGACTGAAGTTACCGTCGAAATCGGTAATCGTACCATTGGTGGTGCCCACCTCCAATACGCTTGCACCGATAATCGGCTCACCGTTCGCCGCATCTTCCACAACACCCGTGGCTGTAATCTGTGCCATCATCGCTGTGCTCAACATCGCCAGCACAACCACCATGGAGCCACGGAAGAGAGAGAATGTCTTGTTTTTCATGTTTATTTTGTTTATTTGGTTAAGTTGATTAATCTTTGCCAACAATTAGAGTCAATCTATTTTGATTATATCAATTCTAAAAACACTTCTATTTTATAACCACCTTAGGTATCCCGAGCATACGGTTATCAGCCACATATTCTGAACCCTTAATCTGATGCTCATTGGAATCATCATATATCACTACATAATCCGGTTCTTGTTCCACTATAGCTGCAATGATATCCTCAAAACTAAAATTTGATTTTTGTGCATAATAATTTGTGAAATTCTCAAATATTGATAGCTCTTGTCCGTTTACATTAATCGTATTAAAATAAAATACATAATAAGGTCCATCTCCACTGATTCTTCTTATCTTGAAATCATCTCTATCCGGTATATATTCGTAAACTTCAGCATTATGTGCATAATCTTCCCAAATGGTATTAGAGTATTGATAAATGCCTTCTATATTAGGAACTATCATCTCTTGATATTTATCAAAACTATCATTTCTCGGATTCGTAATTTTATTATAACTAATCGTCAAACTATCGTATGGAGAATAAACATACAGCACTTGCTCATAAGGTGTCCACTTATGACATGATGCCATAAAAATTACAATAATACAAAATGCAACTATTTGTTTATATTTGCCCATTTCCTACAGACCTATTCTGGTTTCCATGCATAATGTAAATTCCAACAATTATGTTTCCTCCAATATGGATAATAATTATGTAAACCTATTTGATAACCATTATCCATACATAAAAAATACTTATGTTTCTTTTTACCATTTGACTTCAAGGTATAACCTATACCTATCGCACCTACATAATGAGGTGTGTAATCCGGTGGCGGACTACATTCTATAACAACAGGCTCATGCATATCTTCTATCCATTCTTGTGGATGTAATGTAAAGTGAATCTTATAAGGCGTTCCCACATTCGCAGTGGCATTTTGAAGTCCACGGTTTAAGCCCCCATGATAAAGAGGATATTCATCAAAAGTAGGAACACATTCCGAAAACCATGTATTATATAACCCACCATCCAAATAAGCACTCAAATTTTCCACATCTCTATATTCCTCAATTTTACGCATTGTATACGGATAGTATGCATAATACGAAGTACAAATAATCTGATTCACGCCAAAGTATGTAGAACCACACTCCCCATAGAGTGGCAAATAAACACCATTGTAATAATTCCATTTACCTCTATACAACCACGCCATAATAGCTGGGCCACAATAATATTTCCAACGAGTGTAACGCAATTGTTGATTAGCATATTCTGGAATGAAATATTTACAAGATAAACCATAAGTTTCTAAATTTGCATATACTATACTATCCTGTAAATGTGATAACTCAAATGTATCTGAAATAGAGTCCGATAACAAAATCATCAACATAGCATTAAACTTCGTAATATCCGAATCTCGTTGTGCTAAAATATTTGCATAATAAGATGAAATGTTTGAAAAATATTCATCCCCTCCAACTTCTCTCTCAACCATCTCTAAAAGATCATTCTCTAAATCACTAAAATCATTGTTTGGTTCATTGTAATATTTATCATAAAACATCTCAATATAATCATCCTCTATAGTCCCTGAAATATTCTCCTCGCACAATCCCATATAAATATCCCCATCCTCTAATTCATCAATATCACAAACAGAATAAAAGATACCATCGATGTTATAAAAAACATTCGGATAACGCCCAACATATCGTTTGTATTGAGAACTATAAAAATCATATTGAGCCGCATTAACAAACTCTATAATCTCATCACCTTGAGGTATTGCATCAACCGTAATACTCCCAACATAACTGCCATTCAGCAATACAGCGAACTCATAGTAATATGGTGTATCATCATAATTATATACCACCACCGGTCTATCTGACAAACTTAATGAGAGACCGTCACCGCTCATAAGCAAGTTCTCCACCTGTTGCGTCAACTGCTCACTTAAAAACTGCTTATAGCAATCCATAAATTCTATAAATGCATATTGTCTCGCAACCTTATATGATAATATATGTTCATTATCTGCGACACTCTCAATTAAGGAAATCTCTTCGTCAGTTGCATAAGGGATTTCAATATTTACACCATATATAGTGGTTATCTTTTTGATAGAACCATTGCCATCATCCACGATTTCATTTGTGCATGACAAAAATATCATGCAACATAATAATGAGCCTAAAAATACAATATGTACGAAATAGTTCTTCAAAATGTGTAATGACTACTATTTATTGTTTATCACCTCTTCTCCTTTATAGTAAACACCGATGCCGCGCCTAACAGCAGAGCGACACCCGCCGTCACCAACATCATCACCTGACTTCCGCCACATATATATCTAAGGAGTACACCGCCCAGCAATGCTGCCACTATCTGAGGTAAACATATCGTGCAATTGAACAGTCCCAACAGCGTTCCCATATATTTGCTCCCCGATATGGCATTCGTAATAATCGTAAACGGTAATGCCAACATCGCTGCCCAAGCGGCACCAATAAAAGCATAGCTGACAAGCAGCACCCATTGGTTGGTCACCCACATGGTCGAGATAAATCCTAACGCACCCACTACAAGCGAGATAGCGTATGCACCCCTGTTTCCGAACCGCTTTTCAAGCAACGGCAATACCATTGCCCACAATAGCGACCCTACGGCTTGTACTGCAAAGCATACACCTACCCAGTTGCCTGCCGTCTGAAAAGCGGCATCGGCAGTGGAGGCACCATCCCAGTCAAAGCATTGAGTGGCAATAGCACCGTTTGAGTAGGTCCACATATACATAAACGCCGCCCAGCAGAAAAACTGCACCAACCCCACAGTCAGAAATGCCCGCATGACAAAGTGTGTGGAAGAACCGCTTTCAACTATCGTTTCATCCGCCTCTTTCTTCTTGTTCAACCCGTGAAACTCTGCATATTCCTGCGGGTCCATTTCCTCTACAGCGAAGAAAGTATAGAGTACGCATAATATCAATATCGCAGCCCCTATATAGAAACTCCATTTCACGGAGTCAGGAATCACACCCTCCGCCGCCGTATTGGCAATTCCTATCCAAGTAAAGAATATCGGGAAGAGATAACCCACAAGCGAACCGGCGTTGCAGAGTGCCGACTGTATGGCATAGGCCGTTCCTTTCTGCTCCTCGTTTACCAAATCACCGACCATCATCTTGAACGGCTGCATTGCTATATTGATTGAGGTGTCCAGAAACATCAGCGAGAACAAGCCGAACCACATCGCCGCATTCAATCCGAGCCATACTCCCTGCTCAAAACTGAAGTTGCCCGCATTCGGCAAGACTATCATCACAGCCACGGCTATCAGCGCACCGATAAGCAGATAAAATTTCCGCCGCCCGAAAAACTTGCCGAACCATGTCCGGTCCGACAATATACCAATCAGGGGCTGAACAATCATACCCATCAACGGAGGAAGAATCCAGAAGAAAGAAAGTTGGTGAGGGTCTGCCCCCAAAGTGGCAAATATACGAGAGATGTTGGCACTCTGCAGAGCATAGGCAATCTGCACACCAAAGAAACCGAAACTCAGGTTAAACAACTGTCCCAACGACAGATTCCGTTTTTGTGTTCCCATATTCAGGTATAAAGTTAAGCGACGGCAAAGTTATACTTTTTTTATTAATCGGCAAAACATTTTTTCACATTTTTTCACACATTCCCATGCCTTTACTGATATTCAGCATATTAGAAATTCTACATTCTTTCATTCTATATTTTTCACATTTTCCACTCTGTTCCACATATCTGCAGCCGGTCTGCCATGGAGATAGTGCATGTGCTTGGAATCACCCAATAATCACCCAATAATCACCCAATAATCACCCAATAATCACCCAATAATCACCCAATACTGCTATCAGGATGCAACGAGTTACATATATAAATTTACATCAAACAGATAGTAAAATGAGAGGAGGGAAAAGCATGTCCGTAATTCATTGAAATTCAATAGTGGTCATAGGTTCTTCCCTGATTCTTCCAAGCATTGCGTAAACCTACGCAATAAATATCAAGAACTTGCACCTTTGATCGGGGTAAATTTATATTCATTCTAACCACAATCTGCTTTTTTTTTAAAAAAAGGTTTGTAAGAAAAAAAAAATGTACTACTTTTGTGAGCAAATACGGGAACGATTTTTCGGGAAGACTTTATCTACCGACATTCTCAATTTGACAGACAGTTATCACCTCTGTATAACAGGACTGTATAAGACCTGCATATTTACACACAGGGGCCAGAGGAAACAAAAACAGGACATAGTTTGCACAACATACAATATGGACAGACACGAACAATTGATTTCGGCATTGCGCCACAACTTCGGATTTGATGGTTTCAAAGGCAATCAAGAGGCTATCATCAATAGTCTGATGGACGGAGAAGATGTTTTTGTACTGATGCCTACAGGCGGAGGAAAAAGCATGTGCTACCAGTTGCCATCACTCCTTATGGAAGGAACCGCTATTGTTATTTCTCCGCTCATCGCTCTGATGAAGAATCAGGTGGATGCCATGCGCAACTTCTCTGAAGAAGACGGTGTTGCCCATTTTATCAATTCCTCACTCAGCAAGGCGGAAATCAATGCAGTAAAAGAAGACATTCTTGCCGGAAAGACCAAATTGCTGTATGTCGCACCCGAATCGCTTAACAAAGAGGAAAACACCGTTTTTCTGAAGAATGTAAAAATATCTTTCTATGCTGTGGATGAAGCCCATTGCATCTCCGAATGGGGACATGATTTCCGACCTGAATACAGGCGTATTCTGCCTATAGTAAAAAAGATAGGTCGTGCTCCCATCATTGCACTGACCGCCACCGCAACCCCCAAAGTACAGCATGACATCCAGAAAAACCTTGGCATACTGAAAGCCCAGGTGTTCAAATCATCGTTCAACCGTCCCAATCTCTATTATGAGGTGCGTGAAAAGACCGAGGAAGTGGACAAAGAGCTGATACGCTATATCAAGCAAATGGACGGCAAATCGGGCATTGTGTATTGCCTAAGCCGCAAAACGGTGGAAGATCTTGCGGAAACGCTCCGTGTCAACAACATCACCGCCCTGCCCTATCATGCCGGAATGGAGAGTGCGGTCCGCAGCCAGAATCAGGATGACTTCCTGATGGAAAAAGCACAAGTGATTGTGGCTACCATTGCGTTCGGAATGGGTATTGACAAGCCCGATGTGCGTTTTGTGGTACACTACGACATACCCAAATCATTGGAAGGATACTACCAGGAGACAGGACGCGCCGGACGCGACGGAGGAGAGGGACAATGTATTTGTTTCTATTCTCCCAAAGACATAGAACGACTGCGCAAGTTTCAACAAGGAAAAGCCGTATCCGAACAAGAAATCGGCAATCAGCTTTTGTTTGAAACACAAACTTATGCCGAATCCACATTGTGTCGCCGGAAACTGCTTCTCCACTACTTTGGAGAAGAGTACGACAAAGAGAACTGTGGCAACTGTGACAACTGCAAGAAGCACCACTACAAGATAATAGATGCACACGAACTGCTTGACCTCATACTGGAAACCATTCAGCAACTCAACGAGAGATTCCGTTCTGAACATATTGTGGACATTCTAAGAGGTAATGAAACCGCAGCCGTTTTGAGTTACAAACATAACGAGTTGGAAAACTTCGGTGCGGCAGAAGACGAGGACGAAGCCACTCTTAATGCCGTAATCCGACAAGCTATGCTGATGGGCTATATCCGTAAGGACATTGAGAGTTATGGTGACCTGAAAGTAACACCGGATGGCAAGAAATTCCAAAAGAAAGGTACAGAGTTCAAAGTTCCGATAGAAGATACAAGCGAGAACGATGATGAGGTGCAGGAACCCACGCTCGCTAACAGCGGAGCCGCCGATGATGTGTTGTTTAACATATTGAAAGATATACGCAAGAAACTATCCAAACAAATGGATGTGCCGCCGTTTGTAATTTTCCAAGACCCATCTCTTGAGGCGATGGCTACCACCTACCCTATCACTATCGAGGAACTACAAAACATTCCGGGAGTAGGGGTTGGAAAAGCCAAACGCTATGGCGAAGAGTTCTTGCGCGTGATAAAAGAATATGTAGAAGAGAATGAGATTATCCGGCCGGAAGACCTGCGCGTAAAAACCGTTGCCAAGAAGTCGCAAACCAAAATCAGTATAATCCAAGCCATCGACCTTCGCAAAGACCTTGACGACCTGGCAGAAAGCAAAGGAATGTCTATGGAAGAGTTGTTGGATGAAATTGAAGCCATCGTGTATTCCGGCACCAAAATCAATATCGACTACTTTATCAACGAGGTGGTTGACCCCGACAAAGAAGAAGAAATCTACGACTACTTCAAAAGTGCGGAAACCGACAATCTGAAAGAGGCCATGGAAGTTTTGGGCGAAGATGACTACACGGAGATAGAGGTCCGTCTCGTCCGCATCAAATTCCAATGCGAGTTAGGCAACTAATCAGAATGCGAGTGACCGATTGGGGATAAAAGGACAATGTCGGAAGTCTAATACAGAAAGCAAGCGGCTGAATGGCCGCTTGCTTTCTGTATAGTATGCTATTTTGTATTTCACTTCACCTCTTGCCCCATAACATTGTAGATATGATTGCCTTTGATAATGAGCAGTTGACCGTCACGGAGAATCTTAGTGCATTGTACATTATTAGCATCAGCGTCACTTTGTACATTTTCAAATTCCGTCGCCACTTCGCTTTCTGCCACATTGCGCACCAAGCGAACCGAGCAACCGCCGTCTTTAACCGGCACACCTTGTATGGTAGCACCGCCTTCAATATCCATAATTATTGCTCCAATTGTTGCTCCCAAACCAACAAAATAGGCATACGGGTCAAGTCCTCCTGTTGCTAACGTGGAGGTATGATAGGTTCCGTATTGCCCTACCAGCATTATCTGTGTCCCTACACCCATGTCCACACGGGCACCGGCTACAGGCAGGAATACAACGCCCGATTGCTCCAAGATACTCCAAGCATCTGCTCTATACTTGT
>CAJOPG010000098.1 GCA_905236355.1 Paludibacteraceae bacterium | reverse complement strand
TAATACTGTCTGTACCCCTCATTATAGAGAAGATATACCGCAAACAGATTCAGCCGATGATAGCCAAGCCCCCAGTAAGTTGGGTTCTTAAAGTGCCATATCTGAATGAGGTTGTACTCAATCAGATACGTCAGAAACTGATGGGAGTGTTCGGCGGTTGTTTCGAGGAAATTATTGTTGGTGGTTCTGCAATGAACGCAGAGGTAGAGGTTTTCTTCCGTAAACTCAAGTTTCCGATAACTATTGGTTATGGTATGACAGAAACCGCACCTCTTATCTCATATACTTATTGGTCTCAGTTCAAGTCAACCAGTTGCGGACAGGTGCTTGGCAATATGGAGGTTCGTATCACCGACAAGAATAAAGAAGGAGTAGGCGAGATAGAAGTCCGTGGGGACAATGTGATGATGGGTTACTACAAGAACGAGGAAGCAACCAAGGTAGCCTTTACCAAAGATGGTTGGTTGCGTACGGGTGATCTCGGTTATGTAGATGAAGACGGATTTATCTACATCAAGGGACGTTCCAAGACAATGATGCTCGGGAGCAACGGACAGAATATATATCCCGAAGAACTTGAGGACAAACTGAACAATATGCCATACGTGATGGAGAGTCTGGTTGTGCAACGCAATGAAAAGATAGTAGCACTTGTGTTCCCCGACATTGATGCTTGTGATCAGGCAGGTTTTACCCATGAAGACGTTGTGGCACAGATGGAGCAGGTTCGCAAAGATGTAAACAAGCAACTTGCCGCATACGAGCAAATCAACTTTATAGAGATTCAGGCTCATGAGTTTGAAAAGACTCCGAAAAACTCGATAAAACGCTATATGTATAAGTAATCAATCGGAATCTGAATGTGATATATCAGCGAAGAAAGGGAGAAAAAAAAACTTTTTTTTCAGAAAGATAGTGTAATATAAAAAAATAGTTGTATCTTTGCCCTCGTTTTTGAAACATGTGCAAAAACAACCAAAATGTTTAATTAAACAAAATTTTAAGAAAATGAAAAAATTAATGTTGGTACTTGCCGTTGCTGCTTGCACTGTAGCTTGCTGCAAGAAGTCTGAGAACAAAGAGTGCTGCCAAGAGGCTGCTGCTCAAGAGGAAGTTGTAGTTGAAGAGGCTGCTGCTGAAGAAGGCGAAGCTGCAGAAATTGAAGCTCCTGCAGAAGAAGTTGTTGTAGCAGAATAATTAGTGTTGCAACGAAATGAAAGTCCGCTCTCAAAACAAGAGTGGACTTTTTTTACCTATAGGGGATGAATAGGTGTGGTGAATCAGAGGTGATGGAGTTGTTTTTATAGGTTTGGGCAGTTGTCAGACGAATATGTTGATGTTATGTTCATCTTATGTTTATCTTATATTCATCTTATGTTGCGGTTGCTAAAAATCAACATGTTACAGATGATTTTGATAACTGTATGAGATGCAGATAGTTCATTGACAACTAATTGACTGAAGTAGAATGCCGATGGTTGAATTGCTATTGTATTGTTTATGAATCTGTGTGTGGATCAGGGAAATTCCCGTACGAAGGTGGCTTTGTTTAAGGATGACGGGAAGATGGTGAAGGCGTTTTTGTACAAGTCGTTTCATTCGACAGACATAGAGCGTCTGTTTACATTGTATCCGGTGACCGATGCAATTATTTCATCGGTCGGTACAATAGAACCGGCCGTTGTAAACGCGATGCATCGGCTTAGTCATCGTTTTATCTTGTTTGATCACAATACGCCGATTCCTATTCGGAATTCGTACGACACTCCTCATACACTGGGTCAGGACAGGCTGGCGGCCGCAATAGGTGCCAACTGGCTGACGCCAGATGAGAATCTATTGATAATAGATGCCGGTTCTGCCATAACATACGATTTTGTATCGGAGGATAATGTTTATTTAGGAGGAAATATCGCTCCCGGTGTGAAAATGCGTTTAGTAGTACTTCATCAGATGACCCAGAAATTACCGTTGGTAGAGGTGGAGGATGGGCAGCTGCTTCCGCTGTTTGGCAAGAACACTCCTGATGCGATAGCCGCCGGTGTGCTACGCGGTATCACCTACGAGGTGAAAGGCTATATGCAGACGATAGAAGAGCGTACAGGCCATTTCAAGACTTTCTTGACAGGAGGTAATGCCCCTTATATATACAACAATTTGCGTCGGGAGTTATGCTATGAAAAACATCTTGTACTGATAGGTTTGAATCGCATATTGGAGTACAATAAGCAATAATATCAACAAAAAATCAAGAAATATTTTCTTGATTGGCATTTATTTTGTATCTTTGCACGCTAAAATGGGCAGTATGCAAAGATACTTTTTTATAATAGGTGTATTTTTGATGATGCTATCCGTCAATGCGGGTGCTCAGAACAATACTTCTTCTCCATATTCCCGCTTTGGGTATGGTGAATTGAGTGATAATGTTCCGGGTGCTATGCGTGCCATGGGTGGAGTGGGTATAGGCATGCGTGACGGAAGGGTAATCAATGCTTCTCAACCGGCGTCTTATAGCGTGGTAGACAGTACTACTTTTATGTTTGATGTGGGTGCCAGCGCGATGTGGTCGAACTATGGTGATGCTATAGGAAAACGGAATAAGGCCAATGGTAATTTGGAGTATCTGACCATGCAATTTCCTTTGTGGAAATATATTGGTTTTTCGTTAGGTGTGTTGCCGTACTCGTTTGTAGGCTATGATATTAAGGAGACTGATACTACAGCCGTACATCCTTATAGTAAGGGGTATAATGGAGAGGGAGGTATAACCGAAGTGTATGGGGGCTTGTCGTTCAATATCATGAACTGGGTTGCGTTAGGAGCCAATGTGTATTATATGTTTGGTACAGTGACAAACGAGCGGGCTATCGTGTTTTCTGAAGCAGACTTTCACAATGTTTATCAGGCCGGGGTTATACAAGTGAGTGATGTTCGTTTTCGTTATGGTCTGCAGTTTTTCCATACCTTTGGCAAGCATTCGTTTGTGTTGGGAGGAGTGTTTGAAAACAAATCAAAGCTGAACGGTCGTTTTTCACAAGTGGAAGCTGTAACGAATGATACAGTGAAGTTGATGAATCAGACTGATGGTTTCGAATTGCCAATGATGTATGGTGCGGGTCTGTCGTATGTATATGATAATCGTATGACATTGGCTTTTGACTATAGCATGACCGGTTGGGGTAATGTGCAATATGCGATAGATCCTAATTCTATGAGGGACCGGATGAAGTTGTCGTTAGGTTTTGAGTATTGTCATAATCCTTTTGGGAAGCGTTATGTGGAGCGTATGCCCTTCCGTTTTGGTTTGAGTGTGGCAGATTCATATGTCAGAACCATGTCTGCAAAAGATTTTACGGTTTCCATTGGTGTGGGTTTCCCTCTTCGTTCGGCAGCGACCGTATTGAATACTTCATTGGAGTATGGGCATCGCGGTAGCAAGAGCACATTGGAGGAGAATTATCTGCGCTTTACTATCAATGCTTCCATCTCTGAAAACTGGTTTTTCAAACGCCGTCTGTAGGCACAAGGATATAAAATGATAGCATTTTGGCACGCAAATTGTAAAACATAAGATATATGGACAAACTAAAAAAGATGTATATGAAAACTAAATCACTTTTGATCGTGGTATTGTGCGTATTGTCAGTAATTGGCTGTTCTGCACAAAAGGTAAAGAAGGGCAAAGCCGACAAGAATGCCGTAGTAGAGAATGCGCAGGCAGACAAGAAGCCCGTTGTAGTGGAAGAAGAGGTCCCTGTGATTACTGAGGAGTGCATTATGAATGTAAGTCTATTCCAGCAATCGGCTAAAAACAAACAATATGCAGATGCAGTAGAGCCTTGGTATGCGGTGTATACTACCTGTCCAAATGCCAATAAGGCCATCTATACTCGTGGTGCAGACATCGTAGGCTGGCAGATAGAGAATGCCCAGACCGAAGAGGAGAAAGCCCAGTATAAGAAGACTTTGATGGAGATGTATGATAAGCGTATCAAATGGTTTGGTGATGATCCCAAATATCCGACTGCATATATTTTAGGTCAGAAGGGCTTGGATTATTGCAAGTACTATACAGAGGATGACCTTAAAGAACCTGCGTATGAATGGATGAAGGCATCAGTAGAGGGAATGGGTGCTCAAAGTTCCATTAATGTAGTGAAGCGTTATGTAGAGTTGTCATACGGCATCTACAAATCCAACCCTGACAAATATGCGGAGCAGTATATTGCGGACTATCAGAAGGCTTCGGATGTATTGAATCAGATAGCGAATGATTCTACCAACAAGGTGGCTGCTAATGCGAAGGAATACAAGGATAATATCGATGCATTCTTCGCAGCATCGGGTGCAGCCGATTGTGACAAATTGGATGAGTTGTATGCTCAGACGGTTCGTGACAATGCAGACAATATTGATATGTTGGTTAAGATAATGAAACTCTATAATCGTGTAGGTTGCAAGGAGTCGGAGGTTTATTTTGCAGCAGCAGAGTTATCGCACAAGCTGCAACCCACAGCAGAGTCGGCAGCCGGTTGTGCAGCAATGAGCGCCAAGAAGGGTGATTATAAGGCGGCTATTGACTATTATGATGAAGCTGCTGCTCTTGCCGAGGACGCAGCGGACAAAGCCAACTACCTATATAATAATGCCGTATATTGCTATGACAATTTGAAACAGTTTTCCCGTGCTCGCGATTATGCCCGCAAGTCGTTGGATGTGAAGTCGGATCAAGGCCGTTGCTATTTGCTTATCGGTTTGATGTATGCAGGTTCAAAACCATATGATGATGCTGTGCTGAATAAGACAGTATTTTGGGCTGCCTGCGATAAGTTTGCAAAGGCGAAAGCAGTTGACCCGTCAGTAACGGAGGAAGCGAACAAACTGATTAACTCTTATAGCCGTTATTTTCCCACTACAGAAGAGATGTTCTTCAATGCGGCATCCGGGTTGGTGAAAGGCAAGTCGTTTACGGTAGGCGGTTGGATAGGCGAGAGCACAATTTGTCGTTAAACGTTTAGCATGTCATTGCAGATGAAATATGATTATAAGGGCATCACTACCTTATTGGTAGTGGTGCTTTTGGCTTTTATTTCATGCAATAATGACGACAAACCGCGCGTAGATGCGTTTGATGATCGTGCTTCTACTCCCGTATTATTGGCCGATTCCGTCACCACCCTTATATCTGATTCCGGCATAACACGCTACAGGATTAAGGCGATGCGTTGGGAGATATATGACAAGGCTCAACCTCCCTATTGGGAGTTTCCTAATGGTGTATATTTGGAGCGTTTCAGTCAGACATTGGAAACCGAAGCCTCATTGGAAGCAGATTATGCCCATTATAATGAGGAGGAGCAACTATGGGAACTATACGGACATGTAAAAGCACTTAACATGGAGGGTGAGACTTTTGAGACAGAGCAGTTGTTTTGGAATCAGAAGACGGAGCGAGTGTATTCAGACTCACTGATTCGTATAACGCGTGCGACAAGTGTAATTACAGGGATTGGCTTTGAGTCGAATCAGACAATGACAAAATATACCATTCACCTTCCTCAGGGTATATTCCCAATAAAAGAAGAAACAGATGATAGTGAAGAGGTAAAACAAGAGCGAGTTGAGAATAAATCAGAATAATAGAATAAATATGAATTTGTTAGCGAACAAAACAGCATTGATAACGGGTGCTTCACGGGGAATAGGGAAGCAGATTGCCCTGCGTTTTGCACAAGAAGGTTGCAACATTGCCTTTACTGATTTGCAAATAGATGAGGCTGCAGAGCAAACCCGACATGAAATAGAGCAATCGGGTGTGGTGGTGCGTGCCTATTCGGGTAATGCAGCGGACTCCGAGAGTGCTCATGCAATAGTACAGCAAGTTAAGGAAGATTTCGGCCGGATTGACATCTTAGTGAACAATGCGGGTATTACCCGTGACGGTTTGTTGGTTAGGATGTCAGAGAGTCAGTGGGATTTGGTGCTGACCGTTAATTTGAAGTCTGCTTTTAATTTTATTCATGCCTGTGCACCTGTCATGATGTCGCAGCGCAGCGGGAGTATTATCTCAATGTCTTCTGTGGTTGGTCTCGGCGGAAATGCGGGGCAGGCCAACTACGCGGCATCGAAGGCGGGTTTGATAGGCTTGACGAAATCTGTAGCCAAAGAATTAGGCGGACGTGGTATTCGAGCAAATGCGATAGCCCCCGGCTTTATTTTGACGGAAATGACTTCCCGTATAACGGAAGAGCAGCGGGCAGAGTGGGTAAAGACTATTCCGTTGCGTCGTGGAGGAACACCGGATGATGTGGCCAATGTGGCATTGTTTTTAGCATCTGACTTGTCGTCTTATGTGACAGGGCAGGTGATAAGCGTTTGCGGTGGCATGAATTGTTAATCTATCATAAGATATAGTCGTTATGTCAAATTTGATTAAGCGTACATTGTTCGGTGCCATTTATGTGGCAATTATCATAACGAGTCTTTTGTTTTGTCGACCCTATTATTTTCAGGCGGTCTTTCTGCTGTTTTCCGTATTTGCAGTGCGTGAGTTTCACCATATTACGCATGCAGACACATGGTTGACAATTATTGGTATGCTTGCGGCATGGCTGTTGTTCGCCGCCCTATCAGTGGGTATGTTGACAGGGTTTTATACATTGAAGAATGTCCTGTTATCGCTATATGGGTTAACATTGATTGTGGGGATTGTTGCAGAGTTGTTCAGGAAGAGTGCTGACCCCATAAGGAATTGGGGTAACTTGTTGACCGGACAGGTGATGGTGGCATTACCGTTTGCGTTGTGTAATATGGTAATGCAGAAGTCCAACTTGTTGTTGTTGACCTTGTTTGTTATTATTTGGATGAACGATACAGCCGCCTATTGTATAGGGTCGTTGATAGGCAAGCATAAGATGTTTGTGCGTGTTTCTCCAGGGAAATCATGGGAAGGCTTTGCTTTCGGTTGGTTGTTTGCATTGTTGGTGGGTTATATTTTCTTATCAGATCCGTTTCATTTTACACAACTGCATTTTACATGGTGGAAATCATTATTGTATACTTCGCTGATAGTGGTGACCGGCACATTAGGTGATTTGACAGAGAGTCTGACAAAACGCACCTTAGGGATAAAGGATTCGGGAAATGTTATTCCCGGTCATGGCGGTTTGCTTGATAGGTTTGACAGCGCCCTGTTGGCTATTCCTGTATTGGTGTTGCTACTGACGGCGTTGGGATGAGCAGTATAGTTGTGTGTTGAACTGCAGTTACATTGTAACAAAGAATAAGAGTGATTGCTTGCTATGGAGATATTGTATGAGGATAACCATATAATTGCCGTGAATAAGGCGGTGGGGGAGATAGTTCAGGGTGACAAAACGGGCGACCGTCCGTTGTCGGAGCAACTGAAAGACTATCTGAAGGAGAAATATAACAAGCCCGGCAATGTGTTTGTAGGAGTGGTACATCGTATAGACAGGCCGACGAGTGGGGTGGTGATATTTGCGAAGACGAGTAAGGCATTGTCTCGTTTGAATGAGATGCTGAAGAGTCATACGGAGGTAGGTAAGACATATTGGGCAATAGTGCAGGGAAAGGCGCCCCTGCAAGAGGGACGGTTGGAAAATTGGTTGTGGCGCAATGAGAATCAGAATAAGTCGTATGTGGTGAAGCCTGAAACAAAGAATGCGAAGCAAGCGATATTAACATATACGACATTGGCGGAGGGGAATCGATATAGTTTGCTTGAGGTGCAACTTCAAACGGGCAGGCATCATCAGATACGCTGTCAGTTGGCAGCCTTGGGTTGTCCGATAAAAGGTGATTTGAAGTATGGTGCAAAACGAAGTAATCCGGATGGAGGAATATGTCTTCATGCACGGGCAATAGAGTTTGTGCACCCTGTGACAAAAGAACTTGTGCGTATTGTAGCACCTACGCCAAGCAATGATAATTTGTGGAACATGTTAACCCCTCAAACCAGATAGATGAATCAGATTCGCCCATACATATTGTTATTGCTGTTGGCGGTGATTCCTTATGCAGGAGCAGAGACCGTTACATATCGTATTATATCAAGGACGGTGGTGGAAGCAGAGGGTGTTGAGCCTTACGGGAGTGTGGCCTATTATGAACAGACTGGTACCGGACAGAAGGGACAGATGACGGCAGGGAATAGTACTACTCTGTTGTTAACCGGTTATAGCATGGTGCAAATAAACCGAATATCAGTTATGGTTCGCACGAACAAGTCGTCCGGTTCCGGCGAATTGGATATACTGTTAAATGACAAAGCCATCCAAACGCTTACCTCTGATAATTTCTTTACAGATTCTCCTTATACTTTAGAATTCAAGCCGGTAACATTCGATTTTTCTCCGGCAATAGATGTAAATAATGAAGAATTGGTTGTATATGCAACAGCCAATCAGAATTCTCTTTATGTAGAGTCATATACAATAGACTATGTGCAATTGGAATTGCCTAAATATACAGTATCGTTTGCTACTCATGTAGATAACAAACTGACTTCTCTATCAGAGACAGAGGCGGGTGGGGGTGTTCTGTTGCCAACTTTGGATTATGATAAAGACGAGTGGCATTTTGCAGGGTGGTTGCAGGATCCGATCATAACACCTACGGCAGCGATACCGGCTCTCTATAAGTCAGGTC
>CAJOPG010000097.1 GCA_905236355.1 Paludibacteraceae bacterium | reverse complement strand
TTACAATGGAACCCCATTGCGCCTTCTAACCGACAAAAAATCTAATCAAAAATAAAGCCATAATCATCAAAACGCTAATGACCGATTTGGGATTATCCATGGTTATGACGGGTATGTTACGGATGCAGCAGATGCAGGACGAGGTTGTATGGCGGTTACAAGGATGTTTTTTTATTTTTATGACATACGGCACGACCTGCAACAAGTAGTTTATGATGATGGGAATAGCGGTGTCTGTGAAAATATTTTGCGCATGAATTTTGGCAGTTCAAAAATTTGTTGTATCTTTGCAGCCGTTTTGCGCGAGAATGTCAAGAACTCTTGTGCAGAGCGAAATAAAAAACAAACTTAATTAACAATCAAACAACTAAAAAAGATGTTGAACCATTACGAGACCGCTTTCATCTTGACTCCCGTTTTGTCTGACACTCAGATGAAGGAAGCGGTGGACAAGTATGAGAAGTTATTGACCGACAACGGAGGTCAGATTCTCAATCGTGAGGAGTGGGGGCTTAAGAAGCTTGCCTATCCAATCAAGGGCAAAACGACGGGATTCTATGCCCTATTACAATTTGATGTTGAACCAGAAGTGGTAGCCACTCTTGAGACGGCTTATCGTCGTGACGAGCGCGTATTGCGTTTTCTGACTTTCCGTCTTGACAAGTATGCTTTCGAGTATGCCGAGAAGCGTCGCAACCGCAACACAAAAAAGGAGGATTAAGCCATGGCAGAAGAACTTCGTTATTTGACCCCGCAGCAGAAGGATGTCAAAAAAAAGAAATACTGCCGTTTCAAGAAGAGTGGTATTCGCTACATTGACTACAAGGATCCTGATTTTCTGAAGAAATTCTTGAACGAGCAAGGTAAGATACTTCCCCGTCGTTTGACCGGAACTTCGTTGAAATACCAGCGGAAGGTGGCTCAGGCTGTGAAGCGTGCCCGCCATTTGGCATTGCTTCCCTATGTAACCGATATGATGAAATAACTTATAATTGAAGGAGGAAACACCATGTACGTAATATTGATTCAAGATGTAGATAACCTCGGTTATAAGAACGACATCGTAAAGGTTCGCGATGGTTATGGTCGCAATTATTTGATTCCGAATCGTCTTGCTATTATTGCGAATGAGAGCAACCGCAAGCAGTTGGCAGAGAACCTGCGTCAGCAGGAGCACAAACTTGCCAAGTTGAAGGCAGACGCAGTAGAGTTGGCAGGCAAGTTGGAGGTTCTTCTTCTGACAATTCCGATGAAAGCCAACGAGAGCGGGAAGATATTCGGTGCAGTAACTTCGCAGCAGATAGCCGATGCATTGCAGGCTCTTGGTTTAACCGTTGACCGCAAGGTAATCAGTGTGCCCGAAGCCAAAGAGACAGGCGAATATGAGGCCGTTGCCAAACTTCACAAAGAGGTGAAGGCCGTAGTGAAATTCAAAGTAGTGGCTGCGGAAGCAGAATAACCCGAAGCAAAACGAAAGGACAGCATTATGAAAAAAGGAATTCATCCAGATAACTACCGTGTGGTAGTATTCAAAGATATGTCTAACGGCGACCAGTTCTTCAGTCGTTCCACTGCGAACACCAAGGACACTATTGAGATTGACGGTCAGACCTATCCATTAATCAAACTTGAGATTTCCAACACCTCTCACCCGTTCTACACAGGTAAGTCGAAGTTGGTGGACACTGCCGGTCGTGTGGACAAATTTATGTCGCGCTACGGCAACCGCAACCGCAAATAAGCGAAATTGCATATATACGAACAGCGTTTTATCAGTTGATAGAACGCTGTTTTTTTACATTGTTTTCCGTTGCTTCGAAAGGATGTGAAACCACCCTGCGCGGACAAGACCCTACTGCATGCAACAATTGACGCTGTTGTTTGACAAAAAGAGTTTTATAAATTGCAGAAAGACTTGAAAGAATTTGGCGATACGCATTTTTTATTCTATCTTTGCAGTGGAGGAATGGTGATGCATCATACCACAATCTCCCCAAACAACATCACTACCATGAAAGAGATATTGAAACAATTTGCTATTGAGAACGAAGTAAAAGAACCTCAGCCTCTAAAGATAGGCATCATCAACGACTCGTATGTGGTCCGCGCAAAGAATATCGGCGAGCGGTCGTATTTTCTGCAGCGTATCAACCATCATATTTTCCAGAATGTGGATGGTTTGCAGCAGAACATACAGAAGGTGACGGAGCATATCCGCCACAAGCTGGAAGCCGCAGGCGAGCATGATATTGACCGCAAGGTACTCCGCCTGATACCCACGCAAGAAGGGAAGTTATATTACAAGACGTCATCCGGGGACTACTGGCGCATGTATGTGCTGATAGAAAATGCCGCTTCGCAAGAAAGCGTGACTCCCGAGTCAGCCTTTCTGACCGGTGAAGCCTTTGGCAGGTTTCAGTGCCAGTTGTCCGACCTGCCCTTCAGTGAACTATGCGAGTCGATACCCAACTTTCATAATATAGAGTTCCGCTTGCAACAATTAGACGAGGCACTTGCCCTTGATGCGGCAGGAAGAGCGGAAGGTTGCAAAGATATCCTGCATGAAGTGGACATCCGGCGGGAAGAGATGTGCTTGGCAGAGCGGTTGTTCCGGGAAGGCAAACTGCCCAAACGCATCAATCACTGTGACACAAAGGTAAACAACATTATGTTTGACAAAGCCGGCAGACCGCTGTGTATTGTTGATTTGGACACAGTGATGCCGGGCTATGTATTGAGTGACTTCGGGGACTTCATGCGCAGTGCCGCCAACACAGGCAGGGAGGATGATAGTTGTCTTGACAATATTCATGTAAACATGGATGTATTTGAGGCATATACCCGCGGTTATTTGCGGGAAGCCACATTTCTGACAGATATAGAAAAGGAGTTGTTGCCCTACGGTTGCCGTCTGTTGAGTTATATGCAGACAGTGCGTTTCCTGACCGACTGGCTGAATGGTGACACCTATTACAAGATACAATACCCCGAGCACAATCTGGTACGCACCCGTGCACAACTGCGCCTGCTGCAGGAACAAGAAAAAGTGCAGGCAGAGATGGAAAAGATATTGTTGAACTGCTGAGTTGTTATGATACTGAAGATTGACAAAGTAAATTGGCCTGAGCAATTTTCTTATTGCCCGGACACAGAGGTGGAAGTGAGCAATGACCACGAGTATCTCTATCTGCACTATCGTGTGCAGGGCAGACAACTGCGTGCCATGGCTACAGAAGACCAACAGCCTGTATGGGAGGATTCTTGTGTGGAGTTTTTCTGCCAAGTACCAGAAGAGAAACACTATATGAACTTCGAGACCAACTGCATCGGCACAATGGTTGCCTCGCGGCGCTTGAGCCGGACGGAAGATGTGCAGCCGCTTTCTATAGATGAGATGCAGCAGATTGTCAGGCACTGCAGTCTGCCACATCAGGCAATAGACGAACGGGACGGCGAATTCAGCTGGGAAGTGAAACTGCAGATTCCTCTACGGCTGATATTCGGCAACAAAGAAGTGCGTTTTCCGCAAGTGTTGCGTGCGAATTTCTACAAATGTGCTGATATGACCCGCGAGCCGCATTTCGTCAGTTGGGAACCTATTTCTCTGCCCCACCCCGACTTTCACTGTCCGCAGTTTTTCGGAGAAATAGTGTTAGAGTGATTGTTTACTATCAATTATCAAAACATGAAAAAAAACAGTTTATTTTTATGTATGCTATGTGCATCGCTAACAGCTTGCGGCACGAACATACTCCCCGGAGAAGATGAGGGGAAACAGGACACCGATAGTACAATAGTTGCTCCTGTAGAGGAGGAAGACCCCATTGTAGATGACGAATCGTATAAGCCGGTAGCATTGAAAAGCGGGGTGACACATGTACAGCCTATGACGGGAATGGTACTATGGAACGAGATGGCCAACGGCAAACAGAGCACACACGGCAAGTGCATTCAGTTGGAGTTTTCTTATGTAGAGCCATGCAAATTGGTGACCGGCAAAAGCGGGAACTCGCTTCAGTACGACTGGAGTTATTTGGACAAGAAACTGGAAGGGGCTTCCGGTCGCGGTCATCAGATGGTGGTGCGTTTCCCGCTTTGCTATCCTTCCAATCGCGACAACTGTATAGGAACCAAAGGAGCCACCTATGTACCCGACTACATCAAGGCTTTGTCGGGTTATGAAGAGACTTACTCCAGCAACCCAGGCGGTGACGGCCCCACTTATTATCCTGACTGGAGCAATGAGGAGTTGCAATGGTTTGTGCGCCAGTTTTATGTGGACCTGAATGCCCGCTATAAGGACGATCCTCGCATTGCCTTTGTGGAAGTAGGTTTCGGACACTGGGGCGAGTATCATACCTATGGGACTACCGTTAAATTCGGCAAAAACTTTCCTACCAGAGATTATCAACGGGAGTTTTTCAAGCATTTGAGCCATGTAATGTCCATTCCATGGCTTGTCAGCATTGATGCCGGCGATGATATTTATTTCTGCGAGATGGCGACAGACAGCGAGTTGAAACAACTTGCGTTCGGTCTGTTTGACGACTCGTTCATGCACAAGGAGCACGACTTCTCCCAAGGTGACGGCTGGAACGAGCAATGTTGGGAGTGGTCGGGTAAAGACCGTTGGAAGTTGGGTGTCTGCGGAGGAGAGATCAGTTATTACACAAGCAACGACCAGAAGAGTTTCTTGAATCCGGCGGGCATGTATGGCGTGACCTGGGAGCAGGCTGCAGCCAAATACCACATGTCGTTCATCATCTGCAACGACGCCCCCGGTGGCAACTATTTCACTCCTGAACGCGTAGCGGAAGCCGGTATGGCATCGGGTTACCACTTCAGTGTGTTGTCGTGCACCACCAACGGGGAGGAAACGCATATCACGGTCAGCAACACAGGCGTAGCACCTATCTACCGCGATGCATACATCAGCGTAGCAGGCAAGAGAGCAGCTAAGTCGTTGCGGGGACTTCTGCCGGGCGAGAAGAAGACCTACAGCATATCGGCAAAGGCGACAACGGACAATGTGCGCATCGAATCTGACTTTATTCTTCCCTCACAGCAGATTGAATTCGAGGCAAAATGATTTTACAATTTTCTTCCGACCTCAGGAGGGAGATCGCTGAAGACTTGAGAGTGTGTATGACCACTCCATACGAGAAAGCCACCCAGCATCTGCCGGGTGGCTTTCCTTAAAAACACAATCTTTATTAACCTTTATTTCATCTCAGCGCCTAAAGCATTGAAGGTTCTGCCGTCACGGATAATCAATACTTGACCATCGCGGATGATTTTCTGAGCCTTTACATCACTTCTTGCATTCTCCAATCCTGTACCATCCGGAACATTCAATATAACATTTCGGAGTGAGAATGTATTGCTTGATTCGTTCATAGGATTTGCTATGAAACCAAGTGCTACAAACGGATAAGTACCCATTGTATAGCCAGGATCAGACCATAAATAGTCAACAGGAATGAGATCTGCTATCGTGGTCCAATCGGCTGCTGACATTGAGAGATCTGCGTCATTGTTGTGCCACTTGCCTCCTTCTGAATCCAAAAGGTAAACCAGAAGACTTGTCCATTCGGGTGTTTCCCCCTTATAGTCAAAGTCTATGGAGTTCACAACAGCGAGATTGTCAAGAGCAAATTCTACGCCTGCCCATGCCCAAGAACTTGCTGTCCAAGTTACATTCAATACGCCATCTGTCACCGTCGGTGTAGCACTGCAATTATCATAAGCGATGGCAGAAGCGGAAGTTAAATCCATGTTAATGACTCTTGCATTAACCGTGAAAGCTGCAAACATGGCAGCTACAAAAAGGATACTTTTTTTCATAATTTTTTTGTTTTTAATTGGTTTATATTAGGGTTAACTTTGGTTGTTCAGTGAGGTTAATGTTGTAATTTTTTATTTCGACAAAGCATACATAGCAAATGCGGCGCAGCAGATGCCTGCAATCTGAAGAGGGTTTGGAATAACCTGCAGGATAATAAGCGAGAGGAGAACAGTTACCATTGGACTAAGGCCTTCCATCGGGGAAACGACAACCGCTTTTCCATAACGGTACGCATAGACGAGTGTCAAGGCACCTATCGAGTTCAATATCTGGATGCCGAATGAAGCCCAGCACTGGCGGACTGCATATTCTGTCTGCATGAAAACGGCAGCATCACCGTTCATGAACCACGCCACAGGGATAAGCACTACAGCCGTAATAGCCATCCAGATAAAGATAGATTCGGCGTCCATGGAGTTGTTGGCAAACTTCATAAAGAAACCTTGGATACCCCAAGCAAAGAGAACAAGGATAGCCAATACAATCCAGAGCCATCCGCTGACCGGACTCCCCTCTTGTCCGGTCTCTAACGAGAGGAGCAGGATAGCGACGAGTGCCACCACAATACCTGCAATCTGCCATTTGCTGGCTTTTTCCTTCAGAAAAACAGCGGCAAGGGTGATGACGATAACGGGTGACATTGAGATGAACGGATAGATGATATAGGAAGGTCCTAAGGTGAGCGCCTTGAAGAGCACCAATTGTCCCCCGGCACCTAACAACCCGACCGTACAACCCAGCAAGGCTGCCTTTTTGTTGTACATAAACTTACCCTTGTTGATAATGAGAGCTGCTATAGCACACGGAATCATCGACAATGCCCATACGATATAGACTACCGTATCGGGTATGCCGTTTTGAATCTGATAACCGGAGAATGCCCCCCACACACCCCACGTCACTACCGTGATGAGGATAAATACAAGCCAAAGACGATTTTTCATATAATGGTTGTTTTCAGTTGACTAATGGAATACTCGTTATTTTATCTTCTCGAAATAGGGTAGTCTGCTGAGCGGCACCTCTATTTTGTAGGTCTTGCCACCTTTGTATTTCTTACCCTGGTCATCGCGCCAGGTACCTTTAGGCAGTCGTACTTCCCTGCTCAATGCATCTGTCACAACAGGTGCTATGAGATATTTGTCGCCCAGCATAAACTGATCTTTGACATTCTCCAGTCCTTGATGCGGGAACTGATACTCCATGCAACGCACTATCGGCTCGCCTGTTTCCGCCGCCTTGCGGGCATACTTCATCATATAGGGTGCGAAACGAGTATGAAGCAATGCCATATCTCTTACAATAGCAAGATTTTCTTCCGAGAGAATTCTCCACGGAGCCACCGAGAACTGCATCATCGGCATCAGCGCATGCACTTGTGCGGAGCGGACAATAAGCGCTTGGTCAAACTCGTCCTCATCAATGTCAAGAAACGAGGTGAACTGTCCGCCACCCACCATATCAGGGCAGGCATAGGCATAACCCAGCAGACCTGCGGTGCACATTTGCGGAATGAGTTGTTGCACGGCGTTCCAGCTATAGTCTTTGTCGCCCAGGCGTTGTACCAGCGGTTGACCACCCATCTTCCAACAGGCACGATATTCATTCACGGGGAAGTGCAGACCAATCTTTGCCCAAGAGGTGGTGTGGTCCGCATTGGTGGCATTCTTGTCATAAGCCACCCAAGGTGCAGATGCATAGCAGTTGTTGTCGCCGGCATCAAACTTGAAGCCGTCAATACCATATTCCTGTTGCGCCTTTTTCAGTACACTGACAAAATAGTCCGCAGCTTCGGGGTTGGTCAAGTCGTAGCAGGCACTATATCCATTCCACCAATTGAGCACAGCCATTCCGCCGTCTTTATTCTTGAGCAGATAGCCCTTGGCATCCAGTTCACGGGCTTCGGGCGAGTCAGCACTCACAAAGGGGCATATCCATACCATCACCTTGAAACCGAGCGCATGGAGTTCATCAATCATTGCCTTGGCATCGGCGAACCGCTCAGCCTTGAAGCAGAAGTTGCCATAATAGCGTTGCCAATTGTCGTCAATCATCAGTACACCGGCAGGAAAACCATTGTCCACAATGGCATGAGCATATTTCAGTATGTCCTCCTGATTCTGATTGTACATCAACTCTATCCATGTATTGTATTGCGGGCGAGAGAAGAACAATGTATCGGGCAGTTGGCCATTGGCGGGGAAATACTTTGCCTGTGCGGTTATATAGGCATCACGCAGGGTGGCGCCTGCCTTGACCCGTTCGAGTGCCACAGAGGGCTTTATTTCGCCGTTTATGGCGGAAAATGAGAAGGCATTATCGGACCACATATATTCTCCTTCAGATGAAAGGAAAAGCGGTACGAGTTGGTTATTCGCATCTTGGGTGTTGAGGTCAAAGGAAGAGAGGTCGGTATAGGGCTGCTCGTGCCCCAATCCGACTGCTGCCCCCCACCAGTAAGATTGAGCAGAGAGAACAACACTGAGTGTCAAGACTGACGATATGAGAAAAACAATGCGCTTCATTGTAGAAGAGTTCGGTTTGTTGACTGATTGCAGTCTAATTGATTTGTATCTTTGCAATATGGTTGTATCCTGTCTTTTCATCCCATACGGCATCGTTGGCAAGCCGGATACTAAACCGCGGGTCATCATGCAGCGAAGCATAGGGGTCAGGCAGGTTCAGATAAAGGTTGTATTCGCCCTGCATGGCTGCATCCAATGTACAACTGAGAGTGAACACATGATCTTCTCCGGGCAGCCAGAAGCGCGGATCTACCGTCTGGAGACTCTGCGGATAGACGAAACGTTTTGTAGGGTCGCTTGTGCTGACAAACACAAGTTCTACATCGCGTTTGTTCATAGGGGCGGCAAAACCGGAGTTATGCAAACTGAACCATGCCTCAAATTTCTTCCCTGCCTGAGGTTTTTCAGTAAGCACTGCCTTATCAAGGGCAAGGCGATAACCCAAACGCCGCATTACTTCTGTATAAGTGCCGTCGGCTCGCCAAGTACTGAGAATTCCATTATAGTAATCACGATTCATATAACTCCAATGATACATCTCCATATTTTGAATGGCTTTACTACTCTCGTAGCAGGTTTTGCAAGATGATTCACAAGTCTCGCCACCCATAAAGGTGTATTTGGTGTCCGCCTGCCAGAATTCACGATCTTCAGTGGAGCTATAGGTTCCTACATCATTGGCAGAACTAACAAAACAGTCGTTATGTCCGGCAATACGGGCCTTGTTGGTGGATTTGAAAGCTTCTTCCTTTGTCAAAGGCTGCTCTCCCAAACCGCGCATCCTAAGATAGCGCATCTTGTAAGCAGGGATACGGAGGGCGACCTGCCTGTCTTCGGGCACCGCACGCAGCATATGCTCCAGCACCTCCCAACGAGGC
>CAJOPG010000096.1 GCA_905236355.1 Paludibacteraceae bacterium | reverse complement strand
TATTCCCACAAGCAGCAACCCATTGCCAAACAACTGCTCCACATAATCTTTAAAGAACATTCCCACAATAAAGACAGGAATCATAGATAACAATATCTTCGCAACATAACTTTTCTCTTCATTCCACTTGCGTGTAAAGACACCTCTAAATATCCACTCTATCTCCTTCCAAAGAATAATAATTGTTGAAAGAACCGTAGCCACATGCACCACCACAGCAAATGTCAGATTCTGGTTTCCGGCTGTACCTAACAATGCCTGTCCGATTTCAAGATGCCCGCTACTACTTACCGGCAGGAACTCTGTCAACCCTTGTAGCACACCTAATATCAATGCTTGCCACCACTCCATATTATTTATTTTTAGGTTTGAACAGAATAGCAAACACTAATGCTATGAATCCAAAGAAGGATATCATAGGCCCAATAGTAATACGCCTTACGGAAAAAATATCCGGATTATATTCTTCTGCTCCACTGGGGGCACCTACCATTAGTGCAAACCCTACAATAATAATGACAAAAGAGGCCGCAATAAGCCACATATTCAGCTTAGGGAGATTGAATTTCATATCTTCAACTAATTATTTATCAGATATAATACAAGTCGTCTGTCTTCATTCGGATGTACCGATTGGAAGCTAACAGCGATGCCAACAAGGTTATCAGAAGCCCCGCCACTATCACGACCCCCGCCACTATCACTATATTCCGAGGCGAGAAAAGCAGCAAATTGATATTGAGCATTTCCCTACAATAGAACAAGGCTCCCGCCAACAATAGTAAAGCTAACAATGCGGCTATAAATCCCATCAAAACATTACGCCTTACAATAGGCACTTTTATAACATGAGGTGTTGCACCTACCAATTTCATCGTATTGATAAGGAAACGCTTTGAATACACATACAAGCGAATAGTATTCACAATAAGCGCAACGGTAACAAATAGCAAGATAACTGCAATCATGAGCAACACTATTGAGATGCTCCCAACATTGTTGTCCAACATTCTAACCACATCCTCCTGATAAACGAATCTGTCAATGCAAGAAAAAGAAGATAACTTGTCCTTAATAATAGATATACTATCGACCTGTGCATACTCCGCTTGCAATTTAAGTTCATAGGAGGCCTGCAAGGGATTAAAACCTAAAAATGCAGAAGGGTCATCGCCTAAGTTCCGTATGTGTGATTGCAATGCATCTTCCTTCGAGATATAACAATGTTCTCTGCAGAAAGGCGCAATTGTCAACAATTTGTCCAACCGTTCTAGTTCATTGCTATCAGCATCGTCATTCAGCACCAATGTAAGGGCAACATTTTCCTTTACCTGCTTAATTATATCATGAGCAGAGAGTAGTAGTACTGTTTCTAAACCGATAAGCAAAAGTACCAACATCACCGAAATAGTGGTGGTGAGGTACATATTAAAAAAGTGGTGGCGCTGTTTCATTGTTTAGCAAGAAACAAGAATCAAGCAGAGCCCTGTCCCTCCTTGATTCTTGCTATAGAATTCAGAATGTCAGACTTAATACTCCCAAAGGTCTTGTTCAAAAGTAAGGAGTTCTGTTTGCAACCGCTCTTGTTCTTTCTTAATCTCTTCTTCTGTCTTGGCATAAATAGGAATCACACGATCATACATGTTTTCCTCACCTATGATATAAGAGGTGTACAAACGCTTCTCAAAAAACTCTTCAAAAGTAACACGCTTCGTACTATTGCGACTCTGAATCATATATTGATGAGCCATCGTATTACGCAGCAACTGGAAAGGCACCCAGAAAAGAATCTCTCCATATAGACTCTCATACGGGTCATCGGATGTACCTTGTGGAGAATAGAGAGGAGCGATAGCAATAATCTCACGATATAAGCGGGAATAGTGTTTATCAAAGAATATTATCTCTTGTAGTAAGAATTTGACCTGGTTAGGAACAAACAAATCATAATATTCTGACACTCTCAGTTCGTCACGGATAGAATCATATTCCAAGACGCTATGAGCCCCTGTCAGAGCTGCATAATCTATCTGTTCTTCCTCCATACCATCATCCATTCCTGCATCCATATCATCCTCTTCGGCGGCGGCCATAGCACCCAAGTCAAATCCATCGTCAGCACCGCCGTCTTCCTCCTTGAGTTCTGTTACGGCACTTAAGCCACTCTTAGGTATCAGCATCGTGGAATCACCAAAATTTGGAATCAGTCCGTCCGTAGAGTTCAACGGCTTGCTATAAACGGGGACTCCATCTTCGGTGATGCCTGTAAGCATCAAGCCAAAGAACGATTTGAACTTGGCATTATTATAGTTTGTCGGGAAATAAAGCGGATAATTCTGTTTAAACCGCATATCTATGACACTATATACAATACGCGACCACACTATATCATCACGACGATGTGCAACAACACGAATGGAATCTTGTTGCAACTCGCGTGTTTCCATATACGGCACACCGTTTTTATCCATAAACGGATACTGGGCAGCTGACACCTGAGCATGAACCGAAGTTATGCCCAAGACAAACATCACTGCTATTATGCTTAATTTCTTCATAAATATATAGATGTATGTTATTGCAATTCTATGGAAAGACTGCGCAAATCACGCTCTTTTCCGTCCGGACCTTTGGCTTTTACATCACGAATAGCGATGATATTACCCGGTTTCACCTTCTTCATCAAATCAATAGCATCTGCTGAGAAGCGTCCTCCGCTACAAGGTTTGGACTGACCGTTCGGGAACTTGACAGAAAAACTGGAGATGGTAAACTTGGCCTGTATTGCAGCATCCTTACCATAGGAAGCGACAATAGTTGCCTGACCCGAAGTAAGAATAGACTTCTGCATTTTCTCCGCTGCACTCACCTGACCACCAAAACTTACATACGCTTCCGGACTGGGCAATGCTTTCAAGCGGAATTTCTGCGAGCCCATCAATGAAACCTTGCCATTCTGCTCTGCTTTCACTATAATCTCTGCGGTCTTTCCTGATTTGGGAACAATAACCCAATCCCCATTTTGTTTGGTAACAGAAGCACCCGGACATTCCACTTTCACCTTATCAGCCGACACACCCGGAACGGAGATACTGAAACGGTTGTTGTAACCGATATACATAAGGTCCATATCCAAGTTGGCAATAGTCGCACTTGGAACACCTACAGTATATTTCCCTTTGAAATCATAGTGAGTGGTATCACCCGGCATCAAGATATAGCCGTTATAGGTGTGTTCGCCTACGCCGCTGGCCGTTACTTCATACAAACCATTAGTAATTTCCTTGCCACCGATGAACACCTGCGGCAGGTTCAGAGTATCTACTGCACCTGATACTATCTTGGCACTATAACGCTGACCTTGCATCACATATTCACCATTCTGCGGAAGTACTACTGCAGTAATCTGGTTTACTACAAACTGACTGGCTCCGGCAGCCGTGAACATAAAGTTGATAAGTTCATTCTCTGTAGTCTTAATATCATTCTGATACTTGGTTAGCAATGCACATACAGCACTTGCAGGCATCTCATGGAAGATACCGGTTGCCCAAGTGATGGAATCTCCTTCTTGGTTCTTACTACCCTCCGTCGAGAATATGATATCAAAGGTATGCTGCATCTGATCCCATTGCTTTTTCATATTCATATCCTGCTCCAGCTTATTCATCAAACATTCTGAATCAACATGGGTGATATATGCTCTATACTCATCCATTCTTTTCTTTAAGATGTCAGCATTTTGCATCCCATTGGCATCAGTTTCGTTGAAAGCATAAGCGTGCGGCTTGTTGGTATCACCACCACCCGGCATATAGATCGGCATTCCTGTTTGACGGGTGTAGGGTTCCTTCGGACCATCCACACGATTGGCGATTTCCAACTTAAAATCTTCTATAAAATAGTAGAAACTATCGCTCTTTTGTTTTATGCTTTCAGCGATTGCCCACCACTCTCCATATTTAGCCCGTCCTGCCTCATCTTTCTCATATTCAGTTCTAAATTGCAAGAGAGTCTCTGCTGTGCGAGCTTCAGTTGATTGTAGCGATGCCTCCATACTTAGGCGTATGGTGGAAAAACCATTGATGATTTCCGCAGACACATTCAGTGCGAGCATTGCGGTAAGCACCAAGTACATCATACCTATCATTTTTTGTCTCGGGGTTTCCGGACAGTTTTTTGCTCCACCCATTGGTAACTTTGATTTTAATTTTAAATGTTAATCAGACCAATTATCATTTGCACATTATGCGATAGCATTCAGCATATTGCCATACACATTATTGAGGGCAGCCACCTGCTCTGCGAGTTTCTTCTGAGCAGCCTCATATTGTTTGCCGGCCTCCAATGCAGCAAGAGTTGCAGCCTGCAACTCTGCAGCATTTTTACCAACCGTTTCCAAGGTCTTCCCTGCAGCCTCAATTTTTGCAGTCTGCTCTTTATATGCCTCACTTTGAGCCTCAATAACTTTAAGTTGCAACTCGTAAACCGAGTTGAGTGATGTCATTTGCGCACTAACAGCGGCAGCACCCTTGCCATAATCCTGAGTAGCTTTCACCACATTGTCCATATCTGCGATAACAGCATTATAGGATTTGCTGAGTGTATCATATTGTCCGCCCAAATTCTTGGAAGCCTCAAGAAGAGCGTCCTGCGAGCCGGCAAATTTCTGAGCCGCTTCACCTGCGGCTGCCATGTTGGTAGTGAGTTTGGCCGTTTCGTCTGCCACCTTACCTAACGTTGCCAACTGATTAGCAGTCTTACCAAGATTTTCGATACCCTCCTTTAACGATTTCATATCCTCATCACTTATTTGAGGAACAACAGATTTCTTTGCAGCGTTTTTTCCATCCCCTTCTGCTGCTTCGGCAAGGTCTCTATCACTCAATAGAGTCGGACGCGGAAGGTCAGCATGCGACTCAAGAACATCCGGATCGGCACCATAGGCTAACAACTGGGGAAATACTTCCTCCCAGTGAAACTCGGGATGTGGTTTGTCAAATGCACCAATTACAAACAAAAATGCCTCGGTGAACATACCCACCATCAGTACTTGGGCAGCTCCCGGCCAGTGCAGAATTTTGAACAATGCGCCTACGATTACGACGGAGGCACCTACGGAGTAAACTACACCCACAGTTCTCTTACCATTGTAAGACTCATACCAATGCATGAAAGCACTTTGTTTTTTCTCTTTCTTAGCCATTTTGGTTTTCGATTTACATTGAGGGAAATTTTAATGATTCCCTTTTGTTAAACTATATGATTTTCTTATTTTGCTTTTTTGTAACTACTATCGCCGCCTATATATGAGCGTACGCAGCGGAATCCGATATAAGTACGGCTCTCGTATTGATACTCATAGGTTCTGGCACCGCACTGCAGATAGTCAGCCACATCTTTCCAACTACCGCCCTTCACCACTTTGCGTTTCAAAATGTCAGGATCGTCTTTGCGCGCCATATACATCATTTGAGAATTCAAATCGTGTGTAATGGCATTGCTTGACGGATTGTAGGCGTCGGCTGTCCATTCTGCCACATTGCCCGCCATATCGAAAAGACCGAAGTCGTTGGGTGCATAACTTGCCACGGGTAGCGGAGCAGTTCCAGTATCGTCCACATAGTCGCCACGATAGGGTTTGAAGTTAGCCTTATAGCATCCTTTGTTGTCACGCACATAGTTGCTTCCCCAAGGATAGGTCGCCATCTTGCGCCCGCCGCGTGCTGCATACTCCCACTCGGTTTCCGTAGGCAGACGGAACTCCTGCACATCCACTTTGCTATTGTTCAGAAAGTAGTCTGTACGCCAACGGCAGAAAGCATGAGCCTGCTCCCATGTTACACCCACAACGGGATAGTTGGCGAAACCGGTGTGCTGGAAATATTTATGCATCAAAGGCTCATTGTATGAATAGTCGAAATCACTCTTCCATACCAGTGTGTCGGGATACACACTGATAATCTTTGATGTAATAAGGTCGGTAGGTTTAAGCAACGGACGCGTGATTGTGGTGTCACAAATGACATAACTTTGCGTCTCTATATTAACCTCAAGCCATGCGGTGTCCACTCTGGCAGAAGCGCCATCAGGATACTTGCCTTTTGCCACATTGAAACGATTACGCGGCAACACAGCCTCATCATAGTTCATCCAACTATAGTGATAGTGCAGACGATTGGTGTTGAGCGTAGTGGTATTATTATAAATAAGGCCACCCTCCCGCAATTTGTCTATTATAACGGTGTTGTTCCATTCTATTTTTGCTTTCCAGTTGATGGGATGAACCTCGGTCCCGTAGAGATCTACAAACGGGCGTTCGTCACCATCATCACCGGTACGCGGACGAATCCAGTGGTCAGACTCCTCATCCGGTTCTGAGTCTTCTTCAGAAGGGGTAGCACGCATCAAAATGGTGTGAGCGATTGAGTCACGAACCCAATATACGAACTGTTTGTACTCGTTGTTAGTGATTTCACTCTCGTCCATCCAGAAGGCATCCACTGTGCGTTGCGCCAGATTATCAGGTTCCCCATAAAGGACACTCTGAGCATTGCGTCCCATCAGGAAGGTTCCTCGCTTAATCAGTCGCATACCATAAGGATTAGCCTCGTTGAATTTACCGGGGTTCTTCTCCACGCCAACCAGTTCTCCTTTGGGAGCACCGCAACTTGCCAATAGGAGTGCAAGCAGAGCGAAAGGCAAGATCTTTGTGATTTTCATACCTTATTTATTTAACATCAATATTCCAATTTTATTATAAGTATCGCACACTCTTATATCGGTTTGTCCGTTTAGGTTTTAGGATATCGAACCCATACGCCAGATATACTTCGTGTGTTCCATAACTTTCAAACAACAATTTGTTGGTAGGCAGTTCGTAAGTGTATCCCAACTGCAGTCCTGCGATAATATCCATTCCCAGCAACACCGTCACACTTCCCCCTATTCTATACCCCACTCCCCATCTATATTTTTCTTTATACTCGCCAAGGACAGTCAGATTGATATCCCAAGAACGGAAGTCAGTCATCAACATAGCGCTCGGTTTAAGTGCAAACCCGGTTCCTCTAATTCGCCAATTATAACCTCCGAAAGCGTACATCGTCCCTCGCAGTCTTATTGTGGCATAATCACCCCACTGCACTTGCGGCATTGTCAGATGCGAGTAGGAGAGTCCAACATACCAGATAGGAGCCGTGTAATATATTCCCACTCCCATATCGAAACTCATACCGGTCTGAGCCCCTGTGGGAACTTTTTCGTCTCCCGACTGGTGATAGGAAGAACCTGACAATTTGTCAAGATTCACACTATCTCCTTTAAATCCAACACTTACAAATCCTATGTCAACGCCGGCACTCAAGTAGCCTTTCCCCAATTTATGTCGATAGGCGTACTGCACATGAAAGGTTTGATTAGTAAAGAGTCCGTATCTGTCGTTCATAAACCGGGCTCCGGCCCCATGATTCGTTTTGCCTATTCTGAAGGGAGAACAGAAAGCAAAGTAGGTAGTCATAGGTGCATTGTTTATTCCTGTGAATTGCATTCTATGCAGCCCGCTCACTTTCATGAGGTCTCCTTCCCCCGCCGCTGCGGGATTGACTGCTGTCGGCATATACATATATTGTCCTATTTGCGGATCAAATTGCGCGAAAAGATTCGCTGCAATCAAAATCAACAGACAAAGAGCAATATATTTTTTCATCGTTCAATTGTTGTCTTGTTTGAATGTATGTGTTTTCACGGACACACCCTCAAAACATCAGACAATCAAACAATATCAATATTCTTCCTCATTAAAGAAGAAATCATCCTTACTTGGAAAATCCGGCCACAAGTCTTCTATTGACTCATAGATTTCTTCCTCATCTTCCAATTCATTAAGGTTTTCAATTACCTCTATAGGTGCGCCTGTACGCGAAGCGTAATCAAGCAGTTCGTCTTTCGTAGCCGGCCATGGCGCGTCCTCCAACTTTGATGCTAATTCCAGCGTCCAAACCATAAGCGTAAAAAAAATATTCAGTTATTCAGGTATAGTACATTCAAAATAGTGCGCAAAATTATAAAAATATTTTGAAACTGACAAATGTAGTTAGCATTTTTTCCATAAAAAAACTTCACAATTGTCAATTTGTGCTACCTTTTTCGCCAAAACAAATAAATAGTCACTCATTCTGTTCACGAATTGCAGAGATATCTTATCGTTTTCAGAAGGATCTTCTGTCAGTAGCCGGACCTGGCAACGCTCCAATCGGCGACAGATGGTTCGGCATACATGGCAGAGTGCAACTCTCTCATTACCTGCCGGGAGAATAAAACTGCGAACTACAGGCAAGTCTTTCTGTATCTGATCAATCCAATGTTCCAGCGTTTCAACATCTGCCTGTGCCAGCAGAATATCTTCTATATAATGCAGTTTATCAGGTTCTGTAGCAAGATAAGAGCCAAGGTTAAATAATTTATTCTGAAGAAAATCAAGTTGTGACTCTATTTGCTCCGGCATTTGCTTTGCACGTAGCCAACCTATGTAAGAATTGAGTTCATCTGCAGTGCCATACGCTTCCAGGCGCAGGTCTGCCTTGCTTACACGCGTACCACCTATGAGGGAGGTAGTGCCGTTATCACCTGTTTTTGTATAAATATTCATATTCTAAGGGTATAATGTTTCGGCAATAATTGTTTGTCCAAGAAGAGCATCCCCATGCCGTACAAATCGAAAGAAGAGGTTACCTGAGGATTCTTACGACACTTGTTCCAAGCACGATTCATCTCAATACTATTATGAATGTCGTCAATAACAATGATGGAGTTTTCATGACATTTGGACAGCAACAAACCGAAGTAACGCAAAGTAGCCTCCTCTGTATGGTTGGCATCAATAAGCGCAAAGTCCACTTTCTCTATATCTTTCAATTGTAGCGGAAGAGCGTCATCAATATTCCCACAGATGAGGGTAGTGTTATTCACTTTCAAGTTCTGCCACACTTTCTTTGCCTCCTCTGCAATAGCATGGCTCCCCTCGAATGTGATTATACCGGCATGGGGAGCGGCCTTGGCAAGATAGGCAGTAGTAATACCTAACGAAGTGCCAAGTTCCACTATGACAGCAGGTTTAATATGATTGACAAGTCTGAACAGAAGTTGTGCTTCTCTGGCAGGGGCGAGAGAAGTATCGGCAATATAGGCAATGGTGCGTTGCCCGGACATACCTGTTCCATAGTCATCCACCGCAAGCATCTTTGATGCCCGCAACAAGCGCAAGCGTTCCTTTTCTATATCATGGAAACAGTAATAGGCATTATTATCATAGAAAAGAAAGCGGACAATGTAATACAATTTGGGTGAATGTATGCCGTGCCCAAGAGTATTGCCGGCAGTAAGATAATGCCGCAGATACGCCCCAATCCGATATAGCCCGTCAGTCAGTTTCATTGTTTTCAAAAGCGGTTGCAAATATAGTAAAAGTCCAAAAAACAAACAAGAGCAACGATGTGCAATAATTCATATCATTGTTCATGAATTTTGGCACACAGAATCAAGATGTATTGGGAACGCCCCAAGAAGAACCCAAGAACTTTATTGAATTACAACGAGTTAGACAGAACTATTCTATAGCACTCATAAAGGTCAGAAAAATGCATACAATCTACTGATTGTATTGTACATATAATCCTTCGTAGGAAGTAGGATATCTGCCGCAATTCATTTGCAGGGTAAGTGCCCCGGCTTTCCCTTCTGCATCGAAGACCACTTTCCCTGAAAGGTTCCGGATAGTGTAGCGCGGATATTCGCCGAAAGCGCCGGCATAGGGCACGATGCTGTCGCCCGCGATATTGCCCCGGTTATCAATATCGACAGCCGGAATAGTCATATCAATGCTGACCGGCATATGATTAGAAAAGCACACCTTATATAATATGATATTATATTTTGTAGTATCAGAAGTAAGACGAGTGAGTTCTGCCTCTATGTTGTTGCCGACATAGTCATAGAATACACTGTCAGTGTCAACCACATCATACGAACCGTCTGTAACGACCAGCGTACCGATGATTTTTCCGGTAGGAGTATCATGGACATGCACTCCCCCTTCGGGGGCACAGGCAACAAAACATGCAAGTAGTGAAATAAGGAATAACGATTTTGTTTTCATATTATTGTCATTTGCGATTTATATTTCGAGCATAAGTTTAGCCCCAAAGGTAAGCGGTTTTCCGCTTTGCATAAAAACATTTCCCATACTGACATAGCGGAACACATCATAGCGGGTTTGTGTTAGGTTTTTCCCCCACAAAGATAGGCTTATATACTTCATATTGAGCGTGATGTTTGCATTGAGGAGAGCATATAGCGGTTGATATTCCTTATTGGTTTCCTCCCAGAAGATTTTGCCATAGGCTTGGGTGTTCAGGTTGAGAGCCAATGTATGGAAGAAAGTATGCTTGAGTGGTACTGCATAAGTCAGACTTGCGGCAATGGTGTGCTCGGGCGAATAGGGAACATGTTTCCCTGCGAAGTCCTCTTTGCCATTGTTGTAACTGACGAATACGGCATAAGTGTAGCCGTAGTTGGTTTGCAATGTAAGGTTCTTCCAGCGAATCTGTGCAGATGCTTCAGCACCGGCACTTCTGGAATGTCCGGCATTAGTCATCAAGCGTCCCGTTCCATGTTCGGGAAATATGGTAAGTTGCTGATTAAACACCTCCAATTCATAGGCAGTGAGTTGGCCATTGAGTTGCCATTCGTTCTGTTTCCATACTCCTTCTATCCCGACCTCAAAGTTAAGGCAGCGTTCCGGATGGTAAGCAATAACCTCACTGACAGTATAGTCGCTGCCGGAAGCGAAAGACACACCCATGTCCTGCATCATGTCCTGCATCATGGTATTTTGCAGAATATCAGAGAAGAGTTGTGTATTAAACCCGCCTGCCTTATAGCCCTCTGCCACCGACAGATGTGACTGCCATTGCCATTGTTGATGTTGTTTTCCATAAGATAGTGCCACTTTTGGAAGAGCCTCAAAATAGGGCAGTCTGACCACTCCTTCCACCCTGCTATGTACTTCACGGTAATTGACGATGGGGGTATTCTCCACCTTGTAATGTATGGTACCGTCCGACAGATAGCGGAAATGCTGATATTCGAAATCCAAACGGATCCCCGCTTCCAAACGCCAGTTGCCAAATGTAAGATAGGAAGTGTGGTAAGCGGCCGCATTCAGCAACTGTGTACAGAAATCGCTGGCGATAACAAAGTTATTTTCCAGCAGTTGCAGATTGGCTTCGGGAAAGGCAGTATGTATGCCGTTGTTGGCGTTTTTCAGGATGAGACTATCTATACCCGTCTGCATAAAATGAACGGGCGCCGTCATCTTGTTGTGCTTGTAACTGAGTTGCACACCAGTAAGCCAATTCCATGTGTCAAGGCGTTGAGAGGTAGACGATTTAAGTCGCCTCACCTCCTTCGGTCGCAGGGTCAGTTCTTGCGATACATAATGTTCATCTTGTGCCTGTTGAAGCGTAAAGTAGGAAAGCGGCAAAAAATCCTGGTCCATCTGCATCAGGTCATTGAGCCACTGATATGAAGTGGTGCCGCTCAACAGGAAGTCGCCCGCTGGAAAGGTGTAAGAACTGCCGAAGATAATGTTGTGGCGACGATATCCGCAGTAGTCATTATGATTTACAGGCTGTTGCGGTTGATGATACGGGAAGCCTCCTTGTTTGACAAAATTATAATTGATGAATGTAGCATTACGATAGCCATGCGAATTTCTTCCGTCAAACAAAAGTCTGGCACTTGCCTCATCTGCCCCGTCCACTCGCTTGCCATCATATTGATTGACAAAAAAACCGTCGGTATGACGATATGAGGCCGCAGCTGCAATGCCCCACGCATGAGAATCGTCGGAGGATGCCGAAGAGCCTGGACGCATTATCTTATGATAATGAGACACTTTCCCTTCTATTGAATTGTAGTTGCCATATCCCGCCATTGCACGTGTGCCCTGCCAGTCAAGTGGTGAGAGTGTTTGCAGTTGCAGCACCCCCCCTATGGTGTTTCTCCCGAAAAGCGTGCCCTGCGGTCCACGATAAACGCGCATGGAGCGGATATCAAAGAGATCGAAATCATAACTGTTTTTGTTGGCAATGCCCACCCCGTCAAGATAAACACCCAATACGGGGTTATCGATGCGGGTACCAAGACCGCGCATATAAATAGAGGAGGTCATACGGCTACCATAGTCCGGTATATACAGATTGGGAACAAGGGCGGACAAGTCTTTATAATTATTCCTGTTTTCTTGTTCTATTTGTCTGATACGCAATGTAGTGACTGGCGACGAAAACGACTGCTCCTGTGCTTGCATTCGGGCATTAACCACTATAACTTCCTGCAAGGTATCTTCCCATTGTGTTTCCACAGAGATGGCAGCACAGATGGTAATCACCCGCAGAAAACAACACAATATGAGGGTCAGACCTTTTCTCATTCGAGGTGCAAAGATACAAAAAAGCGGGAGTGCTGCCAATCCTAATTTATTGTGATTTTTTTGTATCTTTGCAGACGGAAAGCGGAAAAGGAACGAGAAGAATGAGAAAGTGAAAGAGATACTTTTAGGTGATATCTTGATTGAGGTGGAACGCCGTGCGGTGCGCAATATGCGCCTGACCGTTTATCGAACGGGGCGGGTGCGTTTGGTTATTCCGTGGCTTACGCCGGAAAGTACTGCCCGCAAGTTTGTTGAGCAGAGGACACATTGGATTCAGCAGCATTACAAGGCTGCGAAACAACGGCAGACGCGCCCTTCTCTTCATTATACCGAAGGCGAACAGCACCTGCTTTTCGGAGCTGCACTGCCTCTGCATATCCAACATGTAAGCAGTGGCGCACAAGCAGTTATCAACACCGGCGAAGCATTGGTGATGTATTGCAGACCGGAAACAGATGAAGAGCATCGGCAAGCGCTGCTACACAAATTTTATCGTAGTGAGTTGTATCGCTATATCACTACACAATTAAAGACCTATACCTTATTATATAGAGAAGCAGATATTACTTTCCGTCTCCGGCAGATGAAGACGGAATGGGGCAGTTGCATGGCGCGCAAACGCACTCTGCTGTTCAACACCGACCTTGCCAAAGTGCCCTGCCCGTTAGTTGATTATGTCATTGTACATGAGTTATGTCATCTGCAGGTACAAAACCATGGTCCGTTGTTCAAGCAGTTGCTCGGGCAGCGTATGCCCGACTGGCAGGAACGCAAACAACTGCTGAACAAGTTTACAAGATAGCAACTCGCACAAACTTCAGCACCTATACACATTTGACCCTTCCTATGTGTATAGTCTTATGAAAAATTCCATTCTGTAATTAGGGGACTTCTATATATTCCCCTAAAAGAAAAAAGGAGGATGTATCCCATCCTGCCACTCAGGCAAAGGTCTTCACATCGTCCTGCGTAATGGTATTCCCGCCAAGAATAATCAAGCGTTCCACCACATTCCTCAATTCACGGATGTTACCCGTCCAACTACGCTCCTGCAAGGCCTGCACCGCCTTATCCTCAAAGTGCTTTACTGCCCACCCTTGCTCTGCACATATCTGTCCGGAAAAATAGTCCACCAACAAAGGAATATCCTCCTTTCTGTCATCCAGACGAGGCACATGAATAGGTATTACATTCAGCCGGTGGAAAAGGTCCTCACGGAAGTTGCCCTCCGCTATCTCCTTCTGCAAATCCTTGTTAGTGGCGGCCAATATCCGCACATTCACATGCACCGGTTTGTCGCTTCCTACACGGGTCACTTCGCTCTCCTGCAAGGCACGAAGCACCTTGG
>CAJOPG010000095.1 GCA_905236355.1 Paludibacteraceae bacterium | reverse complement strand
TGGTAAAGCAGGAATATATCTCCGGCAATCGTGTGGAGATATTGTTTGACCTCCCGTTAGGCGAGATTGTTATTGACTTCTATGATAAGTTGAAGAGTATATCTAAAGGTTATGCCTCCTTCGACTATCATGCCAACGGATTCCGTCCCTCTGACCTCGTAAAGTTGGATATCCTCTTGAATGGAGAGCAAGTGGATGCATTGTCCACGCTAACCCACCGCAGTAACGCTGTTGACTTTGGTAGGCGTATGTGCGAGAAACTGAAAGAGTTGCTACCTCGCCAGCAGTTTGATATTGCTATACAAGCCGCCATAGGGCAGAAGATTATTGCTCGTGAAACGGTGAAACAAGTGCGTAAGGATGTTACGGCCAAGTGCTATGGTGGTGATGTGAGCCGCAAGCGCAAATTGTTGGAAAAACAGAAACGTGGTAAGAAGCGTATGAAACAGATAGGCAATGTAGAAGTGCCACAAAAAGCTTTTCTTGCCGTGTTGAAGTTGGATTAATGCAAAACAGCTCTGAGTGGTTTGGGGTTGTCGGAAATTGTGTAAAAAATGGCAGGTTGTTGTATAGATAACGAAAAAAGACTACCTTTGCGCACTAATAAAAATCTTGAAACATGGAACAACACCTGATTCCTGCGTGGATGTTAATCCCGTTTGCAGTAATGTTATTGGGCATTGCCATCTTGCCTCTGCTCCCTAAGGTTGGCGAGTGGTGGGAGCATAATCTGCACAAGTTATATGTCTCTCTCTTGTTAGGCACGCCGGTGGGCATTTGGCTGTGCATGAATGGGATGACGCATGACCTGATTCACCAGATGATATATGACTATGTGCCGTTCATCCTGCTTCTGATGGCACTCTTTGTAACCACAGGCGGTATCTGCATTAAAGGTGACTTGAAGGCCACACCGCTCACCAACACTATCATCCTCGCTATTGGCTGGGTCTTGGCTTCTTTCATGGGAACAACAGGTGCTGCGATGCTGCTCATCCGCCTTGTGCTGGACACTATCCAGCAGCGTAAATACAGAGTGCATACCGTGCTCTTCTTCATTGCCGTTATAGCCAATTGTGGCGGCCTGCTCTCGCCGTTAGGTGACCCCCCATTGTTCCTTCTCTTCCAAAAAGGAGTAAATTTCGAATGGTGGTTGCAGAATATGGTAGGCGAATGGGCTGTAACAGGTGTATTGCTACTGCTGATATATTTCGGTATTGACACCTATTATTATAAGAGGGAACCTCTTGAAAACTTGATGGCAGATGTCCGGGAAGCGCGCAAATTGCAGATGTCCGGATTCATCAACATATTTTGGGTGCTGTGCGTCATCGCTTCCACTATGTTTATCAACAAGACATATATCCCCGCTATGGGCGCAGAAAATGCTCCATGGTATTTGAAGTTGTTGCGCGAGTGGGCGTTCATCCTTATCATCATGGGCTCTTGGGTGACCACCAAAAAGCAGGTGCGCACCGACAATAACTATTCATGGACTCCTATTTTGGAGGTGGCATGTGTTTTCCTTGGTATCTTTGTCACTATGACACCTGCCTTGATGTTCCTGCAGCAGAACCCGCTGCCGATAACCAAACCCTGGCAGTTTGTCTATTGTACAGGTACCCTTTCCGCCTTCTTGGATAATGCTCCTACAGCAATGGTGTTCCATGCCACTGCCACTACGCTTCCTGTTGCTGAAGGGGTGCAGATAGTAGCGGGTATAGCACCGGAGTTCTTGAAAGCCATCTCAATGGGTGCCGTATTCTTCGGCGCTTTAACCTATATAGGCAATGGACCTAACTTTATGGTGAAGTCAATAGCAGAACAAGAAGGCATCAAGATGCCCTCATTCTTTGGCTATATGCTTAAGTTCTCGCTTATTATTCTATTGCCCGTTTATATAATTGTTCAATTAATCTTTATCTAATAGTATGGAGCATAAAGAAATGAATCTGTTTGATTTGTGTGCTGCCGGCGTTCGCGGAATAGGGCGGGGTGTGCAGTGGTGCTGGCGGTTGCTAACCGATAGCCTGCGTCTGGCCTTGCAAAAATGGTATATTGTGGCACCTGTCACCCTGCTTTTCCTGGCAGGAGGGCTGTTTTTTGCCCGACATAGCAACCGTATTTATAATGTAGAGGCGCAGGTATGGCTGAATGGACCGACATCGGATGAGGTGGCTAATGCTTTTACTCCCCTTGCTCAGTCGCTCGTTACCCGTACATGGTCAGAACAATCGGCAGCAGAGCTGTTGCAGGTAGCACCCGAGGTAGTGGCTACTGCTTCACATTTTGAGACCTTCAATGTTATTGATTTCCTCAATGACAGCACGGCCGACATGGTGGACTATAAAGGCAAATACAAACGCACTGATACACTTAATGTAGTGATGAAGCAATGTCTGCAAATCCGCTTCCGTACAAAGCAGCCTCAGAATGCAGCAATTATAGGTAATGCCATCCTGGACTATCTTAATGGCAATCCATCGTTGCAAAACTCATACAAGGAACATCTTGAAATACTTCGGGCAGAAGTCGGATTCTATGACAAACAAGTGGCATTGGCTGATTCTATCGCACGCACTTTCTATATGGAATCAGGCAGAAACGCCGTACAAGTGCAGAATAAATCGTATGAACTGATGATGGGACGGCGTGAGATAAAGAGTCTTTATCCATCGTTGCAAGACCTGATCAATCAGGCTAAAAAGTCGCACCATGAATTGGCACGGGCTACGGCACCGGTGGTGGCACCGCAAGGATTTATCGTAGGAGCGCATGCCCGCAACCGCTACTCCAATTGCGGCATCTTGGCTATACTCATCGGCTATATTGTCGGCTGCTTGATAGCATGGGCTGTCAAACGACGTAATGACCTGCGAGAGTGGTTGAAGAAAGAGTAGAATGACACTCGCTAAGATACTGAAAGACGGATGGAGAGGACTGTTAGACCTGTTCTATCCGTCTTGTTGTGTACTTTGTGGTGAAGTGCTGGAAAAAACAGAGCAATATGTATGCACTCAATGCCTCAAGCGCCTTCCTCGTACGGAAACAGCAAAAAATAGAGGGAATCGTGTAGAGGCGCTATTCACGGATATCAACAAAGTGATTAGAGGCGCTGCCTTTTGTTACTTTACTCACGACTCTGACTTTCGTCGCCTTATCCATGCTGTCAAATATCAAGGCAAAGCTGGATTAGGGGAGTACTTGGGAGCTATGGCAGGTGAAGAACTGAAAAACAGCCCTTTTCTTGATGGTATTGACCTGATAGTTCCTGTCCCTCTGCATAAGAAACGTGAGAGAAAACGAGGGTACAACCAAGCCGAATATATCTGTCGCGGATTAAGCCGGGCTACAGGAATTCCTATGGACACCACCCACCTCGTACGCCTGCGGGCAACGCCCTCGCAAACCGCTCTTAATGCCGGGCAACGGCGAGAGAATATAGCAGGGGCTTTTGATATAAAGGACCCTCAAGACTGGCGCGGCAAACATATCCTTTTAGTGGACGACATTATCACCACCGGGGCTACTATGCGCGCCTGCATTCAAAAAATGACGCCGATACGGAAATGCCGTATCAGCGTCTATGCATTAGGTCTGGCAGGATAAAACTGACACTTCTTCAGTTCCCTGCTTTCTCAATCAGAGCCCTGTCGCTTACTTTTTTTCTATCAGTGTTTCTGCCAAAGCCTCCAATTGCACTAAATCCGTTTGTTTCATACGGCTGCGGATAGTTACCATCGGCTCCACCACCTCCACATCTTTCATCTGGGCAAGCATCTCGCGCATCACTTTGCCCGCCGTAGGCGCCCACGAACCGTTTTCTATTAGTCCCACGCGTTTCTTCTGCCATGCTTTTATCTGTAAGTGGTGCAGTAAGTTGTGCATTGGAGGAAATAGACCTGCGTCATACGATGAGGCCGCAAATATGGCTTTCCCGTATGCAAAGGCATCTTCCACTGCAAACGACACTTCCTCTTCTGTCAGGTCCATCAAACATACCTTCTGCCCTCGTTTTCGCAATATTTCAGCCATCTCTTCCGCTACGCGCTTGGTCCCGCCGTGAATAGAAGCATAGCCTATAAACACTCCTTCTTTCTCTGCCTCATATTTGCTCCAAATGTCATACAGATGCAAGGCATTCTGTAAGGTGTCTCCCTCCAGTACGGGACCATGTAGCGGACAGATAGTTTGAATATCCAATGATGCCGCTTTCTTGAGCAGCGTCTGCACCGGCATGCCGTATTTCCCGCAGATGTTGAAATAGTAGCGCCGTGCCTCACATGCCCAGTCGTCTTCTTGTTGGTCCAGAGTACCAAAACTTCCGAAAGCGTCTGCCGAAAACAAGATTTTCTCTGTCTCGTCGTAAGTAACCATCACCTCCGGCCAGTGCACCATGGGTGCCATCAAAAAACGGAGCGTATGTTTCCCTAACGAAAGAACATCACCTTCCTTCACTGCTAAGGTTCTTTCATCTAAACGGATGTCTTCAAAAAATTGCGGCAACATCTGCAACGCTTTTTGTGATGCCACTACTGTTAGCTCGGGAAACTCCGTCAATGCCCATCCTATCAGTGCAGAATGGTCCGGCTCCATGTGTTGCACAATCAAATAGGCAGGTTGCCTGCCTCCAAGAGCCTGTTTTAATGCTGTCTTCCACTCTGCACCCTTCCGTATGTCACAAGTGTCCATGATAGCAGGTTTCTCATCCGCTATCAGATAGGAGTTATAAGCCATGCCGAAAGGCACAGGATACTGTCTCTCGAAAAGGGGAAGGTCATAATCGTTCTGACCTATATACAAAATATCCTTCATCATCAGTCTTCTTGCGGTTCAAAATCTTCTTTCTCCACTCCGCAAAGCGGGCAAACCCAATCTTCCTGAATGTCTTCAAATGCGGTGCCGGGAGCTATGCCGCTGTCCGGATCACCTACTTCAGGGTCATACACATAACCGCATACGGTACATACATACTTTTTCATTGTCGTAAAGTTTTATGTTTATGAATTAATATCTGATTGCTCTTCTTCTGTTGCTTCTGGATCGCTTTTTCCTGCAAGCAGTGCTTCGTTGTCTTCTATGATACTGTCTTGCCGTGATTTCCATGGACGGGGACCCAATATGCGCTCCACATCTTCTGAAGTAATCACCTCCTTTTCTATTAGCAATTCTGCCATCTGATGGTGTCCCTCTTTGTTTTCTTCCAATATCTGTTTGGCGCGTTTCATCTGTTCGGCTATCAAGTCGGCCACCTCTTTGTCCATCTTCTCTGCCGTCTTTTCCGAATAGGGCTTCTGAAATCCATAGTCGTATCTGCCTTGCGAATCATAGTACGACAAGTTAGGCATCGACTTCCCCATGCCGTAGTATGAAATCATGGCGTATGCTTGCTTGGTGACACGCTCAAGGTCGTTCAACGCACCGGTACCTGTCTGATGAAGAAATTGTTCTTCGGCAGCCCTGCCTGCCAAAGTGGCACACATCTCATCAAGCAAATGTTCGCGATTGGTTATTTGTCGCTCTTCAGGAAGATACCATGCTGCCCCTAAAGCTACTCCGCGGGGAACTATAGTCACTTTTACCAACGGATTAGCATATCTCAATAGCCAGCTTACTGTGGCATGCCCTGCTTCATGATACGCTATCGCACGCTTCTCCTCATCGGTCATTATCTTCGTCTTACGCTCCAAACCGCCAATGATACGGTCCACGGCATCCATAAAGTCCTGCTTCCCCACTGCCTTATGATTGTTACGGGCGGCTATCAGGGCTGCCTCATTGCACACATTGGCAATGTCCGCACCGGAAAAACCCGGTGTCTGCTTGGCAAGAAAGTTCACATCTACCGTCGAGTCTGTCTTTATAGGACGAAGATGCACACCGAAAATCTCTTTACGCTCTTGTAAATCAGGTAGCTCTACATGTATCTGACGGTCAAATCTGCCTGCACGGAGCAGAGCGCTATCAAGCACATCGGCTCGGTTAGTGGCTGCAAGAATGATTACACCCGAATTGGTACCAAAACCGTCCATCTCCGTAAGTAACTGGTTGAGCGTACTCTCACGCTCATCATTCCCGCCGCTTATCACATTCTTTCCGCGTGCGCGACCCACAGCATCTATCTCATCTATGAAAATGATACAGGGCGATTTCTCTTTAGCCTGACGGAACAAGTCCCTTACACGACTCGCACCCACACCGACAAACATCTCAACAAAGTCGCTGCCCGACATCGATAGAAAAGGCACATTTGCCTCACCTGCAACGGCTTTCGCCAATAATGTCTTGCCCGTACCGGGAGGGCCTACCAGCAATGCTCCCTTAGGTATCTTTCCACCTAAAGCCGTATATTTCTTCGGGTTCTTCAAGAAACTCACTATCTCTTCCACCTCTTGCTTGGCACCCTCTAAACCTGCAACATCCTTAAATGTTACCTTGTCCTTCTTGTCCTTGTCAAACACATCCGCTTTCGCCTTGCCTACATTGAAGATTCCGTTTCCCATGCCACTGCCTATACCGCGGCTCATCCAAATGAAGAAAAACAATATCAGAACAAAGGGAAGTACATTCACCAATATCAGATACCACCAATCATGGCTCTTCTCAAACTGAATGTCAATAGCCTTCTTGTCCGCTTCTTTACGGGAGAGATTCACCTCTGTCATATACTTGTTAAATTCCTCCGTCCCGGGTATCGACACCGTGATAGTACGATCCTTGTGCTGCTCCGCATTTGAACCGAATACCACTGTTTTCTGACTCTCTTGTACCACAGCTTTGGCAGTGCCGTTGTCATACACCACCAGACTCTCTATCACATCATTCTCTATATATGACTGCAATTGAGTGTAACTCACATCTTTCCGCTCAGGACTTTCCGAGAAAAAATAACTGCCCAGCAATATCGCTAATATTGCTAAATATATCCACGCGTAATTCCCTCCCATTCTCTTCTTGGGCTGACGATTTCGCCCGCCCTGTTCATTCGGTCTTCCGTCTTGTTGCCTGTTATTCATATATTCAACTTGTATCTCAAACTATAATATCACTTCAATCTTCCACTTCTGTTACCTTGCCGTCGGCCCATAACGACTCAATATCATAGAACTGACGAGCCTCGCGTTGAAAGACATGTACCATCACATCGCCATAGTCCAACGCTATCCATTCGGCATTCTCTCTGCCTACTATTGCAAACGGTTTCTCCCGAAGTTCCTTGCGCACATAGTCTTCCACCTCATCGGCTATAGCCGTCACTTGAATATTGCTGCCGCCTTCGGCTATCACAAACCAATCGCACGGCTTCACTTCCAGTTTCCTGAGATCTATCACTGTGATGTGCTGACCCTTCTTGTTCTGCACACCCTCTACTATCTTGTCAACTAATTTCATTCTCTTTCTCTCTTGTTATTTTGTTCTTTCTGCTTGTTCCTTTCTTCTTCTTGCATTCTTCCTATTGACGGGTCTCTCACCTCAATTGTTATCGCAAAAATCTTGCCACAATTCTTCGTCTGCCAAAACGGCAAAATTCTTCGGTACAAAGATACAACAATTTCCTTATCTGCACAAATCTTATTTTTCCCCCGCTGTCAGGATAACCCTATCAGAAATGCGTTCAGTTATATACTCCCACTCGCATTCCGGGCAGCACTATTGGGTGATTATTGGGTGATTATTGGGTGATTATTGGGTGATTCTAATCTGATCTTATACCTGAATAAAGGCTGTCATGTACTTAATAAGGGTTACACAAAAAAGGACTGACCTGAATGGTCAATCCTTTGTTTGCTTGTTTGTGTTGATTGCTTATTCGGCAGGTGTTTCTGCAGGAGCCTCCTCTGCAGGAGCCTCCTCCGCAGGAGCGGATTCCTCTGCTGCCTCACGGGCTGCAGCTGCTTCTGCCTCAAGGGCTTCCTGACGCTTCTTTGCCAGTTCTGCAGCTTTGGCCTTGTTGGCCTCTACCTCGGCAGCAAGACGCTCTTTGGCTATCTTCTGAGCCTTCTGAACCTCTTCAGCACTAATCTTGCCATTCTTGGCATCCTTCTCTGCTTTCCAAGCATCAAACTTCTTCTGAGCTGCGGCCTCGTCAAAAGCACCTTTCTTTACACCGCCCTGCAAATGCTTCATCAGCAATACACCTTCTCCGGAGAGAATGTTGCGAACGGTGTCTGTGGGTTGGGCACCTACATTCACCCAATACAACGCACGCTCAAAGTTGAGGTCCACTGTCGCGGGATTGGTGTTGGGGTTGTACGAACCGATACGCTCAATAAACTTGCCGTCACGGGGTGAACGGCTGTCGGCTACTACGATGTAGTAATAAGCATAGTCTTTACGACCATGACGCGCCAAACGAATTTTTGTTGCCATTGTGTTTTTGTTTTATGAGGCAACTCGTGCCTCGGGTAAATATAAATGGTATGCTTTCTTCACGAAAAAGCGCGCAAAATTACAACTTATTTCTTAATTACACAAATTTTTCGTAACTTTGCAGCCGATTTATTATGCAATTCAAAGATATTATAGGACAAGAAAGCATCAAACAGAGGCTCCGCCAATCGGTGAAGGAGCAGCGTATCCCCCATGCACAACTCTTATATGGAGAGCCTGGCATCGGAAAACTGCAACTGGCCATCGCCTATGCACAATATCTGGCGTGCCCTAACCGCACAGAAGAGGATAGCTGTGGTGTGTGCCCATCCTGCCTGCAATATCAGAAACTTCAGCATCCCGACCTGCATTTCGCCTTCCCGATATATAAAGAAAAATCCAATAGAGACTCCGTATGCAACGATTTCATGGGGCAGTTCCGGGAAATAGTGCTTCAGAAAGGCTACTTCTCGCTCAACGACTGGTACGCACATATCGGGGCGGAAACAAAACAGGGTGTCATCTATGAGGCGGAAAGCAGTGAGATCCTCCGCAAACTGTCTCTCAAAGCCTTTGGCAACGGCTTCAAAACGATGATTATCTGGCTCCCGGAAAAAATGCACAATGCCTGTGCCAACAAACTGCTCAAGATTATTGAAGAGCCGCCGGAAGGCACCCTCTTCCTCCTTGTCAGCGAAGACCCTTCGCTGCTGCTGCCGACTATACTGAGCCGTACACAACAATTCAAAGTGCCTCGTTTGGAGGAAAAAACAATAACAAAGGAACTGTTGGAAAAATATGAAGATATGGATATCCGGGAAGCCGCATCCATCGCTCATATCGCATCCGGCAGTTGGTATCGAGCACTGCAGATTGTTGGTGAAGACGGGAAAAACTCTGACAACCTGCAGCAGTTTGTCGCCCTGATGAGAAATGCATGGCAAGTCGGAGCCCGAAAAAAGTACGAGGCGCTGCTTAGCTTGCGCGACTGGTGCTCACAAATGAAAGATAAAGGAAGAGAACAACAAAAGGACTTCCTTATGTTTGCACAGCGGCAGGTGCGGGAGAACTTTATCCGTAATGCCTCCTTGCCTGAAATCAATTATCAGACAATAGCGGAAACCGACTTCTCGCAGAAATTCGCACCTTTTATTAATGAAAATAATGTTGAAAAAATAATGCAGGAATTAGACAAAGCACAGCGGCAAATCGAACAAAACGGCAATGCACGCATCATTTTCTTCGACCTTTGCCTGCAACTGATTGTCCTGCTTAAATAATTACACTCACTACAAGATGAATCATAAAATCACACTCCATAACGGACCCGCAGAAATACCTGCGTGTGCCTACCGCCGCAACTCATGCCACATGCTGCCTGTAACAGATTGGCTGGCTGACCTCCCCGCTGACATCAATCAAACCGACCTCGTGGAGGTGCAGTTCAAAAATACACGAAAGGTGTATTATCACAATAGCAATCACCTCACTCTCAGAAAAGGTACTGTCGTGGCCGTGGAAGCCAATCCTGGACATGATATAGGAGAAGTTACTCTCATCGGAGAACTCGTGCCGCGCCAGATGCAGAAAAACCATATCGACCTCAGCCGATACGAAATCCGAACCATCTATCGTATCGCTACAGAACAAGACCTGAAAAAATGCGAAGAGGCCAAACAAAAAGAGCAGGATACGATGATTCGCGCCCGACAACTCGCCAAAGACCTGCAACTGCAAATGAAAATCGGCGATGTGGAGTATCAAGGCGACGGAACTAAAGCTATCTTCTATTATATCGCTGACGAGCGTGTGGATTTCCGGCAACTAATTAAAGTGTATGCCGAAACTTTCCGCGTGCGCATCGAAATGAAGCAGATTGGCGCACGGCAAGAGGCAGGGCGTATCGGAGGCACCGGCCCCTGCGGCAGGGAACTGTGTTGCTCCACATGGCTCACCAACTTCCGCTCCGTGGGCACAGG
>CAJOPG010000094.1 GCA_905236355.1 Paludibacteraceae bacterium | reverse complement strand
ACCCGAGTACAAAGGCACTGTACCGTATGCCACTTGATCCGTCTGCAAGGTGTTTCCGTCTCCGTCTTTCCATGTGATAGTATAAGTATTTATCGTACGGTTATAAGTAGCTGTATATACAGCATCATCCGTTGCTGCCACAATAGCAGGCGTCCAACCGCTGAAGATGTATGTGTATTGCGCGGTTGAAGGCTTGGTGGGAGTGACACCCGTGTAAGTAGGCGTTGTCCCACATTCTACATCAATATCGGTTTTCAATGTGGTGCCGTCATTATTCTTCCAAGTGATAATATAAGTAAGGATATCACTCCATTGGGCCGTATAGGTGGTATTCTCCGCGGGCATAGTTTCCGCTATTGCAGGTGTCCAATTGCTGAAATTGTAGCATGTGCGTGTCGGGTTGGCAGGTGCTACAATAGTGGTGCCGTATTTTACAGAACCGTTAGTATAGTTGCCTGTCAGGTTGTCCCCACCATTTACATTCCATGCAAGTGTATAGCTATTGCGGGCGTATTGATAAGTAACAGAAGTAGATCCATCATCAGCAACTGTAACCGTCTGTGTGGATGGGGCGGTGAAGCCTGTGTAAGTCAGTGTCGCAGGCGTAACGGCAGTGCCGATAGTTTCTGACAGAACTTCAGTGTTTTCGGTAGTATAGGTCCCGTCAAGTTGCTCAAGTTGGTGATAGACGGAGTAGTTCGCCGTTGTGGGAGCGGTAGCGGTAGTGGTCACCTCTATTTCGTTCGAAACAGAGCCGCCGTTGGGTGTAACTGTATATTTATAGGTGGTTTCCGCTTCCAAACCTGTCACGACGGCCGAGGTACCTGTCACGGTCTTGGGATAACCGCTGACATGCTCAATAGAAGAGGTGTAGGTGGTGACATTTCTTGTTCCTGCAACCGATATAGTCTCTATTTCCCATGTAGGTGCGGCTGAAGTAGTAGATACATACTCAAAACCTATTTTAACGGTATTACCTGCATACGCTGTCAGATCCACTTCTGAATCGACAAATGTCCAATTCGTTGCTGTTGTCCAATTAGATGGTGAGAGAGTTGTCCATGTACTGCCACCATCGGTTGATATCTTCAAATAGACGGTGGCAGCATATCTAAACACATGGTGCATGGAGAGGGTCGCGGATGCGGCATCCGTTAGGTCGATGTCGGGTGATATAAGCCAACTATCCGCGGCATATCTTGTGCCACTAACATAGGCTGTGGCATACGCACCGTATGAACTGTTATGTGACCATACGCTACTATAGCCGGATACATTGCTTATTGTCCAATCACTTATACCGTTTGTTTTGAAATCTTTTTGCAAGAATGTAGCGGCTTCTTGTGTAGTGGTAGCGGTAGTGGTTCCTATATAGACATCAAGGGTGTAAGTGTTTGTACCTGCGGTGGTCCAGTTGGCGATGAAGGAGGAGGAAGTGATATCGGTAGCTGCAGTCGCACGGAAGTCATAGACGGTGATGGTATAGGTGGCGGTCTTTGTAACTCCATTCTCGGTATATGTTACTGTCACCGTCTTCTCTCCGGTCGTACTCATATCGGGAGTGGAGACAGATGTAGGTGTTACAGACGAATTGGCACAATCAGAGTACACAGCTGTTGTCACTAAGCCCATATAGGAGAATGTGTCTCCAATATTGAATGTCGTATGTACACCACTTGTATCAAGATTGATACTCGTAAGAGTACAACTGCTTGCTCCGCATGTAGTGGTATAACCCGTAGCGCTGGTTGCTCCGCTTCCATCATAAGTGACACTCAGATAGTTGATATATAGGCGAGAGGAAGAAGAAGTTCCGGTGCATGTGAATATGACAGATGTAGTGGCACTGATATTGTTCAGCGTAAATGTTGCGTTAGCACTGATGGATTGTTCTGGGCTTGTGGTCCCGTTATCAACGGAGTAGGTTACTATGGTGTTCATTGAAGAACCAATTGTTATCGCTGTTATGATAACGCCATTGTTAGGAGTAATCGTCAGTTTGCCTCCATTCTGGTATATACGAATGATATTGCTATTTATCACGGGGGCTGTATTAGCGGTGCCTTTTTCTGCTATATAGTGGATGTTATCATCCATATCGGCTTCTGTCATTGAGAAAGAACTCATGCTCGTTGTGACCGAAGCGTCTGACACATCAGCAAATACTGCATAGAAGTTTGTATTTGCAGAAATTGCAGGAGATGTTTCTGCATCTGTGAATAGCACTATCGGCTCAGTATCTGTTTCTGTGGGAATAGTTGTATTGGTCCAACCGGCAAATGTCTTCTCGCACCCTGTCAAGTCGGCAGGAGTTGTGGGTAATGTTGTAACTTTTCCTCCTGTTGCTACGGAAGTGGTGGGATTGCCGGTAGTATATTCCAAACCATTGACATACCATGTGACGGTTTTTGCTACAGAGCATGAACCGGAAAGAGCAATTGTTTGGCTTGTTGCTCCTTGACTGGAGAGAGTTAATGTGGCAGTATGTGTTCCGGTGGCGGTCGGGGTATAGGAGATTGTTACAGTGGTATTCCCACTATTGGCGGTTGCTTTGGCAATAGAGGCCGGGCTGACAGAGAACATGGCACGATTAGTTCCACTAATAGCCAATGAGATATTCCCTGTAAGATTATATCCGCTGACTATGATGGTTTGAGTGCCGGTTTCGTTTATCAAAGTCGGTTGAACAGTCGCAGAAGTTTCAGAAACAATGATTTCCGGAGTAGTAGTAGTGGAAATGGTTACTGCACCGGTTACATTGGTCAGCGTAAGGCGTCCTAAAGACGACTCATAATTGGCAGTGGCACCTGTTACCGTAACGGAAGTAGGGTGACTTCCGTTCGAGTCAGTCAAGTAAGTAACAAATCCGTATTGTGTGGTATAGGTATATGCTGGAGATGCCGTTCCCGAAATGTTGTATGTAACTGCATAGGCGGTTACTCCTGTTTGATCTTTCAGCATATTGATTGCCAATTCCGGATAATCAATAAATGGGTTACGGTTACCCTGATAAGTTTGCCCTCCGTCATTGCGGACCATCTCCGTTAGAGAAGGAGGGTCTTGCATATGCCACTTTAAAAGGATGGTCAGGGATTCAAATACAGAGTTATTATTAGTGCCAATCTGTGTCAACAAATCGGCAGTAACAGTGGATTTATACAAGCTATTGGAATAATTCCCCCATTTGCCATAAACGACATAGTCGTATAAAATCACACGTGCGCAGTCCCCGCGATATGTACCATTGTTGACAGACTTATAGGCTGTGTTGTTTATGGATATTTCATTAGGATCATAATATCCCGAACTTTCACCATAAGCCGTATTAGAGCGACTACTATTCACGGCAGTACTGGCAGGGCGAACAGACTGCATATCATAACCAATGGGGATTGATGTTCCGGAACTGTTGGATCCTTTGAACTTGGATTGCGGCCATGTATGTTCACGATTCCAAGTTGTGCCGCTGTCCCAAGTCCCACTAAAAGAACTGCCGTCGTAATAACCAATGATATTGCTGCTATTATTCAAGTCTCTATCAACATTGATATAGTTGTTTCGCAAATTATTGTAACTATATCCGCTATTACCATTAAGACAAGTATTACCCATCAGGGTATTGATAGTGCCGAACAATGTATTACCGGTTTGTGTAATCATTGTCGCATAGGTATAGTTCCCTGTGTAATAATTGGCTTGTTTTCCCGCATAAGCGGTGTATGCAGCCTTGCCTTCATCAGAGGCGACATGCGCTTGCATATCAATATCCGCCCGGACGGGTGTGAAGAAAAGTGTAAAGCATACGAGCAGAAAGCCCGCAAGGAGAGAGTTGTGTTTCATTTTTGTATTAGATTGTGTTTCGTGGTTTCCTTACTTATTCCCCAACTGCAAAAGCAAAGTGGCGTGGAAAAGTGAGCAAATATAGGAAGAAAATATAGCATGTGCAAGTGTTTTGCAGAGCGCGACCATTTTGGCGCATAAAAAGCGGTTTATTGTTAAAAGGACGGACGTCTTATCCCCAATTGGGCATTAGAGTTTATTGTTTATGTCAATATATTTTGAGCAGATTTTGGGTTTGAGTAAGGGCGCCCGGAGTTCCCAAAAGGACTTGTGCAAATGGAGAGAGGAAGTGCGGGTGTTGTAAACAAACGAAAATCAAAAAGATGCAAAAATAGAAGGACAAAAGCATAAATAGAATAACCTCCAAAAATAAACATTAACAATTCATATTATTTGGTCTAATGCCCGATTGGGGATTATAACTCCTTACAAATCAATAGGGGTCTTGGGCCCTTCTTATGCTTATGGTAACTCGTTTTGAGCATGACACAACGGTTCTTTGTGTGTAATGGTTGCAAATGCTCAGGATACTTGAGGGTTGTCGGTATTTGTTTTTACCTGTCGTGTGTCCATTTATACTTATCGTTTGTCATTATTCATTTTTACTTGTCAATAATTCGTTGTATCTTTGCACAATCAAAAGGCAATGATATTAACTTTATCCCAAACAATATTAACTCTACTTTATGCGATATATATCTCCCTCTCTTTTGTCTGCTGATTTCGGGCATCTCTCTGATGAGATACAGATGATTAATCGTAGTGCAGCGGAATGGCTGCACATTGATGTGATGGATGGCGTATTTGTTCCTAACATATCCTTTGGGTTCCCTATTATGGAAGTGCTCAAAAAGGAGTGTACCAAACCGTTAGATGTTCATTTGATGATAACGCATCCGGAGAAGTATGTAGAGCGTTTTGTGGATGCAGGAGCATGGTCGGTAGGTTTCCATTTGGAGGCTGTGGATGACCCGCGTCCGATACTGAAACTGATTCGTGACAAGGGGTGTCGCACTTGCCTCACCATCAATCCTGATATAGATGTGGAGCGCCTGCTGCCGTATGTGGAAAATGTGGATATGGTGCTACTGATGTCGGTCTTTGCAGGGTATGGCGGTCAGCGTTTCATAGAAGACACCTATTCCCGCTTGCGCCGTGTAAGGCAATATATTGACTCCAACCGGCTCAATACACTCATAGAGATTGACGGAGGAGTCAACACCGGCAATGCCGGGCAACTCTTTGAAGCAGGGGCGGATGTCTTAGTGGCGGGTAGTGCCGTGTTCTGTGCCAAAGATCCGGAGACGCAGATACTCAAATTGAAAGGTGATGCCGAGTAGAGCCTTGCTTGGCAGAAAACCGACCATCCCTTGTCCTTTCATCCAGCGCCGCCTACTCTGATAGTAGAGGCTATAATCCGTTAATACCAAGCAATGAAGCTGTTTCGCAAGGTACCATTCCTATTGTTGTTACTTCCATTGATGGCGGGTATTATTGTATGGCGCTATGTCGCACCGGTGTCTTTTTACGGGGCGGCACCTGCTTATATGGATGAGGAGAGATATTTTCTACTGCAAGTAACCTCTGTACCTCGGGAATTCAACCGGACGATTCGCTTTGAGGGCGTTGTACAGCCGATACCGGATAGTCTGTGCTCCCGATATGATGATACTCACAGTCGTACTCTCTGCACATTGGAACGGGATTTTTCGGCTTTGCTCATTACTCAAGGAGATCGGTTGGTGGTGCATACAGCGCTTCGTCATTCCAATAGAGGTAATCCGGATGAGTTTGACTATGACGAGTGGCTTGCATTGCGGGGAATAGCCTCGGTTTGTTATGTTCGGGCGGATGAGTGGAAGCCTATAGGGCACACTGATCTTCATTCTCTTGTCGCAACGGCAGAGCGGTTGCAGCACAGGCTCTCAGGGCTGCTGCAAGAGGCAGGCATACAGGGGGATGACTTGGGTGTGTTGGCGGCTCTTACTTTGGGTGACAAGTTTTATCTCTCTGCTGACACTCGTCGGCAATGGGCGGCGGCAGGTGCTTCGCATGTGTTGGCAGTGAGCGGCTTGCATACGGGTATTGTATATGGGGCAGTATTGATGTTGCTGACAGTATTCGGGCTGTACCCGGTGCAATACGGGCAACGATGGAGACGTTGGATGAATGCAGTGTTGATAGTACTCTGCCTGTGGGTATATGCTTTCCTGACGGGATTGTCCCCGTCGGTAGTGCGGGCATCGCTGATGTTCTCTCTGTTTGCCGTGGGTGCTGCATTGAACCGCGATACCAATACCTATAATATCATCTTTGCGGCTGCTTTCCTTACGCTGGTATTTTCGCCCCGTTCGCTGTTCTCTGTCAGTTTCCAACTCAGCTATGCTGCAGTACTCTCTATAGTGTTCTTCTATAAACAACTCTCACCTCTGTGTCACTCCCGCTTCAAATTGTTGCGTTGGGTGTGGGATTTATTCATTATATCGGTGGCGGCACAAATCGGAACATTGCCCTTTACTCTATATTATTTTTCGCAGACAGCCAACTTTTTCGCATTGACCAACTTCTTTATTATTCCGGCCGCCCAACTGATGCTTTATACGGCGATATTGTACTTTCCTCTGGCAGGCACTCTTGTAGGCAGTTGGGTAGGATGGGGCCTGCGTGGGGAAGTGGGCATCGTTAATCGGGTGATGGGTGAGATTGAGAGCTGGCCCTATGCCACGGCGAATGTAGGGATAACGTTTCCAGTGGCTGCAGGTCTGGTGTGTGTAGCTTTGTTGGTGGCAGTATGGCTGGAGCATCGTCGGTGGCAATGGCTTTTCCCGCTTGCGGCAACCCTCTTGTCGGTCGTGGCATTACAGTCCTGTCATCTGTATCACATTGCCCACACACAAGAGATGGTAATATACAATACCTCTCGCTATAATCTTGTTTTTGTACAAAACGGGCGGCAGTGTATGCTGCTTACCGACAGCGCAGAGGCAGCATTACGCGTCAGTGAACCGCATAGGAAAAAGCAGATGCTGAATGAACCTGAGGTGATTGATATCAGCGGGAAAGATATGTTCTCTTTCAACTATAAGGGGAGAAACTATTTGTGGTTGCTGGGTGATGCTTTCAAAGACAGAACGTTGATGCAGAATGCAGATTGTGATGTACTGCTACTGTCGTATCTGCCTCCATGGCAACACTTTCAGATAGAACATATACATCGCACAGAAACCATCCTTATGCCTGCACTGCCGTCGTGGCAACGACAAGCATGGCAGAAGGTGCGGGAGTGGCAATAGATGTTGTGCAGAGTGACAGAACAAAAAAAGACTGCCCAACCGACTGTGTACAGGCAGTCCCTTTCTTGAAACAGGATATATTTAACCCAAAACGCTAATGACCGATTTGGGTTTATTATAGTTTCCGAAGCAGTTCCTTCATATCCACAGCCTTTCCAATAATGGTGTGCAGGTCTTCAATGCGGACACGCTCTTGTTGCATTGAATCACGATGACGGATAGTGACACAGTTGTCTTGCAATGTGTCATGATCCACCGTAATGCAGAAGGGGGTGCCAATAGCATCTTGGCGGCGATAGCGTTTGCCGATAGAGTCCTTCTCGTCATAAACGGTCTTGAAGTCGAAACGCAACATATCCATTATTTCTTTTGCCTTCTCGGGCAGACCGTCTTTCTTGACTAATGGCATTACGCAGACTTTGACGGGTGCCAATACGGGAGGGAGTGATAGAACCACACGGGTATCGCCACCTTCCAGCGGTTCTTCTTTGTATGCAGCACACATCACGCTCAGAAACATACGGTCCACGCCAATGGATGTTTCAATTACATAAGGTGTGTAACTTTGGTTCAGTTCAGGGTCGAAGTACTCAATTTTCTTACCCGAGAACTTGGCATGCTGGCTCAAGTCGAAATTAGTACGGCTGTGAATACCCTCTACTTCTTTGAAACCAAATGGCATGAGGAACTCGATGTCGGTAGCAGCATTGGCATAATGTGCCAGTTTGTCATGGTCGTGAAAACGGTATTTTTCATCACCGAGACCGAGTGCCTTGTGCCAACGCAAGCGGAACTGTTTCCAATGTTCAAACCATTGGAGTTCTTCGCCCGGACGGACAAAGAACTGCATTTCCATCTGCTCAAACTCGCGCATACGGAAGACAAACTGACGGGCAACAATCTCATTACGGAATGCTTTGCCTATTTGTGCGATACCGAAAGGTATTTTCATTCGACCGGTTTTCTGGACATTCAGAAAATTGACAAAGATGCCCTGTGCCGTTTCGGGGCGGAGATATATCTTCATGGCACCGTCGGCAGTAGAGCCCATTTCTGTCTGAAACATCAGGTTAAACTGACGGACATCCGTCCAGTTGCGGGTGCCGCTGATGGGGCATACAATTTCTTCATCCAGAATAATCTGTTTAAGTTCTTCCAAATCGTTAGCGTTCATCGCTTTCTGATAACGCTCATGCAGGGCATCCCGTTTCTGGATGTGCTCTTGCACGCGCGGATTGGTTTGGCGGAAGAGTTCGGCATCAAAAGTTTCGCCGAAGCGTTTGGCGGCTTTGGCTATCTCTTTGTCTATCTTCTCGTCATATTTGGCTATCTGGTCTTCAATGAGTACATCGGCGCGATAGCGTTTTTTGGAGTCATGATTGTCAATGAGTGGATCATTGAACGCGTCCACATGACCAGAGGCCTTCCAAGTGGTGGGGTGCATGAAAATGGCGGCATCAATGCCGACAATGTTTTCGTGCAGTAATGTCATTGACTGCCACCAATATTGCTTAATGTTGTTCTTGAGCTCAACTCCGTTCTGACCATAGTCATACACAGCGCCGAGTCCGTCGTAGATCTCGCTGGAGGGAAACACGAATCCGTATTCCTTGCAGTGCGCTACCATTTTTTTGAAGGTTTCCTCTTGTGTTGCCATAGATATATTCTGTTGTT
>CAJOPG010000093.1 GCA_905236355.1 Paludibacteraceae bacterium | reverse complement strand
GTGAAATTGTAATAACGGTTGTTGTCAATACTATCAATATCTTCGGTGTGCATGTAGAAGAAGGTACTACTCCCGTAGAAAATCTTCGCAGTGAGGCTGCTAAGGCTCAGAAGATAATTGAGAACGGTCAGGTTTACATCCTGCGCAACGGCGAGAAGTTCAATTTGCTTGGCGCCCGCGTTGCCGAATAACTACAAATACACAAATCAATGGGGTCATGCTGCACAGCGAAGCAGATTGTTAGAACTCGTTTCAGCATCCCCTTTTTTAATAGATTAACCCTAATAAAATTTTTACAATCATGAAAAAGATGTTATTTCTTGCAGCTACCCTCTTTGCTGCTATGGCAATCAATGCTGAAGTGAAGATGTGGAATGTGGAAGATTGGGATACTTCAACCTTCATAATGTCTGGTGACTCTATCATCGCTTCGTTTACTGTTGATGGTTTGACAGTAACTGCGGGTGATACAAAGGATGACAATAACAAATATAACGCCTTTGTAATGATAGATGGCAATAATAAAACTTGGACCGGCGCAGATGAGGAAATAAAGTTTACCAAGCGCCTGAAATTGGGTGGTGCAGGTAAGGCTAATGCTCGTACAATCTCTTTCCCTGTAAGTAATGGTGCTTTCATTGAAGTATGGGCAATGTCATCTTCATCGGGCGACTCGAATATCAGAGACTTGAACTTTGATACAGAGTTTGGTACAACTGTAAAGACTGTCAAAGTTGGCGGCGATGCTTTGGAATATATTACCTATAAGTACAGCGGTGATGCAACTTCTTTGATGATATATAGTGTAGCCAAAGGCTTGAATGTGTATGCCATTCGCGTGAAGACCGGTAGCGATGTTCCTACCGCTGTTGAGAATCTGGAAATTGCTCCTAAAGCAGTAAAGGTGGTTGAAAACGGACAGGTTGTCATCATCCGTGACGGCGTGCGCTACAATACACTCGGTGCACAACTCTGATAATAATGGTGAAGACCTATTGAACCCAAATATTCCGCTACGGAGTCGCAATGCGATTCCGTAGCTTCTTTATTCCGCCAACGGGTTAACCCAATATATCAATATATAGGGTAAACAACCTATCATCAATAAACAGACAATCCGGCAACAGACGATCCGGTACCATCTGTGAGAAAGTGGAATCGGCTTTTCGTAAGGTTTCGAAAAAATGAGGAATAACAGGTGATGCATGATGTTATAAATAAAACAGTTGCATTGTTAGTGGCAGCACTGATTAGCACATTTCCGGCAAAAATGATATAGAATGTTATTTCGTTCCCAAAGGAAAAGTTAACTTTGCGGCGTACAAATCAAAACAGGCTATTTATGAATCGTCTTTCCTCCAAAATCATGTTGCTGATGGCAGTTGTCGTGCTCCCTCTGGGTCTGCAAGCAGCGTCGGTTAGTTATACTGCCGACAACTCTTCTATTTTTCCCAACCCCGAGCGCGGATTCATTACCATGCTGGAACGAACAATTTCCGAAAGCAGACCCAACTGCGTCAAAGGGCGTGAAAACTATTTGACCGCTCATGCAAACAACGATAAAGGGTCGCTGATACTTGTTCTCTACTATCTGGACAACTACAAAAACACGGCTACCCTGCCAAGCAAGATTCTCAATGGTTTCGATGAGGATATGGCAGTGCTACGCAGTTATGGAATGAAGTGTATCGTGCGGTTTGCATATACTAAAGATGTAGAAAACGAAACTGCTGTTGATGCTCCGCTCAGCATTGTGCAGAGTCATCTCAATCAATATAAATCACACTGGCAGAATAATGCCGATGTGATTTTTGTATTCCAAGCAGGGATTATCGGAGCATGGGGCGAATGGTACTATACCAGCAACTATGGCAATCAATCAAGCAAGATTAATACCAGCCGTCGTCAGCTTATAGACACACTACTCAATACAGTCCCTGCGGACCGCTGCATACAACTCCGTACTCCGCTCTTCAAGACAGGCTATATAGGCAATACCAATCCATTAACGGCTGCAGAAGCCTACACCGGAACTCCTAAAGCTCGTCTCGGACATCACAACGATGCTTTCCTCTATGGGGCAGACAATATGGGGACATATTCCGATACTGCTACGCAGAAACCATACCTTGCTCAAGAGACACTCTATGTGCCGATTGGCGGAGAAAGCGACATCACTGATGCCAATCAAGCCGCTACTGAAGCATCGCATGATAGAACAGTTGCCGAAATGAGCCGGCTTCACTGGACTTTCATCCAGAGTGGGTACTCTGAAACAGTAACCAATATGTGGAGAAACAATGGAACCTTCGACGAACTCAACCGTAATCTCGGCTATCGATACCAGCTCTTGAGCGGGACTTATGCCGATGAGGCGGCACCGGGAGGCAAGATGTCAGTGAAGATACAGTTGAAGAATGTGGGTTATGCACCGCTCTACAACTACCGCCCTGCCTATATAGTGCTGAAAAACGGCACTAACACCTATTCCGTTCAGTTGCAGTCCGACCCGCGCACATGGTTGCCAAACGGAGTTACTACCACCATCAATGAGCAAATAACTCTCCCCTCCAATATCTCAACCGGCACCTATCAACTATATCTTTATCTACCGGACGCTTATTCTTCTATTGCCTCCAATCCCAAATATGCGGTGCGTTTTGCCAATGCGGATGTATGGAACTCCTCTACAGGTATGAATAGTCTGAATGCTTCTGTACAAGTAACAGGATCTGCGAATCCTGGCACCGACCCGACGCCCGACCCTGAGGCGGTTGACCTGCCCGGAACACTGAATAAAGCCAATGTCAACAGTTATAGCGATGATATGACTTGGTACAATACCGACTACTTTGATTTCGGCCCCACCGATGCCGCCAATCTTGACCGCTGGGCGGAATGGAAGGTCAATCTGCGTTGTGCGAAAAGTTATTCTGTCTCCGCAGTGGTTTATGCACCGGAATCCGGGTCCGGACACGAATTCAGTCTGCGTCTCTTGGATGCGGGCAGAGATACGGTGGCATCTTACAACACGCTTCGCACATGGGATGTGGGAACAATCGATTATACAGCGGCATGGGACTTGAGTCTCTTACCTGTAGGTACATATACATTGCTTGTCCGCAATGTATTTCCATGGGCACAACCCAAACTGAAGAGTCTGACGCTTGGTTGTGAATGTGCTACACCCACGGAGGTGATAGAACCCGATTATCCCGCCGACTGGTCAGGTGCCCGTATCTTCGACTGCATGGGGCGCGAGGTAACCGATGGCGGCACATTGCCGCATGGCATATACCTCCTTGTGAAGGACGGGAAAGTGAGAAAGGTAATGCACTAAGCCGGTAATGGCAGATTATAGATGGGACGGATATTACAAATATTGTAATTTTCTGTCCCATCTGTGAAAATAAACGGGAAACTCTAAAATATAATACCTATGAAGAAATTGTATGCTTTATTTGTTCTCCTCGTTTGCTATTGGACAGCTATGGCAACTTCGGTTACCTATACAGCGGACAATACCACCATCTTCCGCAATCCGGAACGCGGCTTTACTGAAGAGATTGGTGGAGAAACAATGCTGACCAGAACAAACAATCATCTGTTGAAAAATAAAATTGATGATTGGTTTTTTGACGAAGATGGTGATCGTGAGACACAAACACTCGTAATGATGATTTACTATCTGGGAAATTTCCGTTCACAAGAACTTCCTGACGAGATAGTGACCGGTTTTAACGAGGATATGCAGGTGTTGCGCGAAAAGGGGTTCAAGTGCGTACTACGTTTTGCATACGACTGGAACAGTAACAACGATGCAACGGTGACTTGGACTAAAAGGCATATCGCCAAACTCCAAAATGCCTTAACTGCAAACGCGGATGTCATTTATGTGCTCGAAACGGGCTTCGTAGGACAATGGGGTGAATGGTATTACAGTTCGAATCATACGAATGAGTCACAAAGAATGAATGATAACAGGCGTCAGATATTGCAAGCGATGCTGGATGCTTGTCCTGCAGACCGCTTCTTGTTGGTACGCTACGGAATGATTAAAACTGAGTTTCTGGGTCATTCCACCGCCTTGACGGCTTCGCAGGCCTACAATGCCAATATCCCGCAGGCACGCCTTGGTTATCACAACGATGCCTTCCTCAACGATTGGGGGAATGCCGGAACTTATGCCAGCACCAGTAAATCGGATGACCCTGCCGTGAGAACATACATTGCCAACGAAACGCTGTATGTGCCTAACGGCGGTGAAACCAATGTGGAAGATAACAATCTGGCGAGAACAGTATATACTCAAGCAGAGTCTGAAATGAGTACCTACCATTGGTCTTTCTGCGGTTCGCAATATGCAACGGAGGTTACCGATCGCTGGCGTTCTTCGGGCATTTATCAAACGCTTGACAGAAACATGGGTTACCGCTATCAACTGGTAAGTGGTACTTATTCCGACCAAGCAACTGCAGGCGGCACAATGTCGGTCAATATATCGCTGAAGAATGTGGGCTATGCACCGTTATATAATGAGCGTCCTGTCTATATAGTACTGAAAAACGGCACTAACACCTATTCCGTTCAGTTGCAGTCCGACCCGCGCACATGGCTCCCCAATGGCGCCACTACTACAATTAACGAGACTCTGACTCTGCCATCAAATATCCCGACAGGCACTTACCAGCTCTATCTCAATTTGCCTGACAAGTATGCGTCTTTGGCTTCTGACCCGCGTTTCTCCGTGCGTTTTGCCAATACGGGAGTGTGGGACGCATCTACAGGTATGAATAATCTGAATGCGAGTATCACCGTTTCTGCCGGTGCGGTTGCCACGCCGGCATTGTCGTTATCCAAGTCGTCTGCCAGCTTCGGCAGTGTGACTATAGGCAGCACAACCACACAGACCTTTACGGTGACCGGCAGCAATCTGACAAATAATGTGACTATCAGTAGCAGCAATGCGGCACTGACTGTATCGCCGACCAACATTACAAGGGCTAATGCTCAAGCCGGTGCGACAGTCACTTTGTCGCTGACGCCTACAGTCGCCGGTAGCGGTACTGCTATGGTGACTGTTGCCAGTACGGGTGCCACCTCACAGACTGTGAGCGTCAGTTGGACCGCTACAAGCAATTCCGGCAGCGGAGGCAACTCTTCTAACGGCATACAACTTCCTACTACATTAGATAAAAGCAATGTATCTGATTATATCAATACTATGACCTGGTACAATACCGAGTACTTTGACTTCGGACCGACTGATGCCGGCAATCTTGACCGCTGGGCCACATGGAATGTGTGGCTTCGCTATCCCGGACAATATATTATTTCAGAAGTCTCGTATTGTGACAATGGTCATAACTGGTCGTTGGAGTTGATGAGCGGGAATACAGTTGTTTCGTCTTATGCTACAGTAGACTGTGCCTGGGGGGCAGGGAATCAAAGTTGTACACAAACGGTCAAATGGGATTTAAGCAATATAGCGGCAGGCGAATACACCATCCGCGTGAAAAATGCAACTGAATGGGGACAACCTAAACTAAAAAGCATTACCCTTGACTATGACGGCGAGATACCCGATGACCCTGATCCGATTCCCAATCCAGACCCGTCAGGAAGTCAAGTTACCTATACTGTGGATAATTCCACTATTTTTGCAAACCCCGAGCGTGGATTCTACTACCACTATGAGCAAGTTCTAACAACCGATTCCCCCTATGCCGTCAAAAATAATGAAAGTCAACTGACCACGCATGCCAATGATAAGGGGTCGTTAATTCTGATAGTATATTATCTGGATAACTTCAAGAGCACTGCCACATTGCCGAGCCAAATCATCAATGCCTTTGACGAGGATATGCAGGTTCTGCGCAACTATGGTATGAAAGCCATTGTCCGCTATGCTTATACTAATTCTAACGCTAACGACACCGGAGTTGATGCCCCATTGAATATTGTGCAACAACATATTTCCCAATTGGCCCCCAAATGGCAAGCGAATGCTGATGTGATATATTGTTTTCAAGTCGGTTTTGTAGGCTCATGGGGCGAATGGTACTATAGCCAGAACTTTGGGAACCATGTTACGACAATGAATGCGAATCGTCGGAGCGTAGTAGATGCATTGTTGGATGCTGTACCTGCAGACCGTACGATTCTGATCCGTACTCCGCTTTTCAAAACCGGTTATATCGGCAATACTACACCCTTGTCATCCTCTGAGGCATACACGGGCACTGCCAAAGCGCGTATCGGTCACCATAACGATGCTTTTCTCTATGGAGGACAGGACCAGGGCACTTACTCCGATACAGCAACACAAAAACCGTATCTTGCACAGGAAACACTTTATGTGCCGAATGGTGGAGAGACAAATGAGACTCGTACCGCTCAAGCGCAAACGAAAGCCTCCTATGCAAATACTATAGCGGAGACCAGCCGTCTTCACTATACCTTTATAAATCAAGGGTACGCTCCGGCAATGACTAACCAGTGGCGCAGCAATGGCACCTATGACTCTCTTCGAGTTCATTTAGGCTATCGGTTCCAGTTGTTGAATGGTACCTACACAACCCAAGCGGCACCGGGCGGAACGATGTCGGTCTATATGCAGATCAAGAATGTGGGTTTTGCTCCTCTCTACAACGAGCGTACTGCATACATTGTTCTCAAAAATAACGATAATACATACTCCATTCCGTTGACATCTGACCCGAGAAGATGGAAACCCAACGGAGTGGTAAGCACTGTAAACGAAGAACTAGTTCTTCCTGCCAATATTGCAACCGGCACCTATCAACTCTATCTCTATCTACCGGATGCTTATTCGACACTGGCCTCAAATCCAAGTTACGCTGTGCGGTTTGCAAACAATAACATATGGGAAGCAAGTACGGGTATGAACAAACTGAATGCAAGTATTGTTATTGCCAACAATTCTTCTACTCCGTCATTATCAGTCTCGCCGACATCTGTGGCTTTCGGCGATGTGATGGTTGCTACTACGAGTACAAATACTATATCCGTCAGCGGTGCAAATCTGACAGAGAATGCGACTATCAGTAGCAACAATGCCGCACTTACAGTCTCACCTGCCAGCCTCACACCGGCTCAAGTAGCAGCAGGCGCAGCAGTCACTCTGTCGCTAACTCCATCGAACGCAGGTAGCGGCAACGCAACTGTCACTATTTCCAGCACAGGGGCTGTAGCGCAGACAGTCAATATAACTTGGAACGGAATGGCTGTCAGCGGTGCTGTTGAATTACCGGCAACGCTGAATAAAGCCAACTATTCGGCTGTAAGCAACAATCTGACTTGGTATAATACCGATTACTTTAACCTGAATCCGGGTGGTATACAAGTGCCGACGGCTTATGCAGAATGGAGTGTATATCTGAGTTATCCTGCAGAATACTCTGTGTCAGAAACCGGTTATTATACAGACGGACACCAGTACAGACTACAACTGCTGAACGGCAATAATGTGATTTCTGAATACACCACTACGGCTACTTGGACTTCTGGCGGAGGTGATTTGACCTTCCCACAAACCACCAAATGGAATTTGAGCACTGTACCAGCAGGTGTATATACCTTGCGGGTTACATCCGCAATGGAATGGTCCCATCCTAATCTCAAGAGTATAACGCTTGAGTGCGAAGCACTTCTCACATCGCACACTATCACATGGAACGCAACCGCTAATGGGGGGACATGTGCTACAGCCACTTCAGAGATTGCAATCGGAGATCCTATCGGTACATTGCCTATAGCTACCAAGACCGGTTATGTCTTTATCGGTTGGTTTAGCAGCGCTACCAATGGCAGTATGGTGAATAGCACAGATATCCCAACCGCTAATGTAACTTATTATGCTCAGTTCTTGCCTATCCCGCAACTGACAGGTACAACCGTAGATTTGCCGAACACGCTGAATAAGGTCAACATGGGCGAAGTGAGTGAGAATATGGCATGGTGGGGAACGAATAGTGACTACTTTGATATAGGTCCCGGTGATGCACCGAATATCTATAGTTGGGCAGCATGGAGAGTTAATCTTATCTACCCGGGTAGTTATACCGTGACAGAAGAAACTAATTGTTCTAATGGTCACCAATATATCATGCAGTTGTTCAGTGGCAATAATTTGGTGGCTGAATACACAATGGGCAGAGAGCGTGCTACTACAGGCGACCAAATCTTCACACAAGCAACTCCTTGGGATTTGAGCAGCGTTCCGGCAGGCAATTATGTATTGATGATTAGAAGTATCTATCCGTATAGTCAGCCTAAATTGAAACGAGTAACACTGGATATCCAGATTCCGACTTATACTATCACATGGAAAGACGGAGACGGAAACACCTTGCAGACGGATCAAGTGGCATACGGTACAGTGCCTTTGTACTCGGGT
>CAJOPG010000092.1 GCA_905236355.1 Paludibacteraceae bacterium | reverse complement strand
GGCTATTCACTGGTATGGGAGCACCGTCAGTTGCTTTCCTCAAGTGCTTGATTCTATTCATGCTCTCTATCCTGATAAAACGCTCTTTCATACCGAAGGATGCATCGATAATCTCGGTTGTGACCCATGGCCGGGTGTAAGCGACTTCGCCGGATTCAAAGAATCCGGTTGGTTCAACAACGATGCTTTCTGGTGGAACAATTGTGCTACCGATTGGGCATATTCCACTCCCTTCTGGCCTGACTGGCATCCTGCTTACGCTCCTGTTCATCGTTATGCAGGCTATATTATTGACGGACTTAACCATTGGATGACGGGATTCTGCGATTGGAACATTGTGCTCGATAGTATCGGAGGACCCAACCATGTCAACAACTTTGCTGCGGCGCAGGTGATGGTGGACTATCAGAACGACATCGTTTATTTCACGCCTTACTATTATGCACTCAAACAATTCTCACGCTCCATGCGACCGGGGGATATTGTCCTCGGTATCACTGAACCCCAAGACCCTGATTTGCATATCTGTGCAGTGCAGAAACCACAAGGAACAATTGCAATCAATGCTCTCAACCAAAGCAAACAACCTAAAACACTTACACTACAGATTGAAGACTATATGGCAGATATCACTCTCCCTGCCAATTCTGTAGAGACTATCATTGTTGAATTGTAACATCATACAGTAAGCAATCAAAGTCGTAGGACTGTCGCAACATCAAAAGAACATTTACTACCTTATGATAATGCCTGTAAAAAAACAAAACATGTCAGTCGGAAAGATGAAAACCAATACATCACTTCTGTTCTTCTTGAGCATTATGTTGTTCCTCTCCTCCTGTACAGCCGGTGATGAGCAGGAAAAACATATCAACCAACTTCTTCTGCAAATGACATTGGAGGAAAAAATTGGTCAGATGAACCAACTTGAGGGCGGCTATATCACACCTGACCTCGAAGGGCAAATCAGAGCAGGACAATGTGGTGCATTACTTAATTGTGTCGGAGCGGATAATGTCAACCGCCTCCAGAAGATAGCAGTGGAAGAAAGCCGTTTGGGTATTCCACTTCTCGTCGGCCGCGATGTTATACATGGCTTTAGAACCATCTATCCCATTCCGCTCGGACAAGCTGCTACATGGCATCCCGAACTAATAGAATATGCCGCTCGTCTCACTGCCGAAGAGGCATTGCAGGCGGGAATAAAGTGGGCATTCTCACCAATGGTTGATGTTGCACGAGATCCGCGCTGGGGGCGGATTGCCGAAGGATATGGTGAAGATACCTATCTCACCTCCGTTATGGGAGCTGCCACCGTCTGGGGCTATCAGCAAGATACTACAATAGACAACTGCAAAAAAATAAATGGAATGGCGGCCTGTGTAAAACATTTCGCAGGATATTCCGCTTCTGAAGGGGGGCGTGACTACAACACCACATGGATTCCCGAGGTCCAGTTCCGCGATGTCTATCTGCCACCATTCAAAGCTGCTATTGATGCAGGGGCAGCCTCACTTATGTGCTCATTCAACGATTTGAATGGGCTTCCTTCCACAGCCAACCAATGGCTTAATGTTGACCTGCTACGGCAGGAATGGGGCTTCAACGGTCTGCTTGTCAGCGATTGGGGGAGTGGCTCCGATCTTGTACCTCATGGCCTGTGTGCCGACAAAAAAGATGCCGCTCTGCGTAGTCTCAATGCACGCATGGAGATGGATATGCAAGGACTAATCTACAACGACTATCTCAAAGAACTGCTCCAAGAGGGGAAAATCAAAGAAAGCCAAATCGATGACTGCGTGCGTTCCATCCTCCGGATAAAGTTCCGCCTCGGTCTTTTCGATAATCCCTATGCACCGGAAACAAAACCGAAATACTACACTGAAGAAGCTATGGAGGCTGCCACTACAGCTGTAGAAGAGTCTGCTATTTTGCTTAAAAATAACGGCATCCTGCCATTGATAAAAACAAATACAAATAATAGGCTTGCGTCTTCGGGCGGAAAAGCCTTCTCGCTTTCTTCTGATAATTCAACTATCCTGCTCTGTGGACCCCTTGCCGACCAAAAGAAAGAACAATTGGGTACATGGATATTTGATGGAGAACCCGAACATAGTATCACTCCACGTATGGCTTTTCAGCAATTGGCGGATGCGGGACAAGTAAGACTATTGTATGAACCCGGTCTTACTTATAGTCGTGACAAGAATACGGATTTCTCGAAGGTGATAAAAAAGGCGAAACAAGCGGATGTAATACTCTTTTTCTGTGGTGAGGAAGCCATCCTTTCCGGTGAAGCACGCTGCCGTGCTGACCTCAATCTGCCGGGTGCTCAGTCACAGATGATGGAAGCACTCGCCCGAACCGGAAAACCCGTTGTAATGGTGGTCATGGCAGGTCGTCCGCTCACTATAGGTAAGGAAATTGAACAGGCTGCTGCGGTCTTGTATAGTTTTCATGCGGGCACCATGGCAGGACCGGGACTTGCCAACATTATAATGGGGAAGGTTGTTCCTTCCGGCAAAACACCTGTCACCTTCCCGAAAATGGTAGGGCAGATACCTCTCTACTACAACCGTCACAACACCGGTCGACCATCCTACGACCCGCCGATGCTGCTGGATGATATACCCATCGGATGTCCGCAGTTCTCTATCGGACAGTCATCCTATTGGCTTGATACACCCACCGAGCCACTCTTCCCATTCGGCTATGGACTGAGTTATACCACTTTTGAGTATGGAGAAACAACCATAAGCGGCACTCCTTTGACTGATAGTGTGAGGGTAAGTTGCACTATCACCAACACCGGCAACTATGATGCCTATGAAACAGCACAACTTTACACACACCAACTCTCAGGCGAACTCGTACGCCCCATTAAAGAATTGAAAGGATTTAGCAAAATATGGATTCCTGCAGGGGAAACTCGTGCGGTTGAGTTCACACTTACTAAAGGACAACTCGGCTATTGGCACGAACACAAACAAGGCTTTCAAAGCAAGGTTTGGTTCTACACCGACCCCCTTCAGTACGAACTCTGGGTCGCCCCGCACTCCGATGCTCCGGTTAGGAGAGTCACTTTTTCTGTAGCGGAATAATTTCGCAAATAAGTTTGTTATAAATGCAACTGATTTCACAAGAATACACTATGGTAAAAAAATGCTCTAATCAGCCCGATTTGTAGTACCTTTGCGCAAAAATAAAACAAAACTAACTAAACATGAAAAACAACTATTTCCGTGTGTCAGTTCTGGCAACAGCGTTGCTGGCGACACTAACTCTTTTCGCAGCAGAAGAGGTATATGATACCAATTTTGCTCTTACATCCAATGGCGCTTCCGCAACGGCTTCCACCGGTAATGCAGGAGAGGCTATTGACGGTAACGAAAACACTCGTTGGGAATCTGCGTCAACTAATGACGAATGGTGGCTCCTTGATATGGGGCAGGAACGAATCTTCAGTCTGATTCAAATTAAGTGGGAAGGTGCTTATGCCTCGCAGTTTGACCTCAGTTATTCCACCGATGGTGAGAACTTCACGGTCTTTCATGAGGAAAGAAGTCTCGCTTCCGCAGGTTGGCAGACTATCAAGTTGGATAACAAAATCACTGCCCGCTATATCAAGTATCAGGGTATCAAACGTGCTACAGATTGGGGACAATCCTTCTGGGAGTTCAAAGTACTTCTGCCGGGCGACCCCGTACTCACCTCTTTCAAGGTTGAAGCACCGAGTGTTGCCAAGGTAGGAGAACTGACACCGCTCACTATTACGGCTCTTGACCAGAACGGACTATCTCTCACTCCCGACATTGACTATACTATCACTCCGGCCGGTGCCGCTACTATTGATGATGGTAAACTCACGGCAACAAAAAAAGGATACATTCAAGTGACCGCCACTGCAGGCATACTCGCATCCTCTTTCACCGTTTTTGCATACGAAGGCGAAAACCTTGCTCTCAATAAAACCGTTACTGCCATTGAAGGGAGTGAGACTCCTCAAAATGCAGTGGATGGCAATGCCGGCTCACTTTGGGTAATGCCTAATCAAGAGGGAATGGGCAATATATACAATGCGTGGCTCACTGTTGATTTGGGAGATTTCTACAACATTGATATGGTACTCCTCTCTTTCGAAGGTGCATGCCCTGCCGACTATACTGTTGATTTCTCTCAAGATAACACTGAGTGGTTTACTGCATACACTTGTGTAGGAAAGCCTGGGATGCAGGCTTGTACAGATACATGGTTCGACAATCTTGCCGTATCACGCAAAATCCGCTATGTGCGTTTCTTCTCTACTAAAGCTGCTACCGGTTACGGGGTGAAAATATTCGAATTGCAAGTCTATGGCTATGCTTTTGATGATTCTGATACAGAGAAACCTGTTCTCTCCAAAGCGGAACTCAAGGCAAAAGGCTCTACCTGGGTACAGATAGAAGTCGCCGCTACCGACGACAAAGAACTCTTTGCCTATCATGTCACCGAAACAAGCAAGGGTATCAATCAGCAATGTTCCCCTGATGAAAACGACCTGATTCTCATAAGTAATCTGGCAGAGTTAACCGAATACACCTTCCGTATTACAGCCCTTGATGGCAGTCTCAATGAGTCCGATGCCAAAGAGGTGACGGTAACCACCGACAAATATTACACCGTTCCCAACTTGGCAGCCCCCGTCCCGACATGGCCGGCAGAACAAGTGCGTTCACTTTATTCCGATACCTACCAGTTTGAACCCGCCTCGCTCATGAGTTACAATGAAGGATGGTGGGACAATCCGACACTGACGGAAGAAGAAATCAGCGGCAATAAGTTCTTGCACTACAATGGGCGTATGACGGGTATGATAGGTTGGCAATATGCTGAAATCATGTGTCCCACAATGCAGAAACTGCACATTGACATCTGGCCGTCACAGAATGGTACTGTCACAATCGGCCCCACCACCGGTGGTAGCGTAACTACTATTGTGGCAAGCAAAACCGTCTCTGTGGTTGGCGGACAATGGAACTCGTTCGATTTCGACATTGCCGAGGACTTCCCGACGCTTGATCTCTTCCATCTCTTCCAGTTGCAATTCACTGCTTATTCTTCACAAACCGATCTCTCTATTGACAATGTGTATTTCTATCGGACCACACCTTTTGTTGACACCGAGGCACCAACGGCATTGACGGTGAAGAAAGGTGCCGAGAATATCTTTAGTGCCGAACTGCTTTGCACCGCCAAAGACAATTCCGGTGCTGTTTCGTTTGTGGTAAAAGAGGGGCAAGAGTTGTTGGCACAAATAGGTGCAAGGGCAGGTGTGGAAACAAAGGTTGTTATCAATGGTCTGTTGCCCAACACGACATATAACCT
>CAJOPG010000091.1 GCA_905236355.1 Paludibacteraceae bacterium | reverse complement strand
TATATTGGAATTGTCAGCACCAATATAATCATACTGGTTCCCTGCAAAATTCCAATACGCTTCATGCGGATTGTACTGAAGGTTACCTTTTGAGAACTGCACCTGTTTGCCCTCGGCATTCACTGTGAACTTGCCGGGGAGTGCGCCCTCAGTAGCGTATGCGGACAGCACTGCCATCGCACATACCATTGATAGAAATAATTTCTTCATAATACGAAATGTGTTTGATTTTATATTATATATCTGACTGATTCGTTAATTATTAACGCACTTCTACTCCGAGCACATTATACTCTTTCTCCCCACGCAGTATAATCACCTGCCCGTCACGCAAAACCTTACGGCGATTCATATCGGGACTATTCATTGTTGTTGATAATTTTTATGTTTATATTCATTCTCTTTTCACTCGTTTCATAACAGGCAACGCACCTGAATTTACACTTGCGCTTACTTCATCTCCATCCCCAATGCATTATACACCTTCCCCTCACGCAATATCAGCACCTCTCCGTTGCGGATTATTTTCTTTGCCTTACCTGACATCTGTATTTCTGCAGACTCCATGCCAGTCGGATTCTCTTCAGACGGAACATCACGCACCAAACGGACAGAAGCACCTATATGACGCTCGGTTTGCTCAAACCATACCCCTGTGTTATCAAAAATCATGCAATAAGATGAATTATAACTTATTGATTCCGAAGTCCAATACCAACCCGTCGTTGCCACATTGCGCCCATCTATCTTTTCTGTCCCGTCTATGTCCGAATATACATCCGTACCCTCTCTCCAACCTGCACAAGGTAAGAATATCACGCCCGCCGGCACCATAGTCTTTACATATACATCGGCTGCAAAAGCATTGATAGACCAATTGTTATTGTCATCCTTCAACATCAATGACGAAGCTAAGTTCACATCATCAGGATACAACAGATAACCACGATAATATCTCCCGTTTTCGCCCACTATTGTTCCGCGAGCAGCAAGAGGCTTGTTGTCTGCAGTACGCCTATCAAGCAATAGCAACAACTCTATATAAGTCGGTGTTCGCCACTGGCCTTCTGCGTCTCCCCCGTTTTTAATGCGCCGGCTTCCCCAATCATAATCATATCCGTTAGCCATATAGTCGCTATACTCACTTATCTTCCACTTTTCAAACATGCTATGATGCCCCTCAAAATAGTCACTATTGTCCGTACTAGTCAAATAAGGCTCTTTATGGTCAATACCGCTGGTTCCCCATCCAAATAGGTCTATCAGCTTATCGTCACTCAAAGTCTCACCCCACTTATGGTCCACACCTACTATAGCTGTGTCAACTTCATGAAAATAAAAGTCACTCAACCAGTTATACTTCTCATAGTACAAGTTTCCTTGAGAGATATACACCTGCTTTGTATTGCTTATGCTGAATTTGCCTTTCGCGGCTCCCGCAGGATACTCTTCTTGTGCCGACAACATTCCTGCCGTCAACACCGCTGCTAAAAATAGTAATGTTTTTTTCATATTTCTAATTTTTTATTTTGATGTAACTCGTTCCTTCCACTTCTGCTTCGCTGCAAGATTACCACTATATGACCACTCCACGCTTGTCTTTTTCGTACAAAACACATCTGCCAAATTGTAATTTCCAGCCAAGTTTTCTTCGTCTTATTCTTCCCTATATTTTGTCGGATTCACACCACACATGCGCTTGAAAGTATGAGAAAAACTGCTTGCATCCTCAAAGCCGCACACCACGGCTATCGCTGAGACATGTATTTGTCGGTCCTGCAAAAGCAAATGTTTCGCCTTTTGCATCTGCAGAGTCAGGATAAAGACTTTGGGTGCAAGTCCGGTTTCTTTTTTCAAATGACGGTTGAATGTGCGTACACTCAGGCATAATTCTGACGCTATGTGTTCCACACTATAGTCTGCCGAGGAAGCCGCTTTCAATACCAAGCGCGTCACCTGTTCCGACAAGGTCGGCTCATACTTCTTTTCACATTTCTGTGTTGCCATCGCTGTTTTCTATTTTTATATATCCGACCTGAATGGTTTTCTATATTCTTGTTCCAAGCAGATTATACTTCTCCCCATTCTTGATGATATATAGCTGTCCGTTCTCTATTACTTTCCGGGCACCTTCTGCATTGCGTTCCAATGTCTCTACAGGTGTCGGGGTATCATCTCCGTCCAACTCCGGTTCCACTATGCTGTCATCCACTTCATCCAACAACTTAATGACGGTATAAGTATGGTTAATCTCGTCTTTCTCATAGGCATACACCGGCATATTGGTGCGGAACTTATACACTTTCCCGTCTTCGCCGTTTGCCACCGCCAAAATGTCATACTGGCTGTCGCCATCTATATTTTTGTGCGTAAACTTCAGCCAAAACACTACTTTCGTGAAATATACTCTGGAGTCACGGTTTTCATCCATCTGAAGCCAACTGAAAGTTTCCACCACAACCTGCTGCAGTCCTTGTATTTTGTCGCGTGACGGTGCTTTTACTTCAATGCGTAGTTCGGGCCAATCATTGTCATAGTTGAATATCGCATAAGAGCAATAGTCCACTCCGCCTGAGGTATAGAAGAACGACTCCAGTTCGTCTATTCCGTACTGCGTTTCCGTCAGGTCTATGGTATCTTTTGCCATTACCAATTCTTTTGCCAAGCGTTGTTCAGCCTGAAGATTGATTGCCATGCCTGCTACAAGGCACATGAGATAAATCTTTTTCATATTCTTATTGTTTTTATTTGTTTATAATTGTTTGTTTGTTATTGTCAATGTATTTATTCCTTCCCGTTTCTTCTTCTGAATACCGCTCTGAGCTGCAAATCCCGATTCAAGTTGAAGCTAAACGGATTCTCATATACATCTATGTTTTCGTCCTCGTTATACCAGCGGATGAATACATACTTATCGTTTGTCGGTGTTGCAGTGATAGTCACCTCTGTTCCGGGAGCGAAATCGCCCGAACCGCTTACCGTTCCCATCGTAGAATCGTTGAGGACAACGCGTATGTTATAGGTAAGACTTTTCACCACTTCCAAATTCAGTATCACCACGCTGTCGCACCCATTGGTTGTCGTCAGTGTATCCACATAAGTACCACGACGAGTATATTCTTTTTCTCCCACGCGATAACTCTCGCCCTTCAGAATGGTCTCATCCAGCGTCACCACTTGCTCTTCACACCGGCTGAAAAGCGGCTCTATCGTCATATCTTCCGTCATCGTCAGCACAAGCGGATTAGCCTGTTCACCATTGCTCCAGCCGACAAAATAACTATCTTCTGCAGGCACTGCATACAGTTGCACCTCCGTATTCTCTTTCACCTGATTCAAGTCCAATCCTTGATTGGCAACCCACACACTGCCGTTTTCGCTCTCCACGATTGTCAGTTTGCAGGTCACGCCCTGCACCAATCTTACCGACAAACCATAATACAAATTAAAATCCCTTCCTATCATAGCCTCTGTCGAATGCAAGTTAGCAGTCATTCCTTTCCTTGCACTCGCATAACTCAAATTTGAAGCATAAGCTGCAGCCGTTCCCACTTCATACATCTCCGTTCCGCCACGCACCCCTCCAAACGGAAGAAACACGGCACCTGCAGTTTCCATCTCCATCCATTCTTCCTTTGTATAATTATTCTGCTCTACATTAGTATTCATTGAATTGAAAGTCAATCCTTCCGGCAATTCCCAGTCGTCAGGAAGTAATATAATACCTGCCACAGTGTCAACTTTACCTTTCCCGCACAATTCCGCTGCACGAGGTCTGGAGTTTCTTATATAATTCCATTCTCCCCATGAAGGGGTCCGCCACAAACCTGCTTGCTTTCCTCCATTGCTGATGGCATTATTTACGCCCCAATCCGCATTCCTGTATTCGCCAGTCAGTTCCTTCCAGTCTACCATTTGCATTGTATCTTTTGTATAATCAAGGGCAACCTCATAATAATTATAGTAATAATATTTCACACTCTTCTCATTCGTCGGACTAATCAGCACTACGCTGTCTATCTGGTCAGCTTTCAGCCAGCTGGATGATTCATCTCCGCAACTCAAACAAGTGCCCCATATATATCTGTAGAGGTGCGAGTCCACTCCTAAATAATCCGCAGCCTTTGTTGAAGTGGACCATGGTTGATAGGCAGTCTGCCCGCCATTCCAACCACTCGTTCCAAAAACATAGGTATCTATCCACCCCGAATAGCTGTCCGACATCTGCTTGTTGCTGCATTTTACAGTATCCACATACACATTACCCTTCACATCATTACCCACATAGTCATACTGATGCTCCGCGAAACGCCATGTGTCAGTTGATGCCTGATACTGAAGATTACCCTTTGCAAACATGATATGTTCACCACTGTCATTGCAGGTGAACTTACCTTTCAGCGCGCCTTCTGTAGCGTAAACCTCTACACTTGCAAACGCCATACACAAAATCAAGTAAATGTTTTTTTTCATATGCATTTTATTTATTCAACTTTTTTCTCTTGTCAATGTCTCACTTCCGACGCTGCAAAATTACACCCTCGCCGTGCCTCGCACATTGTTTTTTTAGGACAAAATTATTCCTGTTTGTTGTAATATTCTGCCAAATCCGCCTTTTGTTTAAAACGGACATTGTTATTTTCTGCCATAAAATCAAGTGGTTTGCAATCTATCTGACTGCAAACCACTTGATTTTAGTATATACGCTATTGTTTTACTCCTGCACGTTTTGTACCCTAAACTGCGTTGGACTGACCGAAAAAATACGCTTGAACGTATGCGAAAAACTGCTTGTATCTTCAAAACCGCACTTTATTGCTATATCCAATATGGGCATCTCCGGCTCCCCCAACAGCAAAGACTGAGCCTTCTCCATCTGCACTGCACAAATGACATCTTTCGGGGTACTGTTCGTCAGTTCCTGTATCCGTCGCCGGAAAGTACGCTCGCTCATACCGATACGCTGCGCTATCGTCTCCACATTATAATCTCTACGCTCCATCGCTTTCTCCACCTCTTCCACCACTTTCTTCAGCAACTTCTGCTCCAATGTTATTTCCTCTGCGGATTCACTGGTTTCAGTTTGGTTCTTGCTCAATTTTCTTACCGCTATAGTTGCACGAGAGGTTTTGCGTATGTCCTCTATCTCACGCTTTATCTGCTCTATCTTCTGCTTCTCACTTCTGCGATACAACACAATAAACACCAGCAGTGCCAACAACAACGAACTAAAAACAATCACTATCCATACTTCGACACGCCTATACTTTATTCTCTGCTCTATGTTTTGGCGTATTAATGCCTGATTGTCATATTCCGCCGCATACTTGCTCAGCAACTCACCTGTTTCTTTGTCATACAGAGAGTCTTGCAGTATCAAGAACTTGTCGTTGTACAGCAATGCCTGTTGTGCGTCTATTCTGCGCCATGCCTCACGCAGACCATCATACGCCTGACTGAGATTATAGAGGTCGTGCTGCTCAGTGAATATTTCTACTGCCTCGTTGTAATAGTCTATGCTTATACTGTCTTGTTTCTGCTTATGCAGCACATCGCCCATCTGCACACAGGCGATACCGAGTGAGTGATTGTTACCCATCTGTCTAAGTACAGGTATTGCTTCCGTCAAAGCCTCACGAGCCTCATCGTAGCGTTTCAGCCCCAACAGAGCCGAGGCCCGCTGCGCTTGCCTGATAGCTATTCTGTCTGTTCTACCCATCTGCTGTTCTAACAACAGGGAGCGATCGGCATAACTCAAAGAGGTCTCCACATCTCTCAGGTTCTGATATACTTCCGCCGCCACACCGTAAATCACCGCCTTACGCGGCAGGTTGTCGGTCTGCTCTACATACTCTATCGCCTTCAGAATATACTTCTCTGCTTCCTGCGGGTTATGTGCCGTCATATAGATACCGGCAAGAGTATTATACGAAGAGGCAATATTGTCTTTGTCACCACTCTCTATGTCCAGCCTATTGCAATACTTGGCATACTCTGCAGCACGAATAAAATCACCCTTACGGAGATATATGATAGCAAGCGACGAGACACAATCAGCCTCCATTTGTTTGTCACCAATCTGCTTGCATAGCGGCAATGCTTTCTCTCCATAGTTGGCAGCAAGAGCATAGTTTTGCATATTAAGTTGATACCATTCCTCTGCCCAAAACCACACCGTAGCCTGCAGTGTTTCTGTATCTGCACCACTTTTCAGCACTATCGGCTCGTCCACGAACTCTTCAGTCAGAAGATACGCAAAGAATTTGTCTGCATTCTGCTGCGTCGGTCTGTTTGCAAAGGTCCGAAGCAAGGAAGCTGCCTCGTCAGTCTCCGCAACTCCATCCGCCCGCACAGCATACAGACCGACAAATAAATAACATATAAGTAATAATAGGGTCTTTCGCATATTTCTCTTATAAATCGTCTGCAAAGATACAACACCTCTGCCACATTTCCAAAAAAAATTATGGCTATCGCATCATGATTTTGACACCTACATCCCTTGTGCCGGTCTTTATACGAGCTTTAGACAGGTTCTGCCTGTGCTTTTGATGTATGGTTGATCCTTTGATGATGTTATGATACCGCTACCTACTTTATATGGTGCGGATGGTTTAGCGTTGTGCCTTAGTCCGTTTTTTCAGGACTCCCCCACATCCTCTTTTCTACCAACTATTTTGCAGATGCCTGCTATAGGAATGCCATTGGGTGAGAGAATGTCGGAAATGTCAGCACACCGCAGATTAGAAGGGATATGGTGTATCTTCGGAATCTACATTCATGCGCGACTGCGTAGAGATATATTGAGCATTGTCAGTTTGCAATGATGCGCCCATTTCTGCCGTTTCACCTGGGAACGGAGCATTTTCATTCGGATTGAGGAAACGGGCATAACGCTGCTCAAAGCGCAGTGTGATAGAGTCGGTGGCACCATTGCGGTGTTTTGCCACTATAATCTCTGCCATACCTATCATCGACTCTTCAAAGCCCTCAGACCCCCGTTTGAAATAATATTCAGGACGATGAATGAAACATACCATATCGGCATCTTGCTCTATAGCCCCCGACTCACGCAAGTCGCTCAGTTGCGGACGCTTGCCATCAACCCCTGTACGCCCCTCCACTCCACGGTTGAGTTGAGAAAGCGCAATAATCGGTATGTCCAATTCTTTGGCAAGCGCCTTCAGGTTACGTGAAATGATGCTCACCTCCTGCTCACGACTGCCGAAGTTCATGCCTGATGCATTCATCAGTTGCAGGTAGTCTATAATAATACATTTTACATGGTGTTCATTACATAGTCTGCGAGCCTTGCTGCGCAATTCAAATACCGACAACGAAGGTGTATCGTCCACATAAATAGGTGCGCCCATCAAGGTAGTGATTCTACTCTCCAACTGATTCCATTCGGAGGGCGTAAACTTGCCCGACCTAATTCTGTCTCCTTCTATTTCACAGGCATTCATAATCAAACGATTCACCAACTGCACATTCGACATCTCCAATGAAAACAAAGCAACGGGTTGATTGTAGTTCACGGCCATATTTTTAGCCATAGAAAGGACAAAAGCGGTCTTACCCATAGCCGGACGCGCTGCTATGATTATCAAATCTGACTTCTGCCAACCGGAAGTCAATTTGTCCAATTCGGTAAAACCGGATGGCACACCCGACATATTGTTGTCATTCTTGCTTGCTTTGCGCATGCGTTCAAACGCCTCCTGTATAACCGAATCTATCTGCACCACATCGCGCTTCTGACTGTGCTGACTAATCTCAAAAATTGCCGCCTCCGCCTCTTGCATCAGGTCTTCTACATCCTGTGTCTCATCGTACGCCTTTCCTTCGATAGTAGCCGCCATACGAATAAGGTCGCGGGCTATACCTTTTTGCGCCACAATTTGTGCATGATATAGCAAGTGTGCCGCAGACGGGACTTTGTTGGTCAGTTGCGACACATATAGTGCGCCACCGACTTCATCTATTGTACCGTCACGCCGCAATTGCTCCGTCACCGACAACATATCTATGGGTATCTCTGCAACCGACAGATGCTGCATTGCCTCGTATATTTTACGATTAGCATCTTTATAGAAAGAGTCCGGGCGCAATATCTCAGCCACGGTTCCGTAGGCTTCCTTCTCAAGCATAATAGCCCCAAGAACACTTTCTTCCAGTTCGATGGCTTGCGGTGGCAACTTGCCCGCTTCATTCGGACCTACAACAATTGTCTGCTGCGGGCGGGCGGTACGCGTCTTACGAGTAGAGTTGGTAATTGGCATATTCGTTTCTTCTTTGATTTCTGCGGCAAAGGTAAAGCGAAGTTATTATCCCTGCAAGAATTTGTTTTCAACAGAGTTGTTAACATATCAGGCTTCCGTTCTCTCTAATATAGCCTCGCCCTACTCCATTTCATTACCCCCAATCGGTCATTGGAATTTTAATCAGAGTTTATATTATTTGACCTGATTCTTGTCTTTTAATGAGGAAACAATGCGGGTATTGTGATTGAACGGAAAGCAAAAAGATTCCCAAAAGAACAGATAGAAAGTGTATGTCTCAAACATCTATTCGGTCTGATGACCGATTGGGGTTTAAGAATACAATCCTCCATTGATAGCGATACACTCACCGGTAATATATCCGGCATCTTTTGATGCGAGAAACGCCACCAAGGCGGCTATCTCATCCGCCTCTCCAAAACGATTGAGCGGTATTTGCTTTTTCAATGCGGCTTCATCAAGGCCCTCCACCATGTCGGTGCGCACAAACCCGGGTGCCACTGCATTCACAGTGATGTTCTTCTTGCCGACCTCTTGTGCAAGAGCCTTGGTGGCTGCTATCAGTCCACCTTTGGCTGCCGAATAATTACACTGCCCCGGCAGGCCCTTCTGACCGGACAGAGATGCCACATTGACAATACGCCCGTACTTATGTACAATCATCGGTATCAACAATGGGCGCGTCACATTGTAGAAGGACATCAGATTGGTTTGCAGCACACGGTCGAAATCCTCCGGTTCCATCCATACCAACAGATTATCTCTGCGAATACCTGCGTTATTCACCAACACTTCTATGTATTCGCCCTCGTGCTCTTGCTGCCATGTTTGCAGTGCGGCCACCGTTTCCTCCCGATTGCTCACATCAAACCGGAGTGCTTCAGCCTCCACACCCAACTCGCGAAGCATGTGGAGAGTATCTTCAGCAGCCTCTTTGTTTGACTGATAATTAATCACTACATTATACCCCATCCGGGCAAGACGCAGGGCGATTGCCCTTCCTATTCCTCGGCTTCCGCCGGTTACTAATGCATACATATTATTTTTTGTTATTACAATTTAGTCTTCACTTTTTCCCCAATGGCTCACCTCCATCTGCTCTGTCAAGGTTTCCATACCAACTATCTGAGCGCAGGTAAACACAGAGGTCATCGACACTCCCAAAACGCCGTGCAGATTCAAGTTCTGCCCCGTCATCAGTACATTGCTAACAGGCGTTTTCGGTGTCAG
>CAJOPG010000090.1 GCA_905236355.1 Paludibacteraceae bacterium | reverse complement strand
GCACATACCCGAGATGTCGCCCTTGACATCAGCAAGGAAGACAGGCACGCCGAGGTCGGAGAAGGCTTCTGCCATCACTTCGAGGGTAATAGTCTTGCCTGTGCCGGTAGCACCTGCGATGAGACCGTGGCGGTTAGCCATACGCGGGTAGAGGAAGACCTGCTGTTCTCCTTTGCCGAGCAATATATTATTGTCGTAAATCATTAGTAGAGTTGTTGGTTAATACGCCACAAAGGTAGGTATTAATTTCCAACTATCCAAATGGCGGGTTATAATATTGTCAGAGATATGCTGAAGTGATGGTGATTATAGGTTTCGTTTACGTCTTTTTTACGTAAATTATACTTATACCCAAGTGACATAATTGACACCGAAGACAATTTTCATAGGTGTGATGAAAGTGGCTGCAGATTTCGTCCAATCCATTTTGTATTCAGGATAAACATATCCGCTGCCAAAGTCCTCCTCGTCAGAAGTGAATTGTACTCTGGCACCATTAGCATCATAGCCATAACGATGCCCGTTGCCATCTGACTCGGGCTCGGAATAATACTGGTAGCCTGCAGTGGTGATATTGACCATGTAGGACCCGTCGCCGAGTAAATCATATTCGCCGTCAACACAGAGAGTATTGGGTTCATAGACTTTGTTGTAGCGGTCGGACATGGCAGTAATCTTGTCGAACCAATATTTGGCACCTGCATATTCGCAGACGACATCACACTCCACATAAGTTACGTTTTCCCAGTTGCAAGGTCCGTAGAAGATAAAGCGTTTGCCTCCGCCTTCCCAACCGCGCTGACGCTTGACACAGAAACGCTCAATCTTGCCTGTGCCATCGTAGGGCACAACCCAACGCTTGGTGTTCATGTCTTCAGGGTAGAGTTCGCTGTGCCAACCATCGTTGTAGATGGTATATACGGGGTGGAACAAGTCGTCGATTGCAACGAAACCACCCTGCTTACGTGCGAGGTTGAAGATTTTCTCGTAGGTGGAGTTGAAGTCGGTAGCCTCGTCAATCTTCTTGAAATACTTCTCAATCATTGTTCCTTTATAGAAGTAGTCATCAAAGCCGAAGAATCCGGCAAATAACTTCAACTGTGCATCTACCCATCCGGCAGTATTGCCGAACGACTCGAGTTGGTCTTTGGAATAGACGTTTACGACGTCATTGTAGAGGAGACCAAGTTTTTTATCGTCTTCGGCAGTAATTTGATGGAAAGTGAGGTTACCGTCGAAAGCAGTGATGGGTGCAATGACATCGCCTTCAGTGAGGTCCTCAATGACAAAGGCACTACCATCGGCACAGACGGCGAGAATCTCATTCTCATAATCCATCTTCATGCCGAAATAGATTTGGTCGGGGAGACCTTGATAGATACCCGGCTCTACATGTTTGAGTACTTTCTGCCAGTTGGAGAGGTCTTTGTCGTCATCATCAGTATTGTTTTGATTGCCTTGATTATCTTGGTTGTTCTCGCCCGGGGTTTCGGTATTGTTGCCTGTGTTGGTTCCTTCTTCAGGAGGATTGGGTGTGCATGCAGGCACGAGAGCGAGCATGGCGAGACACATGAGTGTCAATAGAAGTTTAGAAGTTCTCATAAGAGTATAGTTTTTAGGGTTATGAATTATTGAATCTTATTTCCGAGAGTATTGTAGAGGTGACCATCGGTGGTGAGAATGAGCAGTTGCCCGTCGCGCAAGATCTTCACTGCTTTTGCTTCGTTGGTGATGGTGGTGTATTCGCTGCCGGTAGCGGTTTTCGGTCGGAAGGACGCCACATAGATGTTCTGTGCTAAATCGGTCTGCACTGTGACTATACGGGCAGCATTCAGGTTACCGTCTTGCCATTGTACAAACTCATAGCCATCCGCAGGAACGGCATATATCAGCACTTCTTCACCTTCCTTATACTCGCCGGCGCCCACCACCTCGCCTTGGCTCTCAATAGCAGGAATGGCAGTCAGTTTGTAGCGTGGTTCTGCAATCTTGAAGTAAGCCGTATAGGTAGTGTCTGCCAAGACTGTTATCCATCTTACGGCCTGCGTGTTCCCGTCAGACCAGTGGTCAAACTCATAACCTGTTTGGGCCTGTGCCTCAATGGTATATAATGATCCCTCTATTACATTGGAGTAGTCGCCATGCACCCAAGCCACTCCGTTTGCATCGCCGCTATTGACAGTCAGTGTATGATAAGCGAGGGTTGTAACACTATATTCATAAGGTTGCCAAAGTGCGGTGAGCAGCGTGTCTTTGGTGACGTCAATATAACGAAGCGCATCAAGACTACCATCATTCCAACCTTTGAACAGCGCACAATATGAGGGCTCTGCATAATTTATGGTAGTAAATGCCAACACAGGGACTTTCTCACCTTCAATGTAGTTATTGGCACCATAAAGTTGTACCCACCCGACATCTGCTCCCCTGTCTTCTTTTTGCAGAGTGACTTTATGCGAGACAATGCCGTTTGGAAGTTCCTCAAAATGAGCGACAAACTCTTCGTCCATATCAGAAGCAGTCCATGATAGTTCACTCTGCAGCTGCCATAGGAATGGTGCCTCCGGATCAAAGGTTTTATTTCCTACATATCCTTCAGAATAAGGTTCAGTAGTATAGTACAGATCTCCTATTGGCTCCAAAGGCTCAAGCACCTTTTGTCCGTTAAAGATGGAATATATCTCCCAATTATTGAAACGCCAACCGTCCTTAGGCAGAGCCTCCAAGGTAATGATATCTCCGTCCAGATAGGACCCTGAGCCTGTTACTTCACCTGCCTGCTCGTCATCCGGCACGGCAGTAATGGTAATACGTGCCTCTACGAAAGTAGCCTTGAAGTCCGTATCTTCCGTTACTACCACATATCGTGGATAGAATGTAGAACCGTTTTCCCAACTATCCAGTTTATAGCCTTGTTCGGCTACTGCTTGCAGATAGATGATGTCCCCGTAATGCGCATTAAGGAAATAGGAAGTATTGGTTTCCACTATACCGTCATGCGCCACAATCCCTTTATTGGCGGTGCCTCTAACAATTACCTCAAAGGATGTTGCAGGTGCTTCTGATGCAAGAATAAACTGCGCGGTGAAGGTTTGTGTGCCGGAGGTAGTGGTAATAAACCTATACAGGTCTTTGCTGCCATCCGACCAACCGATGAATTTACGTTCCTCACCGTCTGCCCATTTCACATCTGCCGCAGATATCCAGCGTTGTTCGCCAGCAAGACAGGTCACCTCGGCAGAATAGTTGAATATACCGCCGGCAGGTGAAGTCTGCACATTCAGATTGCAAATATCAGCACCGGCAGGAATGGATTCAAACACCGGTTCAAAGATCAGGTCTGCATTCCATAGTCCTACAACGCCGCAATGTATCGGCGACTGAAGGAGTGCCATGTCTGGGAGAAAGTCGTAGCCATCAACGCCTCCGCCAATGATGGTAGGTCCATAAGGTTGATATATCGCCCACTCACCATTCCTGAGGGACTCCGGCCACTCCTTCTCCCAATACCTCCAATAGAGGAAGCGATAGCCGGAATTAGGCGTTGCCGTTATTGTATAAGTGCTATCCACAGCATATTTGCCGTCGGGGTGGTCGAGCGTGGCAGTTCCCATCGTGCCGTCATTCTGGAGCGTAATGGTTATTTTGCGCGTATCCACAACAAGCGTGAAGGTCTGGCCGTTTTGCGCCTCTGTGAAAGTACGCAATGCGTCTTCCTGCCACTCATAATCGTCTGCCCAACGCAAAGGAACATACTTGCGAGTCGGGTCGTTTTCGCCCCCGTTACGCAGGTAACTGCTGAATTTGAAATTAACACTATTGGCAATCCATTCTTTTGATGTAGAATATACTTCAGTATCGTCTTCCAATACAAGACGAAAGTTGATGCGCACATTTGCAGTCGCCATGAGACTGAGTGATGCCACGAAGCATGAAAAGAGTAGTTTTTTCATTATTCTGAGATTTTGGTATATTTATGGTATAGTAGAGACTTATATGCTATTGGTTTCGTATTCAGTGTTAGTCAGGTAATTGGCGGATGCTTGCAGGAAGCATACAGGATGCCGCCTGCAAGCAAACCGTCACGAATAAAATTTTCGTGTATAGTTGAAGGTGTGTTGTGAGGTATCAGTCGTTCAAATTGATGCATGCGTCCATGTCGTCTGCTTCGGCTTGGCTATATTTATAAGAAGCACTTCCGCCGTCGGCCTTATATTGTGCAACTTTTTCTTCGCACCATCTTACAAGGCCATACTCCGTACTCCATGAGTAGAGCGTTTCCGTACCTTCAAAGTCAGATCCCTTGAAGTCAATTTTCCAACATTTGAGGATATCGTTGTTGTAGGTTTTCCCGTTGATAGTTCCTTCCGATGTGGCATTGGCATTCATCTTGTTGCAGGAGTTTTCGTCTTCGGGCGAGGCCAGTTCGTAGGTAACCATATCCTTGCTGTAGTAGGCATACTGCGTTTTCATTTCACCTTTGGTTGCCCACAGATAAGCGGTGGATGTGACTCCGTTCCAATTGGTAGTTACTTTCCAGCAAGCATATTCATTGTCAGAGAGGTTTTCTCCTTGATTGCCGGCAGGGTTGGGTGTGCATGCAGGCACGAGAGCGAGTATGACGGGACACATAAGTGTCAGTAGAATCTTTTTCATAAGTCATTAAGTTTATAGTGGTTATTTGATTTTTACTCCTATTATATTATATACAGAGCCATCCGGACGAGCGAGAAGGAGTTGCCCGTTATGGATAGTCTTTTGTGTCTGCATGCCGGCAGATGTATTGTCTATGCCGGTAGGCGTATTGTCTTCGGGCACATATTGCTTGGTGAGACGCACAGCATAGCGTGAGGTGCGTGCTGTGGCTGTCATATACGAGCCGCCTGTGCCTACATACAATGGTGCCGGAATGAAATATGCCGCATAAGTGGCCATAAGCCATGGTGGGGTGGGTTGGTCGGTTACAGACGCCACGGAAGCTGTCCAATATCTCATAGACGGCATAAACACGGCTCCTGCCTTTTCCATTGTATTCCATTGTTCCGCGTCATATACATTAGCAGTTTGGTATTCATCTATTGTCAGAGGTTTAGTCACAAACTCCGGTAGCCCTTCAGGCATACCGCTCCAGTTGTCAGGAAGAAGAACGCAACCATAGATACCTTGCACCGTCGCAGGGCCTTCCTGACCTCTGGAGAACAGCACATTCCACTCTGCCGAAGTCAGGGTGCGCCATTCGCCGGCTTTGTTGCCACCGTTTGTAATAGTGTTGAATACTCCCCAGTCATAGTTTGTGCCGGAGATGTCGGTTTCGCCCGAGTAGGTGGTATTGGAGTATGGCCATTGGTTGTTATAGCCGCTTGTCCCCCAAGCAAAGAGGTCGATGTAGCCATCGTAGTCAGCGGCGAGCAATGCATTCTCAGCCTGCGTAAGCGTGTCCCATTGGTGTTCGGCAAAGCGCCAGATATTCCGTGCAGGATTGAACTGCAGAATGCCTTGCGCAAAAACAACAGTATCACCTTCTGCCAATGCGAATTTCCCTGACAACTCACCTTCGGCATATAGTCCTACGGTAAGAATCAACAGAGAGAAAAAAGATACGACCTTTCTCATAATGATTCGGGTAGATTAGTAGTTCTCGAGGGCTTCTTTTACCTGTTTCTGTACTTCGGGGTCTTCGAGTGCTTTGTCGAGGTCTTCCATAGTGTCGTTGAAGCTCTTGTCGAGTGCCTTGTACATCTTGACAGCGTAACCCATTTTGCGTTGGTTGCCTGCTTCGTCTTTCTCTTGCGGACTCTCAAGCAGTGATACTTCGCAATGGTAGAGTTTG
>CAJOPG010000089.1 GCA_905236355.1 Paludibacteraceae bacterium | reverse complement strand
TTGATGTATGGTTGATGTATGGTTGATATATTGATACTGCTATCACACTTATATGGAAATGTCATGAAAAATCAAGGGAAACGGATATATTATCAAACCATGCCACGACAGTTTGGACTACATCAAACTCTTTCAGGGCACTACGAATCCATCAACCTCATAGCAAGCATATATCAAGTAGCGTTGTCAAAGAATTATCATAGGACCAATCATCGGTCACACATTATAAGCCCGTACAAACCATAAAATAAAGGAATTATATGTACCACAACACTTTGCTGCGCCCGCCCTGTTTTGATGCAACTACCCCGAACTATAGCAATGAAATTTGACGGATTGAATAAAAAGTTGTAACTTTGCAGCGTTACAAAAGCAGAAGAAGTGGATAGTAGGAAAAGAATCTGATAAGAGTCACGAACAAAATGAAACGGATATTTCTTTATAGCACATTAGCATTGTCGGTAATATTGTCGGCATGCAAACAAACAGAGGTAGAGGACCCCGAAGACCAGACACAAACGGGGACAGAGGATGTAATCCCTACGCCGGACTCCGAAGAAGAGAAACAGGCGGAGGAGGCCACAGCTTTCATGTCAGCTCCGGTTGCCTTCAGTGGCAGTTTTGTGGAGGTGTCTTCCGCCATGCTTCAAACGGCAAATACACAAAAGAATGCTCCCCAGCCCGATAATGGAGCTACACCATATCCTATTGTGACTTGGACTCCTCAAGACGGTACATGGCCGATAACGCTTACTGCTGATTACGGTACAAGCGGTGTAGTAGGCTCCGACGGCCTGGAGCATACGGGTGTACTGACTATTACGGCCACCGACAAGTTTGAAAATCAAGGTAGTGTTATAACACCGGTGTTGGACAAGTTTTATGTGTATGGAAACACCATGAGCGGCAAACAGGTGATTACCAACAAAGGTAAAAACGAGCGAGGCAACTTGGTGTATGAGGTAAAGGTGGATGACGGAATAGTGGGAGAAGACGAGTTGTTTGTTTATTCGGAGAATACGTTGCGTGAACTGGTCCGCGGTCTTCAAGAAGACGGTACTCTAAGTCGTGACATAACCTCCCATCAATATAGTATCACGGGTCAGATGAAAGGCAAAAGTCAGAACGACAGTATTCCTGATTTTGATGTGCAGATAAGCGCAGAGAACCCCATGTTGATAGCCGTTGGTGACTTGTATCCTTCCGCAGGTTTGCTGAATGTGACCTTCATGCCTGCATGGGTGATAGATATGTCGGGAGCTGCCGAAGAGACAGGAATGATGTTTCCGAACTTTTCTGTAGAGAAACTGACATTGGAATTTCTGGGCAGAGAGGAGAGCGGTCCTTACAATATGGAAGCCAACATCCCTATCAGCATAGGCTTTATGCAGCAAACCGTGAGACTCACATTTAGTGTGAATGCCGACGGCATCATCCCTGAAAGTATCAAATACGAATTTGTGCAAGAATAACAGACTTATGAATTTAACAGAAAATGCTCAGATACGCCCCAATCCTTCCTCTCATGCCATGAAATGGGGGATGGTTATAGGTGCTTGTTTCGCAGCCAATTTTTTACTGTCTGCTTCCGGCATTGCTGCTCTATCGGTCCTAACCTATTTGTTGGAAGCGGTTATACTGGTTCTCTCGTGGAGGGTGACGCGCAGTTATCGTGACACAGAGTGCGGTGGAGTGATGAGTTTCGGGCAAGTATGGTGGTATATCACCCTTCTCTTCTTTTTTGCATCGCTTATTGGGGCCATAGTGAAATGGGGTTATATGAAATGGATTAATACAGGCTACCTTGATGATTTGTTTTCGCAAACGATGTTGTTGTTGGAACAAATGAAAGTAGAGTTGCCGGAAGCAGCCGTTGAACAGGTAGAGGCAATGATGACACCCACGCAGTTTGCCATGCAATCTATCTTTAGCGACACTCTTTTAGGAGCCTTGTTAGGTCTGATATATGCGCCTTTTTTGAAAAGCAAAAAACCGTTGGAAAATGGAGAAACAAATATCGATAGTGATTCCTCTGCTCAATGAAGCAGAATCGTTGCCTAAACTATATGAGTGGATAGTACGGGTGATGCGGGAGAACGGGTTCAGCTATGAACTCATCTTTGTTAATGATGGTTCTACCGACGCCTCATGGCAAGTAATAGAACAATTGAAAGCAACTGACAGTAATGTACGGGGTATCAGTTTCCGTCACAACTACGGCAAGTCAGCAGCCCTATATTGTGGTTTCCGTGCTGCAGAGGGTGCCGTTGTTGTAACAATGGATGCTGACTTGCAAGATTCACCCGACGAGATACCGGAACTCTACAAGATGATCACGGAAGAAGGCTATGATCTTGTGTCCGGCTGGAAGAAGAAACGCTATGACAACAAACTCACCAAGAACCTTCCCTCCAAACTATTCAATGCCACAGCGCGACGCATGACAGGGTTGAAGTTGCATGATATGAACTGCGGGCTAAAGGCCTACAGAAAGGATGTGGTGAAAAACATTGAAGTCTTCGGCGAGATGCACAGATACATTCCATATCTTGCCAAGACCGCCGGCTTTACTAAGATAGGGGAGAAGGTGGTGCAGCACCGCAAACGCGAGTTTGGCGAGAGCAAATTCGGCATGAACCGCTTTGTAAACGGCTATCTTGACTTGATGACGCTATGGTTCCTTACAAAATTCGGCAAGCAACCGATGCATTTCTTCGGTTTGATAGGTAGCCTGATGTTTGTGCTGGGTTTCATAGCAATCGTAGTGGTTGGTGCCATGAAACTCTATGCCATCCATCAGCATGTGCCTCAGATGCTGGTGGCGGACAATCCGTACTTCCACCTGTCTATATTGGCAATGGTGTTAGGCAGTATGCTGTTTTTGACGGGTTTTCTTGGCGAACTCATTGTACGCAACTCTCAAGAGCGAAACAATTATTTGATAGAGAAAGAAATATAGCAATAACTCTTTAAACTATATCCCGATCTTGTCACCTATCATATATCTCTTCTTAGCGGGTTCTCGGTTGCGATGACACCCCATTGCGTATTCAAACCCGTAAAATAATTCAATCGGGAACGAGGACAGGTTATAGTTTTTCTCACACAAAGAAAGGGAAGTCAGAATGACTTCCCTTTCTTTGTGTATATTGGCAAATTAAAATGTACTCTGCTTGCGTAAGCGCGGTTGATATTTTCCCTTGAATGAGAGGTAATCTGTAACCGGAACACCCAGCAAGTGATGCTGTGCCTTAGGCTCACTATGGATAGTCTTATGTGCAGGAGCGCGCTTAGGCGAAGGACTTGGAGATGCGGGGCTCAATGAGAGGCCATAGTAGCCATCTATATATCCGAGATCTTCGGAATAGAGGATATATCCATCTGCTTCAGAGGCGTTAGTGAGCGGTGCAGTGCCATTGAGTTTAAAGCGCAAAGTTATGACAGCTTCATCTGACACTTCTCCATCGGGCGTTGTGGTGAGGAACAGAACATCATATTGTTCACCTTCATACTCAAACTTGTTGGGTACAAGTTGCGGTTCAATAGCAAGTATACCGGTTTCGGCATCGAAGTTTGCCCATATAGTATCGCAGTATTCAATACCAAGAATAATGAGGTCATCTCCGTCTTCTTTAATTTCAATAGGCAGCGTGTTATTTGAGCCATCAAACTGATTGTATCCATTAAGATTGAATGAGCCGATATAGTCAGCCTTTCCATAAATTATATCTTCTTTACTGAAGGAGAAAGTCTCTATGAACTCCCCTACATAGTTGCCGGTCTGTGAAGCTACAACAATATCAAAGGTGATGGTGGTAACATCCACTCCTTTGACCTTGTCGGTAAGGGCTTCGGCATAGGCTTCAACGATGAGGAGCTCTTGCTGCATGAACGAAAGCTTTGTGTTTTGAGGAACGGGAACATCTATGTCTCCGTCTTCTCCATCCCAATAGAAGGACAGATTACCGCCCTTTGCATAGGCATTCTTCAAACAATAGAGATCAATGTACGGACTCTTAGGATTGTCTTCAAGCGGGTTGACTGCCTTATAGAGTTTTTGCTCTTCATTGGTAAAGTTGAAGATAGTGGATTCGAATATGTTAACAACGGTTTCTTGCTCAATCCATTCAATGTCTTCGCTATTATAATCAACTGTGAGGTGATCATTTTTATAGGCCTCTGCATCTAAATAAATAATCAAAGCATTTTCATTGGGATATCCGCCATATCCTTCGATATATAGCAAAAGGACGCCGTCGGGGAACAGAATAGAATTGGTAGTTGCGTCAAATTGCCCCGCACCATAAGTTGCATAGTCAGGATCAGTGTTGTTCTTTTGAGCATAGAAATCAGCAATAAGCATTGAGGAGAAAGCACCATCCCATGCACATCCCATGTCGAAAGGTGTATAAATGGCAGTTCCATCTGCATTGACATGAATGACCATAGGATAGTCATTTTCTATATCCACATCGCCTTCTTCATTGTACGGATATACATTATATATACCAAAAGCATCTGCCTGAGGCGATTCTTCGAATGTGCTGTAAGGATTCAGAATGCGATAATCTGTAGAGCCGTCCGAATTAAGCTTGATTTGATAATCTACATACCACATCTGCTGTCCTGTACCATAAGCAGCATCGATAATACCATCTACTATTATAGCCTTTGTTTCGGCATTCTCCCAAGTAGCAATATTAACGGTGAAGTCCAATTGCGCTGCTCCATCAAGATAGGGCGATTGTTGTTTGTCTTCAATAGCTATAACAATGTTGTAAGTAGAATCTAACAACGCATTAGGGAAAGTGAGCAGGATTTCTGTTTTGTCTTCACCCTTTGCAAATGATGCCGAAGAGGGCACATTTATGATATTATCGTCACCTTCCACAACATTCAGGTTGACTATTAGTTCAGCGTCAGTATTGCTTCTTACAATAGAAATCGGGTATTCCAATGCTGACCTCATCGGATTAATGTCAACCACGAGAGCTGACTTCTCGAAAGCTGCAACATTATTGCCGACTTCAGGCGACGGGTCGCGCTCAATCTCACTCTTGCATGCCGTAAAGGCAAAGACCACAGAAGTGAGGATTAACAAATATTTATTTATAGTTTTCATAATCGACAAAATTTATAGATTAGTATGCTACAAAGGGGTTATTATCTGAATCGCTAATGCCTTTGTTGGCCTCAATCTCAGATTGCGGAATACGGAAGAGCAGGACTCCATTCCCAGCTGTGACATCTTGCTGGGCCCAAGCTGCAGGCCAGTTGGTTGAATTGGTACGAATTATATCTTTTTCAAGACGCATAATATCGTTGAAAGCGAAACCTTCTCCCCAGAGTTCAACTCTTCTTTGCCACCAAATTTCGTCATCCAGACTAAGACCATGTTGTGCAACGGTATATTTCGGGTCACGGTATGTCTGAACAAATTGCGATAGTACTGATGCGCCATCCCCTCCTGACTTGGCAAGTCCTTCTGCCTTAATAAGCCATAGTTCTTCAGCTCTCATGAGGATCCAATCAGCAGCAGCGGCTCCGAGTCCCGAAAGTGCTCCGTTACCTGTGCCAAACTTAAGTGTAACATAGTTATTCTCGGGGTCTGCCTGCAGGTCTTCTTTGTAGGCATTGTAGCCATCGGCATCAAGTAGCGGAGAATTGAGTTTCTCGTCTAACCACCAACCGCGTCTCACATCTGAAGCAGAGATCTGCTCAAACAGGGCAGATGCTATTTGCCTTGTGGCCCCTACGCCCGTATAGCCATCAGTGTAGAATGTAGAGAGGTGGCTGGGCCAGTTAATAATACCTGTTTGCACAATCTCGTTGGTCTCCACAATAATGTTAGCCCACAGAACATTATTTGCATTAGCAGATGCGAATCCCGGGACTCCAGCTTGTGCGATAGAAAGCGGAGTGGCTCCAGAGAGCGAGAGAGCCTGGTCTGCATCTTCAGCTGCTGCAGCCCAGTTTTTCATAACCAGATTAGCTCGTGCCCTAAGCCCCAATGCGACGGCTTGATTGACATACCCTTTATCAATACGGGCAAATCCCTCAAGAGAGTCGCAGGCATAATTGAGGTCATCCATAATGAGTGTGAACACTTCTTCTACGGTTGCCCTCGGATTGGCCTCTTGCAGCTCCGGTGTCATATTCTCAGTTACGATTGGGACACAAAGTTTGCTCTTTGTGTTGTCGCTATAAGTGAACTGATATAGTTGTGCGAGTTGCAAGTAGCAGAAGGCTCTTACTGCCAAAGCCTGTGACAGAGAATATTTTTGAGAACCGGGATTTGCTTTGTCAACTGATTCTATAACCGTATTGCAGGCGTGGATAATCTTATAATAAGTATTCCATATCAAATGATTAACCAATCCGTCTGTGGTGTTGAGAGTATAATCTCTGATGGCAGTCCAATCGGAGAAAGAGAACCAGTTGAAACCGATATCACTTCCGATGAAGTCTTGTCCTTGTGCCTCCATAAAGAGGCAGACAGCAGCATAACCGAAGTCGTTGTGCCGTTCATACCCCAAGTCACCTAAGCCGGGATAGAGTTGTATAAACTGAGCATATACTGCGGAGAGGTCGGCAGCAGCAGCCGATGCGTTTTGGCTTGCAGCATCAGTTTTTTGATCAGCGGTTTTGGTTCCGCCTTCGGGTTGCGCGTTCATCCAATCGTCGCAAGCGGTGAAACTGAGTGCGAGCAGGATGACGGGTATAAATTTTCTAATTGATTTCATAATAATTCCCTTTCTTTTTAGAATGTAATACTAAGACCTCCGGAAATAGTACGCATGGGTGAATAGTAGAGCGATGTGGATGTGCCGAAACCTTGACGCGGGTCAAGACCTTTTCGTGCAGACCAAAGTGCTATATTGTCAGCTACAGCATACACTCTGATTTTTTCGATATGCGCGCGTTTAGTGAGTTGTGTAGGTAGGGTATATCCAAGAGTGATATTCTGCAAACTAACATAGTTGCTTGATATCATCCAACGGTCGGAAGCTCCATTGACATATTGGTCGCCAGCATTAAGGCGCGGAATGTTAGTGTCAGTATTTTCCGGTGTCCATGCATTGAGTATGTCGGTATGCCAGTTGTGTCCTGCATTGCTTGAGTTGCCACCATGCATTAGCATTGCGTAGCCCGAGTCATAGATACGGCCTCCTGCCTGCCAATTGAAAGCGATGGAAAGGTCAACGCCATAGGCTTCGAGTGTAGTACCGAAACCACCATATACTTTGGGCAGAATATCACCTGTTTCATAGTAGTCAGCCTCACTGAATTTTTCAGTAGTAATGGTTTTACCAGTAGGTTTGCCATCGTCATCCAACTCTTCCATATACCAAAGAGAATTACCGTTTTTCGGATTAACACCTGCGAAGGCTCTTTGGTAGCGGTTATACATAGAACTACCTTCTTTGTAGATGTAAGAACCTTCAACCCATTGTCCTTCCAATTCCGGTGAGAGTTTAAGAATCTTATTTTTAAAATATGAAAGGTTAGCAAAGAGTGACCATGTGACATTCTTTGTTTTGAGGATTTCTCCTCTCAATTCAGCATCAAATCCGGCATTGCTAACAGAACCGATATTGACCGGCAGATACGCATAACCGAGCGAGGAAGCTACCGGTCGATAGTATAGCATGTCTTCAGTACGGCGCCTCCAACCTTCGACAGTACCGCTGAGGCGTTCTTTGAAGAAAGCGAAGTCGATACCGGCATTAAAGTTGTAGCTGGTTTCCCATGTAAGGTCTTGGTTACCTTTATAAGTCATAGTGGTAGCAAACTCCCCGTTGTTTTCACTTATAGTGTATTGGTCGGCCCAGACATGGTAGTTGGCTTCACCATATTGGTCAAGCAGTGCATCGTTACCTTGTGAGCCATAGCTTACCTTGAGTTTCAGGAGGTCAATCTGCTCAATGTCTTCCATAAACGACTCTGCATTGATATCCCAGGCAGCACCTACAGACCAGAAGTTACCCCATTGTTTGCCTTTTGCGAAGCGAGAAGATGCATCCCGTCGATAGCTGGCACTAACGAAATAGCGGCTTGCGTAGTCGTATTTAGCTTGTGCGAGGATACCTTGCGTAAAATAGGTATCGGTGGATGATCCGGCATCCGGTGTGAGAATAGCATTACTAATCTCAGCGATATCAGGGTTGAACAGTTTTTGTTTTGTACCATATTGTGAAGACATGATATGGCGATAGTTCTCATATCCAACCAACAAATCCACATTATGTTCTCCAAACTTGCGAGCATAGGTGAGAAGGTATTGTTGGTCGATGGCAATATCGCGAGATGTTCTGACATAGGCATAACCTCCAGATGGAGCGTACTGTCCATAGAAGGGGTTGGCAGTTACCTGATAGCGCACGCCTCCATAGTGCAGACCCAAGTTGGCAGTTGCCTTCAGTCCTTTGAGAGGTTCTATTTGTATGAACCACTTTCCAGCGAATATATCTTTTTTGTAGAGTGATTTATCTAAAGTGATAGCGCTGGCCGGATTAGACTGGTTCATGAAGGCACGCGTTTCTCCATTGACGGTTGCATCACCATAGTCATACATAGTGTATCCATTATCGTCAATCATAATGTTTCCCTTTCCATCACGCAGATATAGCGGGTAGATAGGGGCCATATTATTGCTAACATAGAAGATGTTTCCGGACGAGTAGGCGCCATATTCGTCTTCTCCCGGATACTTCATATCGGCATGACTATAACTCATATTAGTTCCGATTTTGAGCCACTTCTTGGCTTGATAATCGACATTGAGACGAGCCGTAGCACGGCGGAAGCCGGAATTTTCGATGATACCGGAATCGTCCAAGTAGCTACCGGAAGCGAAGTAAGTGATTTTGTCGGAAGATCCACTCACGCTGATATTATATTCCTGACGGAGATTGTTAGACTTAAAGAGTTCGTCATACCAATCGTCAGCCTGCAAGGTATAGCCATAGGCATTGACATATCCGGGTGTTGCATTAGGGTTCAATTTGCCATTGGTACCGACGAGACGCTCTCCAGCGGGAATGGAGAACACCTGATATCCCAAGCCTCCATTTTTAGCGTCGAGCAGGTAAGCATTGGCAGCATCATGACTTCCGTATTGGTTGTAGAGAGCGGAATAGAAAGTCTCATAATACATAGCCGGATCTTTCATGACGCTATAGGTAGGCACACCCCGTTGGTTAACGCCCCATTTGGTATCAATTTTGATTTGCGCATCTCTGGTGGAGCCTCGTTTAGTGGTAATAAGGATGACTCCATTAGCACCTCGTGCACCATAGAGGGCATTGGAAGCCGCATCTTTCAATACGGTAACTGATTCGATATCGTTGTTAGACAAGGTGCTAACAGCATCATCGTTAGCCGGAACACCATCAATGACATAAAGAGGGGCATTGCTGGAAGCCATAGATCCAATACCGCGGATACGAATTTTACTCGTGGTACCAGGTTGTCCGCTTGTGCTTAATCCCTGAACACCTGCTATTTGACCAGCCAATGCATCCGTTACATTACTTGTCTGGCGTTTGGTGATTTCGTCAGCTTTAACTACCGATGCGGAACCTGTGAATGATTTTTTAGTGGTTGTTCCAAACGCGACAACCATCACTTCATCCAATTCTTCAGATTCTTCTTGCAGACTGATTGTCATACCATTTTTCGCAGCCACTTCTTGTGATTGCATACCGATGAATGATATAATCAGTGTAGCACCGGGTTCGACCTCTAAAGAGAACTTTCCATCAAAATCGGTAATTGTTCCTTTAGTAGTCCCCTGAACTTGCACAGACGCCCCTATTACAGGTTCGCCATCAGCGGCATTCAGTACGGTACCCGTGATGGTTTGAGCCTGCGCCCAAACCTGTCCGAAGAGCAATATCCCTGCGGACAAGAGAAGTAGTAATCTCTTCATACCTTTTACTTTTTGGTTAAACATTATATCTTCTTAATTAAAAGATTTCCAAGTTGTGGTGTTTTATTAATATAATTTAAGGTGTAGTATGGTATCAAGACTCTTAAAATGGCCGGAAACAAACGGGTCTTCTTATGATGATATTTGAATTTCTGCCATCAAAACATGTTATATAACATAACAACGCACAAAAGTATAACATTTTTTTCATTGCCGCAAGCAAAATGTTATCGATACACTCATTTTTTTAGCCAAAACGCAAAATAAATATCTTTTTTTATCACAATTTTACATAATTATTCATTTTCTTTTGACTATTATCACATTCTGTTGCCCGTCCTTTCTCAAATATCCGTTTTTTCTTATTCGGATGATTTGATTTGCTACTCAGCCGGATAGCTATAGACATATTGATAACTTAGAACGGTTTTGAATGTTTCATGTCCACATACAAAATCACATATAACAGAAAAGTGCACCTTAATATAGTACACTTATCTGTCAGGAATGAAGGTAATACAAAGGCTTAGAATCACCCAATAATCACCCAATAATCACCCAATAATCACCCAATATTTTTACCAAGAGGCATACAATTGTGCAGGAAATTCTTGAGAGGCATGAACGAGCGAGAGATTAGCGCCCCCATGTATGACAGGTGTCAGCGTAACCTGTCTGCCGCTCTAACCAAGGCCTCGTCTTTGAGGATGGCGCGTGTAGCCATCATGGTCAACACCAAATTGACAAGAGGTATTGCCGCCCATGGCGTGAGATACCAGTCAGTATGCAAGTTGGTCTTTGCGAACCAAATATATACAGCCAAGACAGCATACCATCCGATGCACAGTACGACATTGACAATATTGATGCGTGCCTGCAGGATACGCTTTTTGAACAGGAATATTGTAATCAATGCGACAAGAGGAATGGTTACAGACAGGATGGATAAAGATATAATGTTCATCACACGGAGGGGTTCTTCCGGATTAGTAATGTCCACGATATGGCTGAAGGAGGCAGTGTACTGGTGGAACTGCTCTGCTCCTTCGACAGATACGAAGCCAACGGGGGCAAAGCAGCAAAGCAGAACTCCCAACAGGACGACCAGAGCGAGATAAAGGGTTTGAATGCGTTGAATCATATTATTTTATTTTTTAGGGTTTATGATATTCAGTTCGAGCATATTGTCGGCGGTAGCAATAAAGATGCCGATAGCATTTGACACATTACCGAACACTTGCACTTTTTCTTCCACTCCAAAACCTATGACACTCCCAAAGAAGGAATTGTTGTCCTCCATTGTTTTATAGTAGCGATAGGCATCGGCAGTGATGGTGTGACAATTGATATAGAGTGTGATAATGGAGTCGTTGTTATAGGGTTTGTAAACAGTCAGATTACCGGATGCCGGCATAGAGGAAGCGAGCAGATAGAGCATTTGTCGGTGATTGGCGATGAGCCCCACGAGTCCTTCTTCCCGAGTATTCAGTTCGAGGAACAGCGGGTCAGCGCTTTCTATAGAGAGTGGCTGTATCCATGTAGTATCATTCTCTTTATCATATACTTCGCCATAGGCTTCGATGGCGATGATATCGGTTATGGTTCCCGGATATTCATTGAAGGTTAAGTGTGTGGAGACAGAATTTCCGTCATCTTGCCATTCATCGACTTGGAAGCCTTCTTTATATGGCAGCACCTGCACAGCTTCGGCAAGCGGATAGTCAGGGTGTTTCACTTTCAGGCGGACGGTGTCACCACTTTGTGCCACAAGTGAGCCATCGCTATTGGCGTTCCATGCCTGATTGTTGATTTGCCAACTGACTTGGGCATCATATATACGCAGTTCGTCTCCCTGTCCGCTCCGCAAGGTATCATGCAAGAAGAATATACTATGAGCCACCTGACATACCAAAGTATCACCTGCATCGGCCTGTGCAAAGACCACCAATCGGGGTTCAGTGATTTCTCCTTTATAATTGATATAGGTTTCACAAGCCGGAAGCATCAAGAGCAGGCAAAGCAGCACTATGTAGTGTTTTGATTGAAGCATTGGTTTAGAATTTGAAGCTATAACTGATACTGGGCAGAATAGGGAACAATGTGACTTTCACCATCTGCTTTCCATCGGGATAAAGCAGGAAGGGGTTCATATTGTTATACACATTATATACACTAACGCTCACGATATGTTCGCAGTCTTTCCAACGACGGTGCGGGATATGGAAGTTGGCTCCCAAGTCAAGCCGGTGGTAGTCCGGCATTTTATAGTTGTTTCGTTCTTCCACATGAGTGACATATTCGTCAGCAATGGGGTCGTAATATATCTGTGTGCCGAGTGTTGCCCGTGTGCCGGTTCCATATACGAAAGTTCCTGAGATATCAATTTGTTTTGTTATCTGATACATGAGCGTGATGCTTAAATCATGTTCCCGGTCGTATTTAGCATGAAATGGTCTGCCGAAATTGATTTCCTGCCCCGGTTTGTCAAACTGCCTCATTGTACGGCTCCATGTGTATCCGATCCATCCTGTGAGTTTCCCGATTTTGCGTTGTGCGAGGAACTCCACTCCATAACTCCAGCCATCGCCAATGCAGACTTTATCTTGCCATCCCGTGCTACTTCCCATAAAGGATGCGCCATCTTTGTATTCGAGCAGGTTCAGCATCTTTTTATAATAGCCTTCCACAGATAGTTCCAGTTGTCCCATCACATTATAACTCAGTCCTCCTGCCACTTGCATGCTCCGCATGGGTGGAATGGATGCAGTGACGGGAACCCAGAGGTCGGTAGGCAGTGAGACATTGGAATTGCTCAGCAAGTGGATGTATTGTGACATATAGGCATAACTTGCTTTGAAAGCGAGTTTTTTGTAGAGCATAGCCCGCATACTGACACGCGGTTCTGCGGAGGGATATACTTTTCCGTCAATAGCATAGAGACTTCCTCGTGCCCCGATGTTGAGTTTGAGCCACTGCCAAGGAGTGTAGTTTTCCTCAATATAGACAGCAGCCTCATGTGCCTGCATAGTGCCATCAGTCAGCGTAGTATCCATCTTGAAGTTATAGAAGTTGTTCATTTCCATTTGAAACGAGCCAACTTCGGGTCGGAAACGATGCCAGATGTAGTTTGCCCCCCAGCGCAGATTATGTCGTGGCGAAGGAGTATAGTCGAAATCGGTTTGCAGTGTGAGATCGCCGATGTGCGATTTGTAGTTAAGACTCTCGTTGAGTGAGTAGTTGTCTTCTTTGCTTTCTGCCGTTAAAGACTGCTTGAGGTCGTATCGATAGCGGGTGTATGCTACTTGCGTGGTACAAAACAGGCGTCCGTTAAACCGATGTTCCCACTGCAGTGCCCCCAACAGATTTCCCCAATTCCACCGCATATCGAGTTCTATGGGATAGTCGCTTGTTTCTTCTTGATATATTTTTGCATAGACTGCATCGTCCCCCATGTAGAAAGACCCCGACAGTTTGTCGTTGTCAGAGAACCGGTGAGTGAGTTTGGCATTGATGTCATAGAAATAGTAGCCGGCCCCTGCACTTCCGTTGTCCATATTCTGACGACTGATTATACGCATGACAGGTGTAGTGAAGAGGTCGAAATAGGTCCGGCGTGCAGAGATATTGAAGGTGGTGACATTGCGGGTGAGTGTTCCCTCTTTATGTTCCTGTATTTGCTTTTTGCTCCACAGTATAGGTCCTTCCACATTAATTTTTGCAGCGATTGTACCAATTGTCACTCCCCCATGCACCCTCTGCATATTGCCATCATTCTGTCTTACATCCACTATAGCGGAAAGACGCGAACCGAAGCGGGCGGGGAAATCGCCTTTGTAGAGTGTTACATTTTTGACGGCGTCAGCATTGAAGACACTGAAGAAGCCCATCATGTGGTTTACATTATACAACGGGACACCATCCAGCAGCATCAGGTTTTCATCGGGTCCGCCCCCCCTGACATACATTCCCGCCGAACCTTCGGCCCCGCTCTGCACACCAGGGAGCAACTGTATAGCTTTGAGCACATCTACTTCTCCCATCAATGCCGGAATGCCTTTAATCTGCTGCACAGGCACTTCGATAGTGGACATCTGAACCGAATGCGGACTGCTGACACTCTGTTCGCCTACCACGGTTACTTCATCCAACCGGTTGTTTTCCTGCAGGCGGAAATTAAGAAGCGTGTCAGCCGGGAGTGTTTCTATCCTGACCGACATCGGGCTATAGCCCACATAACTTACCTGCAGACAGGCAGCAGGGGCAGACAAAGTGAGCGTGTAGAAACCACTGCTGTTGGTTACAGTGCCATAACCTGACACAGTGTCCAGCACGGTAGCTCCTATCAACCGTTCTCCTGACACATTGTCAGCCACATATCCATTGACTGTATGCCGTTGTGCGAGAACATACTGCAATGAAGACAAGAGCAGAAGCAGTATGAGGAGTTTGGTTTTCAATTGATTTATAGTGGTTGAACGAGCCCATTGCTTAGTTTATATTGTTCGCCGGTTGCCGGACATTGGGCTATACCCGCTTCGTTGAAATTCAGTCGCTCTCCGTGAGCACTGACCCATCCTATCCGCCTTGCGGGGTTACCTACCATCAACGCATAGGCAGGCACATCTTTGGTGACTACGCTTCCGGCACCTATCATACAAAATTCTCCGAGAGTGTGACCACATACAATGGTAGCATTGGCGCCCACACTGGCTCCACGCTTAATCAGCGTTGGGCGATACTCGTGTTTGCGCGAGACGGCACTGCGCGGATTAAGCACATTGGTAAAAACCATACTCGGGCCAAGGAATACATCATCCTCACAGTGCACTCCGGTATAGACACTTACATTGTTTTGTATCTTGACATTATGCCCTAAAACGACACCAGGTGACACCACCACATTCTGCCCGATATTGCAGTTTTCGCCTATCTCGCACCCGCTCATGATATGCGAGAAATGCCATATCTTGGTGCCGCATCCGATTCGGCACCCCTCATCTACATAGGATGATTCATGTACAAAATAGTCCGCCATAGTTAGAGATTCCTCATTTCTGATTTGTTTTTCAGGAGAGCAGGTACATAAGCCTCGTCCCTGCCAATTTATGTTTTTCAGAAGAATGCCTTGAATATATCGTTGAAGTTGGCATACAGAACCAATATCATCAACAGCCAAAATCCGATATTGTTGGCAATCTCTAAGAATTTATCGGCGGGTTTTTTGCCGGTTATCATCTCCCATAACAAGAAGAGGAAGTGTCCGCCATCGAGCCCCGGGATGGGTATTATATTCATGAAAGCGAGGATGATACTTAAGAAGGCGGTCATCATCCACCAGCTATGCCAATCCCATAGCGGCGGGAAGAGGCTGCCAATGGCACCAAAGCCTCCTAACGATTGTGCCCCTTCTTTTGTGAAGACCAGTTTGAACTGTTTGACATAGCCCGTCAATACCTCCCATCCATACTTTATTCCAGCAGGAACAGACTCCCAGAAACCATATTCTATTCTCCGTGTCGGAAGATACTCTGTCAGCCGCATTACATAGGCTCCAATGGTAGCTTCGTCGCCCAAATAGAGCCGTGCTTCCTGCAATTCTCCCTCACGATAATAACTTATGGTGATACTGTCGCATGCATGTTGTTGCAGCTCCTGTTTCACATCCTGAAAGGCAGGAGTAGTTATGCCATTTACAGCCACAACACTATCGCCGGCTGTCATAAGCGCTTTGGCCGCAGGGCCATCGGGCATAACCTCGCTTACCACAAAGGGGAAGCGGAACTCCGTAAGGCTACCGGCTCCTGATGCCAAAACCTGCTTGCCTAAATCAGCCGGCATTGCCAAGTGCAGAGTGTCAGTTCCGCGCAATACAGTTACGGTTTCGGCACCATCAATCAGCAGCCACTCCACTATGTCTTTCTGCGTATCGGGAATCTTATCATCTATTTGGAGGATCTTGTCGCCTTGCTCAAATCCGTTTTGCACCAACACATCAGCATACTGCATACCGTAGCGGGCATTTTCCACAGGGATATATTCCTGCCCCCAATGAAACAATATCGCACTATAAATTACTAATGCAGCAATGAAATTCACCATCACACCACCAAGAATAATGGGCAATCGTTTCCAAACGCTCTTACTACGGTATTCCCAGGGTTGTGGTTCAGAGGGCAGTCCGGCGGCACCTGTGGTTTCGTCCACCATACCGGCGATTGCACAATAGCCTCCGAAGGGTAGCCATCCGATGCCCCATTCCGTATTGTCCGGTTCTCTGCGCCAATCGTCGGCCGGCAGTGAATTTATCTCTTCGTCGGTCATGCGCCGATATTGCGGCCGTCCTTTCTTGTCAGTTATAACATTTCCGTTAGCATCGGTCTTCTCCACCATGTTGTTTTCCACATTCGGAGAAAAGAACTTGAAGTGCCATTTGCCATTCAGTTTTTTCATTCTAAAGAGAGAAAACCACGGGTTGAAGAAGATATAGAATTTCTCTACGCGTACCTTGAAGATGCGCGCAAAGGTGAAGTGCCCAAGTTCGTGTATTACTACAAGAAACGAAAGAGCCAACATCAGTTGCAATGCTCTAATCCAAAATGTACTCATCTGTTCTTATTCTTGTTTGTTCGGTTCGTTTATATAAGTTCCGTTGCATAGTGCCGTGCTTCGGAATCGGTGTTTACATAATCTTCGTATGCCGGTCGGTCAATGAAGGTTGCCTTCTGCATTGTTTTATCTATCAGTTCCGACATGCCAAAGAAACTGATTTTGTCTTGCAGATATGCCTGCACCGCCACTTCGTTGGCGGCATTCAGGACACAAGGCATGTTTCCTCCTTTGGCAATGGCGTCATACGCCAACTGCAGATTAGGGAAACGCTTTATATCCGGTGTTTCGAAGGTCAACCCTTGCGGAAGATTGAAGAAATCGATGCGAGGGAAGTTGCTACTCAGGCGCTCGGGATAGCTAAAAGCATATTGTATAGGAAGGCGCATATCAGGCATGCCAAGTTGAGCTTTCACACTTCCGTCGGCAAACTGTACGGCACTATGAATGATACTCTGCGGGTGTACCAACACTTGGATTTGTTCGGGTTCCACTCCAAAAAGCCATTTGGCCTCTATCACCTCAAACCCCTTGTTCATCATAGTAGCGGAGTCGATGGTTATCTTTGCGCCCATGTCCCAATTGGGGTGTTTGAGGGCATCCTCAGCCTTGGCAGCAGTGATAGCCTCTTTGCTCCAAGTGCGGAAAGGTCCGCCTGAACATGTGAGCAGAATTTTCTCTATCTCGTTGTCGCCCTCACCCGTCAAACTCTGAAAGATAGCACTATGCTCCGAGTCAACCGGCAGGAGCGCCGTATGGTTCTCACGGCAGAGCCGGCATACCAAGTCACCCGCCACCACGAGCGTTTCCTTGTTGGCAAAAGCGATAATCTTCTTTGCCTTAATTGCGGCTATGGTCGGTCTGAGGCCTGCATATCCCACCATAGCGGCAAGCACAATATCGATGGAAGGCATGGTCACCATCTCCGATATACTATCTTCTCCCGTCCAGACTTTGACAGGCAAGTCAGATAGGGCGTCTTGCAAACAGCCATATTTACTCTCGTCCGCAATACACACCACTTCGGGATGAAACTCACGCGCTTGTTTGGCAAGCAGTTCCGCATTATGGTTTGCACTAAGTGCATACACCTCAAAGCGGTCGGGATGCTGCCGTATGACATCAAGCGCTTGTGTGCCGATGCTGCCCGTACTACCTAATATTGCTATACGCTTTTTCATCTGTCTGAGCATTCAGTTTCTCCATTTTTCATCTTCTCTGTTGCCCCACAAAAAAGGCTTGCAAAGATACAAATAATAATTGACAGGTGAAAATGAATAATACACTAACAGGGCGAACACACGAAAATACAAGTTCCCGACACAATCCTTGCCACCATATCACTACTATTTCTATGTTGTTTATGTGATAGTTATCCATCCTCATTACATTTGTTTGATTAACCTTTATGCCAAGATTACCGTATCAAAAAAAATCACCTTCATAACTCCTTATATATCAATAGGGGTCTTGGATTCTTCTTGGGTTGCTCCTGAGTTTTTCCGAGCCAGCGCTGCACTTGAACCATGATTATCAGATACTTATTTTTCAATTTATAGATATCTGTCGTTTTTGATATATTTATTATGACGATTATGTATTTTCACTTTTTTTTATGAATAAAAATTTGTACCTTTGCGGGCTGATTGGTGTGCCTTTATACACATCACCATAGAACGCCATTAAATACATAAAAATCAAAATAATATGAGCAAAACAGTAAAACTCTGTCGTGGTTTGGATATCCCGATGGAAGGCGCAGCGGCCAAAGAACAAGGCAGTGTACGCCGACCCGACATCTTTCGGATTGTCCCTGACCACTTTGCCGTCGTGCCCAAACTGATGGTGCGCGAAGGCGACCGTGTGAAGGCGGGTGACCCGCTTTTCCACCACAAGCAGTTTGCCGACATGTTGTTTGCTTCACCCGTTAGCGGCACCGTTCGTGCTATTGTCCGCGGTGAGCGGAGAAAGGTATTGTCGGTAGATATTGAAGCGGATGCAGTAATCGACTACACCAAGTTCGATTTCAACCTTGCCAAGTTAAGCGGTGAGGAAGTGAGACAAGCCATCTTGGATGCAGGTCTTTGGTCATGCATCAAGCAGCGTCCATACGACTGCATTGCCAATCCGGCACAACAGCCCAAGGCCGTATTTATCAGCACCTTCGACAGCGCCCCTCTTGCGCCTGACTATGAGTATATCGTTAAAGGGCAAGCCACAGACCTGCAAGCAGGAATCACAGCACTTGCCAAGATAGCAGGTGTTGCCGTAAACCTTGGAATCAAAGCAGGTACTGCCGCTACTGATTTCCGCGGTCTGAAAGATGCTGTCATCACAGAATTTGCAGGTCCACACCCCGCAGGTAATGTGGGTGTACAAATCAACCATGTCAATCCCGTCAACAAAGGCGAAGTGGTTTGGACGGTTAACCTGCAAGACGCAATCATTCTGGGTCGTCTGTTTACAAAAGGTATCGTGGATATGCAGCGATTGGTGGCTCTCACAGGTCCGCTCGCTGTAGAGCCTAAATATTACAAGGTGCTTCCCGGCATGCCTGTTTCTGCAGTTTTTGGTTGCAATGTAGTGAAGGGGGTACCTGTCCGCTATATTGCAGGCAATGTACTGAGCGGTCATCAGGTGGAATTGGACGAGAGTATCTCTTCCTACGACAATCAGTTTACCGCTATTGATGACGGGTCCGAGACCAACGAGTTCATGGGTTGGGCGATGCCTCGTTTCGACAAGTTCTCGGCAGGCAGGATGTTCTTCACCAAATACTTCACTTCCGCCGGTCGGCGTGCTGTGTTCGGAAAGAAAGAGTTCCAGTGGGATGCACGCTTGTTGGGTGGAAGAAGAGCCATTATCGTAAGCGGCGAGTATGACAAAGTATTCCCTATGGACATCTATCCCGAATACCTGATAAAGGCAATGATAGCCGGCAACTTGGACAAGATGGAGCAACTCGGTGCATACGAAGTGGCACCCGAAGACTTTGCCCTCTGCGAGTTTGTCTGCACAAGTAAAATGCCCTTGCAAGCCATCGTGCGCAAGGCGCTTGACAATATGAAATCAGAATTGGAGTAAGCGTATGAAATGGTTATATAATATAGTAGAAAAACTCCGTCCGACTTTCTCTGAAGGAGGTAAGTTGTCGGCTCTTCACAGCCTGTTTGACGGTTTCGACACATTCCTGTTTACGCCGAACACCACCGCAAAGCGCATCGGGGCGCAGATACATGATGCATCCGACTCGAAGCGGACAATGATTATCGTTGTGCTGGCACTTGTGCCCGCTATGTTGTTCGGTATGTACAACATCGGTTATCAGCACTTCCTCGCCACCGGCGAGATAGTATTAGGCGGTCTGACTTGGGCTTTGTTCTGGAAAGCGTTCGCCTTTGGTCTGCTGGCCCTGCTTCCCTACATCATTGTTTCCTATGCAGTAGGTCTCGGCATTGAGTTCACCGTAGCGCAATGGAAACACGAAGAGATTGCCGAGGGTTTCCTTGTTACCGGTTTTCTTATCCCACTTATTGTGCCTATTGACACACCGCTGTGGATGGTGGCTATTGCAACCGCATTCGCGGTTATCTTCGCCAAAGAAATATTTGGTGGAACGGGTTACAACATCTTCAATGTGGCGCTCATCACCCGCGCCTTTCTCTTCTTCTCCTACCCGACCAAGATGTCAGGCGACAAAGTGTTTGTCCGCACAGAAGGCACTTGGGGTTGGGACAACGGTCAGACATTAGTTGACGGATTCTCCGGTGCCACACCGCTTGGTCAGTTGGCGACGGCTCAAGAGCCTGCCATTGCACTCACCAATACAATAGGCAGTCCTATCGGTTTTCTGGATGCCATGAACGGTCTCTACCCCGGCTCTGTTGGTGAAACATGCGTATGGGCAATCTTGCTTGGTGCCTGTCTGCT
>CAJOPG010000088.1 GCA_905236355.1 Paludibacteraceae bacterium | reverse complement strand
AGGTAACACTTAGGTAACGGAACAGGCTCAACATTCTTTCCAATCCGAAAGAATCTCAAAAGCGCAAATGACCGCAAACCAACGCAGTATCAACACTTTACGCTATATCGTCCGTAATAACCTCATCATTCCCAACAACCTTGAAACTCGCAAAAATAGAACGGTCTCCAAATCATTACCTCTATTTTGGGGAAACCTCTGTAAATCACGTTAAAAACAGTAGGTTATGAGGTTTTTCCAAAAATAAGTTGTATCTTTGTATTCGCCAAAAGTACAATAAGCACAACGAATTTACAGAAACCGTTATGAATGCATAATTAGACAAAATCTGCGAGCTGAGCAAGTTTTTGTGTGAGAATAAGTTTGTCGTTGGTTAAATCATATCTAACAGGGTGGGCGAAGCAGATAATACGACTGTCGTATATATTAGCGATGTCTATTCTACGTCGTTGAAACTCGTCAATGAGAGCCTTATCGTGATAGGTACGCATACTTGCCCAGCCACGATTACCAACCTAACGGTTAAAGATGTTTACTAACTCGGCGATTTGCATGTCTGCGAATTGCCTTCAACATAGCCCATGAGGCTGCGAAAGGCCTCTTTGTAGGACGCTATTGTATGGGAACTGCTGGTGTCAAAGGAATTTTGCAGAAATCCGTTGCATTTTAGATGATTTTAGCATCTTGAGGTGTAGGAATTCGGAGGAATTTATGTAATTTTGCCGTCGCTATCCGAAAGGAGCGCAAAGACATATTGCTCAGTAGACTTCTAATCACCACATAGAAACAGAGCAACGTCATACTTTAATTGGGTGCCACCCCATAGGGCGCGGGCATTCCCATATAAGTATGATGGTTGTGGTGACCAAGAAGTCGTATGTTATGGAATAGAGGAAACAGGAACTATACAACAAAAGAACTTGACATGAACAGGAAATCAATCATCATCACTGCCCTTCTGCTCGTTTTCACATTGAGGGTAGGAGCACAAATCAAAGTAGAGGTATCGGAGACGGTAGAGCTGATGGGCATACTTTCGCGCACGGCTGGTTTTCGGGAGTATTGTATGGACATGGCAGGCCAGTATACGAAAGACACGGAAGCGTGTTTTGCTCCCTACAAGTCGCACCCCATCATTGCCTATTACCAGGGGCTTCACGATAATCAAAGCATCAGCTACGATGCCGTAATGAGCATGGCCATCCATCTTGAGGTCGACAAGGGTGAAGTCAAGTTCCTTGGCGAGAAGTCTGACTTTGATAAGCGTTGGAAAGATGTGGATACAGACGATTTCGTGGGTCGTCTGAATCAGTTTTACAAAGACACCCGTTTCCATGAATTCTTTGAGCAGCACCGCACGTTCTACGAGGGTGCCATGCGTACCTACGAGGCCAACGTGATGCAGTATTTTCATCAGGGGTGGTACGCACGTTTCTATGGCACTGAGCCAACGGAGAAGTTCCGTGTCGTGATTGGATTCACAAACGGTGGCGGCAACTATGGCCCCAGCCGACAGCTTTCGGGGCAGCCCAAGGAAGTGTTTGCCATTGCAGGGTATTATATGGATCCGCAGACGGGCAAGGCCTACGAGAAAGGACTTGACTATGCATCTACGCTCATCCATGAGTTCAATCACTCTTTTGTCAATCCTCTGCTCAATGATGACTCAAACATAGCACTGCTAAAGGACATCGGCCAGAATCTGCTGAAACTGTCGCCTATCGGCATGCAGCGGCAGAACTATGCCCAATGGAGCATCGTGGTCAACGAAAGCGTAGTCCGCGCCGCTGTCATCATTTACATGCTGGACAATGGTTTTTCCGCAGAGCAAATACAACACGAGATGTTCGACAATGTTTGCCGTGACTTCCGCTGGATGCCAGAGCTGGTCACAGCTCTCCGCACATACGCTGGCAGCCGCGAGCAATACAAGAGCCTGAATGATTACTATCCGGAGATTGCCCGCTGTCTTGGCAAGTATCTTGAAGATGAAAAGGAGAGAATCGGAAAGGCTTTGAACTTCTGAATGAGTTTTTTCAAACAGAGGATTGACTTGGATTAAGCAAGAACGGGAACCCACGCCGACATCCTCGGCCTCGGTTCCCGCTCTTTTGTTTATTGCATTTCTTGTATATTATAGTGCCTCTATCTCATCACGCCCCAAACCTGTAATCTTGCAAATCTCCTCGGTGTCGT
>CAJOPG010000087.1 GCA_905236355.1 Paludibacteraceae bacterium | reverse complement strand
TGTGCAGGGTGCAGAAGTTGAATAAACCTTAACTGTTTTTCTCAAGAAAAGGCTACTCACAACGGGTAGCCTTTTCTGTTATCTATACACAGGATGACTGCTGTGTGTGCCCAGTGGAATATGTTGCTGTCGTGTTGATGTTATGTTGATGTTATGTTGATGTTATGTTCATCTTATGTTTGCCTATACTGATTTTGAGCGAGTTACAGTGGTTTTTTGAGCAAGATGTAGAGGTAACGTATTGGAAATGATATGATTGGCATGAGGATGTAATTGTAGGAGATTGTAATCACCCATATTCTAATGACCGATTTGGGTTCAATGCTTTTTTTATACCGGTCATATCACGGTTGAACTCAACGACTTATACATTAGTCCGGTTGCTTCCGCGACAGGTATAGGCTCCGGGTTCGGGAGATGCGTTATGACATGCTGCGAGTAGGAATAATGCAGCGAAGATGCGTGACTTTTTACCATTTGGCGACGGTGTCGTTGTAGATGCTTTCGGCTATTTCCGAAATCATAATTTGGCAGAGTTCGTCTTGCACATCGTTGAGAAGGCGCGAAGAGTCGAATGTCTGGAAGGCAGTATAAGTCTTATCGAATGATTCTTCGGGTGCTACATTGTTGGTGAATCGGACTTTGATGGTGAGTGTGAGTTTGGTTTCCGCCGAGTAGGAGTCGGCAGAGATAGCCATAGGCGTGATTTGATAATCTGTGATTTCCCCTTCGAGTTCGAGGTCGCCTCCTCGTTTCACCTGTTGCAGTCGGGTTTGGCGGATATAGATGTCGCGTATGCCCTCGGAGAGAGAGTTGCTGAGGGTAGGGTTGACAAGGGCGGCATTGTTTGGGAAATCTTGTATGGAGATGGTTTTAGTTTTGGAATAGTCAATGCTTGCTCCGTTGAACTTATAGCTGATGAGGCAGGAAGAAAACGAAGTGATAAACAGCAGGCAGAAAACAACAGGTAACAAGTGGCAGGTAACAGGTGACAATCGTTTCATAGTTATCCGTTTTATTGTTTTTGCACGGTATGGTATTATAGTCCGTATTCTTTGATTTTGCGATAGAGTGTGCGCTCTGGCATTTTGAGGTCGATAGAGGTCTGTTTACGATTGCCTCGGTTGCGTTCCAGTGCTTGCCGGATGGTTTCTTTCTCGATATCTTCCATAGAGAGCAGTTGTGCCGAGGGTGTGACAGGAGCAGAGTGCGGGGTATCGGCGGCGTTGTTTTCGTTTTCCTCCACCAGTTCGGCTTGTAGCCATTCTTCCGTTTCGTTGTTTGCCGGTTGTGCCGTGGCAGTGTGCAGTTGCGGAGTGGGGTTGTTGTGCAGTTGCGGAGTGGGGTTGTTGTGCAGTTGCGGTGCATAGGCAATCTCATCCACTTGCTGTTTGAGTGCTTCGAGCTCTTGTTTCATCTCGAAGATAATTTTATACAGCAGTTCTCTTTCGGTCTGATAGTCGGCGTTCTGCGGTTCTCCGTACCGTGCCAGCGAGCGGCTTTGTTCTTCCGCGGGCAGATATTGCCGGAGTATGGCGGCATTGATGTCGCGTCGTTGTTCGATGACGCATATTTGTTCTGCCACATTTTTGAGTTGCCGTATGTTCCCCCGCCAATAGTAGTTTTGCAGCATGAGTTGTGCGTCATCGGTCAGACGGACGGCGGGCATACGATAGCGCTCTGTGCAGTCGTAGGCGAACTTGCGGAACAGCAGGGATATATCTTCTTTGCGTTCACGGAGAGCCGGCACATGTATGTTGATAGTGGAGAGCCGGTAGAAGAGGTCCTCGCGGAACCTGCCTCTCAAGATGGCGTCTTGTAGATTGACATTGGTGGCAGCCACAACGCGCACGTTGGTCTTCTGCGGAGTACTGCTTCCGACGCGAATGAACTCGCCTTGTTCAAGTACTCTGAGTAGTCTGACTTGTGTTTCCAAGGGCAGTTCTCCCACCTCATCAAGGAAGATAGTTCCTCCGTCGGCTTCTTCGAAATAGCCTTTATGGTCGTTGACGGCGCCCGTGAAAGCTCCTTTGACATGTCCGAAGAGTTCGGAGTCGATAGTGCCGTTGGGAATAGCACCGCAGTTGATAGCGATGTATTGGGCATGCTTGCGGGCGGAGAAAGCGTGTACTATTTTAGGGAAGAATTCTTTTCCCGTACCGCTTTCTCCTGTGACGAGAACGCTGTAGTCGGTGGGGGCGACCATGAATGCCCTCTCTATGGCTCGGTTGAGCAGGTCTGCATTGCCGATAATACCAAAGCGTGCTTTTATATTTTGCAGTTGTTCCTGGGTCATGCTTGTCTGTTTTGTAGAACGGTTGCAAAGATACGATTTTTTTTTGTTATTTCATGCCTTTGCTGTCAGGTCTGATTGTTTTTTGTATTTATGCAGAGTAAAGTGCGGATAGGGATGGTCTATAGCCGGAACATGCAGTATTCTATGCCTCGGCAGTCTGCCGTTCCGACAGCGTAAGCAGGAACAGGACAATGCCTGTAAAGATGATACCTTCCAATCCGCTCAAGAGGTTCTCTACCATCATACTAAGGAACAGGATTATATCTGTATAAAGCGCCAGATGGCGTGTTCTCGGGCTGAAACAGAACGGCATATAACACCATAGGGCTATGAACAGGATTGCGGCAATGACCCCCAGTTCCATCCATGTGGTGAAGAACTGGTTGTGGGCATTGAATCTGCGTTGTATATAATCTATCCAGTTGCGTTCCTCATATTTTTTCTGCAGGAAAGGCTGGGCGTTGCCTGCTCCCAATCCGTAGGCAGGATATTCCTGACGGTTTTCCCATATTGTGTTCCAAATAGCCAGTCTTGCTTCATTGCCCGGATTGATAGATTCAGGATTGTAGCGTAGCCATTCTTGTGGGTTGATATCCTTATAGCGTGGGTGCCAATAGCACATAGAGAAAAAGAAACCAAGGAGAAGAAGTATTACAGCCACTGCGCTGACATAGCGTTTCCAGCCTTTCAGTTTCAGCAGTCCTGCCAGTCCGGCAAGAGCGAAGAGTATTATCAGTCCGATGCGGGAGCCTGTCCAATAGATGACTGCGCCAAACCACAATAGGGTCAGACAGGATAAGATGATAGCAACTGTTTTTCCCCTTCGTGCAGCAAGTTGCGGATAGAGAGCGGGTATGGCGATGCCGGCGAGGCAGAGCAGATTGGAATAATGCATTCGATGCTTCATTTCTAAAAGCATGTCGTCCATCCTCAGAAAGTTGAAGTGGTAGGTGGCCGGTGCAAACTTGTTGAAGGCATGTTGGCTATTATATACCCAATAGTGTGCAAAGAGATAGGTGAATGAAGAAATGAGAGCGGTGAGAATAATCACTTTCATGCAGGTGCGTAAGTCATATTTGTCGTTCACTCCCCATACTATCAGCGGCAACAGGCAAATCAGATTGACTTGTCGCCCGATGGTGTCCCATGATATGTCTTTGTTGTCTGCCCATGAAACAGACAGCAGGTTCCACAAGAACCATACAGCGAGCCCTGAGAAAAAGAAGAGCGTGTGCAGGTTGATTTGTGGCCGTTTTAGGAATCGTAGTTCAAAAATCCACGAGACAATCCATATTATCCAGCAAATCTTGATAGTTTGCATGCCATAGGGAAGCATGAAAAGCAGGACAAGAAATGCGAGGTAGTTGATGTCGGAAATGATGTTTCTGAGTATTCGTAGCATGCTGATAGATTTATATATAGTTTCTGGAGTCGAGAAAGATTCGGATACAGCGCTCTTTGTTGAAGTGCCGTTCTTCAGCGTATGCGGCAGCCATCACAAAACAATCCGCTTGGGTAAGTGTGAGCCTGTTGAAGTTCCGGCACCCTCGGCGTAGTCCGATATGCTGATTGAATGTCATGCGGTTGAGGTCAACTAATTGAATATTGTCGTTGTCATCAAAGAGTATATTGCCGCCGGAATAGTCATTATGCAGGATGCCTAGCCCGTGCAGTTGTGCCGTGAAGCGTGCCACAGCTTTCAGATGTCGCTCTCTGTCAGGGAAGTCGGCTGTATGACTGAGTTGTCGGAAACTGTAGGGCAGGGTGGAGAGACGGCTGACATAATAACTCTCACGGAGCAGTCCGTGGCGGCGAATCTCTTTGTACATGACGGGTTCGGGTGTCATGTTCTCCAGCCGGAGGGCATATTCGTATGAGCGTTTGGCCTTGCTTTTGCGCAGTGTGGCATAGATAAGACTATTGGGGAAGTCCGGTGTCTTGAAGCGTTTGACGACCAGATTGCCGCCTACCACTTTCACTGTGTTTCGCCCGCTGTGAAGCACTTGTGTAGAGGCATCAAAGGCTTCTTCAATATGTGCTAACAGTTGTCGTTCGTGCAGTTGTGCTTCGGTCATGAGATAATCTTGCCAGATGACTCCTTGCTCGTGTTTGAACGAACCGCATCCGTCAGCCTTGGCCTGTCGGCGCGTCAGAAAACGGCGTTGCATCTGCTCCGGACTGCGATACTGGAAATGGTCAACAGGAACCGGATAGGGAGAGGTGAACCCTAACAAGTGCGGGTACCGCCATGTCTGTTTCCATATCAGGAAAGGTGAGTGGCGCACGAAACGCCTCTCGCGCCGTTTCTCGGGAAGAACATGCGTCAGAAGAGGTCGGTCTTGACTGAAGTCGCCACTGAAGACATGATTGTCAACATCTTCTTTGGTGAGGACATAGTCGGTGCTTTCTTTTTTTATTGTGCGGTAGCGTTTAGGAACATGTGCCAAGAAAGTGCGCACATCAGTAGGATAGAACTCATCAGCGTCTAAGCGTACACACCACCAGTCGCCGCACTTCATCTCATGTCGGAAAGCGTAGAAAGCCTTTGCACGCAGTCCGATATGGAAGTGCCCTGTATATTGCATGAACGGCACTATCTGCGGGTATCGTGATGCAAGTTGTTGCACTTGTTCCCAACTGCCGTCTGTACTGCCGTTGTCAATCACAATGATTTTGTCGCTCCAGCGGCATGCGTCAGTGAGCGAGGCGGCGATGATGTCGGCTTCGTTCTTTACCAATAGCAGACTGTATATTTTGAATGTGCGGTCGGACATGCAAAAGAGGGTTTAAATGCGGTCGGAACGATGAATAAGTTTGTGCGAGTAGTAGCGCAGCGGGTGCGTATATTTGAGTTGTTTCCACGGACGGGAAGAGTGGGGAAGGTGGAGTACCGGAGTGTCCAACAGTAGCAGGTTCTGCAATCCCGCTTGCAATGATTTGTGTGAAACGGTTACATCAAACCAGTCTTTTCCTGCATCCAGCTGGTTGAACGGACAAGCTTCAAGCAGTGCATGCGTGAGTAGTGTGCAGCAGAAACTCAGATGTTTGGTGGTGTGCAGGGCATTCTGTCCTTCAGCCGCTGTTTTGCGGGCATATTCGTACGGATAGTTGATGTTTCCCCGTCTGTCCACCGTTACTGCCGCCACCATGCCTACACCCTCTGTAGCAGCCTGCTGCAACCGTGCAAAGGTGTCGTTGCCTACCATTACATCGCTCTCTACAATAAGCAGGTGTGCCTTGTCGGCAAGAGCCTTCTGTTGTTCCGTGATAAGCAGCAACCGATAGTTGGGCGACGGGTTGTCGGTTAAGTCCGATGCATGAATCAGGCTGAATCCTAATTGCTGCTGCAGCCGGCATAGACGCTCCGTATTTTCGGGGGTAGAACGGTCGTTCCATACGGTGAGCGGCTCGCCTGTCCGAAGTACGGCGCGGATGGCCTCTTCTGCCACATCTATTGCATCTTTGACGGGCATTACAATATGATAGTTGCTTACTGTCATTTATCCTCCTGTTTCAATGCGGGTCCATGACTCGGGTACGATATCCGGTCGCGGGCGACTTCTGAACCAAATCTTTGGAGCGATTACTCTTTTGTCGGGATTGGCATTGAGCCATCCACCCCACCATGAGAAACTGCTATTGGCGACAATATTGTGTTTGCAGAGGCTCATCAGGCGCATGTCACGCCACGCCTCCTCTGCCCGGAAAGCATTGACAAAAATAGTGTCTTCGGGAAAACAATGGAAAGTTTGCGCAATCTGCGGGTCGTCTGAAAAGACAAAAAAGCGTGCCGCCTGCTCGTTCTGCCGGATATATGCAATAGCTTTTCGGTAGTAAGCCTCGGTGCATATATTATAGTCGGCTGCTCGCCGTGGCTTCAGATAGTCGCCTTGCCGTATGTGAACGCTTACGCTGTTGCAATCCGTTATTTGTTCAGCCAGTAGTCTTTCCTGCTCAGAGAAAGGTTGACAAAATTGGAATGCCTCTCTGACATCGCCTTGAATATTGGCAAAATAGCGCTCTGTCTGCCAATAACCCAAGAAGTAGCAGTTATCATACAGTAGCATCTCCGGACACCATCCGGCTGCCGGGTTGGGCTCTGTTATCAATCGTCCTGTTGTGCGCCTTTTTATGCCAAGTTTGCGGCGGATATAGGGCCAAAAAGCTTTAGACACATCCGCCAAACGGTCACACTCGGCTTGAGTGGCACAGGGGGCGGCAATGCCGAACACCCGCTGCAGTTCATAGCCGTTGTGAGAAGGGCGATAACGGTAGTTGGATACATCCAATTTGCAATCGGGGTTCACCGAACGCAGGGCCAAAAAGAAAGCGTATTGGAACATCTGATTGCCTAAACCGGAATGTATTTGCACAATATTCATGAGTTGCTAACGAATCAACGATGGTTTAACGATAGGAGTATATCAACCCTTGTTTGCTGATGGTAATCATAGCACCGAAACTATTGCCAAATTGTGAACCTATGTCGGCACCCAATGAAATACCAAACTCCAACCCCCATGCCTGCTGAACCTGCTTTTTCACTTCCAGCATCAAGGCTGTGTTCTCACTATATAGCGGCACCTGATATGTGCCCCAATTGCGTGTATAAGCCGCCATCAGACGATAGCGGAATCCATAGACGTCACCTTTCACTCCTACATAGTGTGTACGGACGCGGTTGTTCTGCGGACTCATCAGCGGATTGCCGATGGTGCGGGAGAAATGTGTCCAGCCTTGCCGGTAGAAGGAGTTGTAGAAATAGGAGTCCCGCCCGGCATATACGATGCCGTCTTTGTCGTGATAAGGTCCGGACTGGTTAGTGGTGTTCAGACACTCATAAGTAAACCCGTTCAAATAGGGCCAGGCGTTTTGTGAGATATGCACTCCCCACAAACCATCGGCCGCATTGGTGCCCGTCCCGATAAAGGCGGCACTCCTGTCCTCAAAGATAGTCTGCCAATACAGGTTCATTGCCCACAGCGGTTGCGTCACGCTTACCGACAACTCCTGCCAGCCTATATGGTTGCCTTCGGCATTGAGCTGATCGCTCGAGTTGTTGCCGCCGCTCCGCACAAAAAAGATATTCTTGTATGATTGCCAATCAGTGCCTGCCGTCCCATAGATTGGCGAAGTGCCTCCCCATTGGGCGGCATGGTGAAGTTCGTATGCAACATTGACAGGCAGCCGACCACCCAGTCTTACGCCTGCAAACTTATGATGAAGCAGTGCACCGGTAGTAGCATAGGTGGTGTCTAACGAGTTGTTGTCCACAAACCATGCATGGGTCAGTCCCCCCTTCACTTCCACATAGCCGTACAGACCGGGGAAAGCGGTGTAACGGTCAATGCCGATACTGAATCTTGGCAGAGGTTGTGCGTTATAGGAAAACAGTAGTCCTCCGGTGGTGAGTTCGGGGTCCTGACTGCCATAAGCAACGGGGCGGATACCTGCTGTCAGGTCGAACACATACAACCTCAAATGAGCATACAACTGCCTGAAGTAGCCTGTCTGTTTGTCTGTAGCAAAACGACCGGCCAGGTCTATCCTGAAATCATAGTCCCACCAACGGTTAGGACGAGTAGCATCTTTCCCGAACCAAACGGCGAAACTGCCGCTATAAGGGGCTGAGGAGATGTGCCCGCACTGATTGGCATGAAAAAAGAAAGGGGCAGAAGTGCCGGAAGAGGCCACTGCAGACACATCAAAACCATACCGCAGTTCGTCTTGCAGAGTGTCAGGCTCTGACATCGGGAGCGGCCAAAAGTCCCATGCATTGGCATAAATGGCAACTGCTAATATGCCGATGATAAACAATATGAATCGTTTATTTCTCAATACGATAGAAGTTGTTTAAACGCTTCTCGTCAGAGGTTTCCCCCAATCCGAAATATACCGCATCGCCTGCAGTAGCGGCAACAGCATTCATCACTTCCCCACAAGGAATAGTCCCCGCCATTTGCCACTCGTCTGCATCCGGCGAATAGAGGAGAATGTCTGCATAAAGATGTCCGGAATCTTGAGGGTCGCCATAGTGCCAACCGCCTATCAGCCAAATGCCGTCATGGTTGGCAGTGCAGGCAGTATTGTGTCTGCCTCCGCCGGGAACAGTAGCGCAACGACGCCACGTGCCCTCATCCGGCAGAAACTCCCCCCAGTCGTTATGACTGCCTTTGCGGAATCCTGTACCTACAAAACATCTCCCGTTGAGAGTACTCGCGGCTGCCGATGTCGCGCGATAGGGGAATCCACTCCGCTCGTGCTGTTCCACTTTTAACCACTCGTCTTGTTGAGGGTCGTAAACATACAAGTCTTTGCTGTAGGTGCCATGCGAACCGAACCCTGCATAGACGAGTCCGTTGTGACCAAATGCAACTGCCGCATTCGTGTTGCGGTCGGGATAGTCGGCAAGGCGTTCCCATGTATCGGTTGCGGGGGTATAACGCCAAAAGTCACGCAGGTAGTTCTCTTCTGTATAGATACTCCCGCCATTGAACCCAAGACCGATATAGACTATGTCATCCAGCACAACCGTTATAGGATACACCCGTTTCTGCAAAGGTGTCACCCCTTTGTCTTCCCATTGGTCGGAGGTGCAGTCGTAGCAGTACAGACGGTTGCTCAGGTTCTCTTTCGAATCGCGCCCTGCCAACACATACACTTTATTGTCTATGCCAAACGCACCGGCACACGACAACGCTTCCGGACAAGGGGTACAAACGCTTATGCGCGTCTCCACTTCCGCAGGCTGACATGCCGTTATCAATAAAGGCAATAATATTATAATCCAAAGTCGCTTCAGCATCACTGAATTTCACTCTCTCATTATCCTGCACCTTGTAGTTCGTTAGGGCATTGCGAGATAAGAATTTGTTTCAAATGCCCATCCCCCCTTCATCCCTTCATCTGTTTACTGTCCTCTTCCGCTCGTGTTTTTTTCTTCAACTCGAAGTCACGACCTAAATAATTCTTCCTGACAATCGGGTTGGCAGCAAGTTCCTCCGGTGTGCCGTGAAACAATATGCGACCTTCAAACAATAAATAAGCACGGTCGGTTATCATTAATGTTTCATCTACATTGTGGTCGGTGATGAGAATACCTATATTCTTGTCTTTCAACCGCCACACCACATCTTGTATCTCCTGTACGGCTATAGGGTCAACACCTGCAAACGGCTCGTCCAACATCACAAAACGCGGTTCAATAGCCAGACAACGGGCTATCTCTGTGCGTCGGCGCTCCCCGCCAGACAAACGGTCACCCAGGTTTTTGCGCACATGGGCAAGGTTGAACTCTTTGATGAGTTGCTCCAACTTCTCACGCTGATATTCTTTGGTAAATTGGGTCATCTCAAGCACTGCCTTCAGATTGTCTTCCACCGACATCTTCCGGAATACACTGGCTTCTTGAGGTAGATAGCCGATACCGAGTTGAGCCCGTTTGTACATCGGAAAACCTGTGATGTCCTGGTCATTCAAGTATATCTTACCTGCATTGGCGGTGATAAGACCGGTGGTCATGTAGAAAGTGGTGGTCTTGCCGGCACCGTTAGGACCAAGCAGACCTACTATCTCTCCCTGATGCAGCTCTATCGACACATCATTCACTACAGTGCGCTTGCCGTATTGTTTCACCAAGTGCTCCGTACGCAATACCATATTTTCTTTTGCTTCCATGCTAAACTATATGCGCCATACGCAACATTTTAACTCACCTCCACGCTCACCGGACAGTGGTCGGAGTGAACAGCCTCTGTATGGATGGCCGCACCTTGCAGACGATTGCGCAATGGTTCGCTCACCCAATGATAGTCAATGCGCCAACCGGCATTCCGCTCGCGGGCGCCAAAACGATAACTCCACCACGAATAACGGTTCGACTCTTTGCAGAATTCGCGGAACGAGTCCACCATGCCGCTCTCCTCTAACTTGTCCAACCACGCACGCTCTTCCGGCAGAAATCCGCTCACACCCGTTTGACGCTCGGGGTGATTGATGTCTATTGGCTTGTGGCAGATATTGTAGTCGCCGCACACCACTATATTGGGACGCTCTTGGCGTAACTCCTGCAGATATTTGTAAAAAGCGTCTAAAAAATCCATCTTGAATTCCTGACGCACATCACCGGTGGTGCCCGACGGCACATATACGCACACCACTGTCAGGTCGCCGAAGTCGGCACGCAACACGCGACCCTCACGGTCGTAGCGGTCATGACGCATTCCTGCCACCACGCGGTCCGGTTCTTGCTTGCAGAAGATACCAACGCCGCTGTAACCCTTCTTCTCTGCACTATGCAGATAGGCATAGTCATAACCTGCTTCCCGAAAGGCAAGTGTGTCTATCTGGTCGGGCTGTGCTTTGGTCTCTTGTACGCACAGCACATCCGGTTGCTCCTGCTGGAGCCAGTCCGTCAAGCCTTTCTGCAGCGCAGCCCGTATGCCGTTCAAGTTATAAGATACTATCTTCATTTGTTCCTGATTCCTGGTTGCTGTTGTCAGATTCTTTTCAGCCTGCAAATATACAACTTTTCCGTTGCTTCTGCAAATACCTGCAGAACGCAGTAGCGGGAACAGACCCGAAGTCTGTTCCCGCTACCCGATGAAAACAACTAACTTCTAAATTAAGGTATCATTATCTTGCTTACTTGTTCTCCGCTTACCACGATGTAAGCACCCCTGCTCAGACGACCGTTCAGACCGGTTACGTCCTTGCCTGTGTAATCATAGATGCGGAACTGACCGTTGCAGATAACCGTATTGCCGGATACCAGTATCTCAAGTGAGGTCGGGTTCTTCGTTACTTCCTTGAACTCAGCGGTGTAAGTGGCATCCTCTGTTGCGGCAACAATCTCATTGTCCCAACCGATGAACTCGTAAGTGTACTCTTCGTTCTCCGGACGGACAGGAGTCTCGCCTGTGAATTCGGGAACATCACCGTAGTCTACATCTATTACTAACAATTCAGAACCATCGTAGTTCAAGAAGGTGATAGTAAAGGTCTGTACCTCCCACAGAGCGGTCAGTGTCAAATCGCTTGCAGGCATTACAGAAGGTATATCCTGATTCCAACCGAGGAAGTTATGACCTTCCCATGTCGGGTCTGCAGGCTGGCTGATAATCGAACCATAGCGTACGCTGCCTTGCGTGAAGTCGCCTGTCAGAGCATCACCACCGTTAACATCCCATGTCAGGGTGAAGTTCTTGCGGTTGTAGATGTAGTCGATGACCAGACTTCCGTCGCCCTTAATCTTGGCTGTTAGGGCTGCAGGCAGTTCAAAGCCTTCCAGTTGGCGTACCGCCGGCGTTACCTCCGTATCGGTAGTGCCCTGCAGATTCTCTTCTTCCG
>CAJOPG010000086.1 GCA_905236355.1 Paludibacteraceae bacterium | reverse complement strand
GGTTCGATCCTTCCGAAGCGGAATACAGCACATTCCTGCCGCAGAAGAATACACCGTATATCATCCAGTTCCATAACGCCTACTATCAAGATAAATGGATTGTATTCCGTGGACCGGGGTATGCAGACATCGCAACGACATTATCCTCTAATGCGGCACCTGTAAATGATGAGGTGGTGAATATCTATGGTAACAACACCATGGTCAATCAGACTATTGCAGGACAGAGCTACCAACTCAATTATGAGGAGTATGGGGGTACTGCTTGGACACGGTATAACGATATCACACTCTATCCGTTTGAGTGTTACGTACTTGCCAATGAGCCTACCACACAGCGCTACCGTGTTATTCGTCATGGGGAGGAAATTGACCCGCAATCAGGAATATCTACTGGTTATGAACAATTGACCGATGATGTAATATGCGAGATGCTCCGTGTATATACCGCCAATGGTATGATGCTTCGTGAGTTCAGAAATACCACACTTGCCGATGTGGCACTCCAACTCAATAGTATGGTCCCGGACGGCTTGTATATAGTTGTGGGTGACAACAATGTGTGGAAGATAATGATAGAAGGACGCTGATATGAGAAGGTTGTTTTTGATGCTTTCAGCAGTGCTGCTCTTGTCTGGCAGCGCACTCGCACAAGGATGGTGGTCCGGACCGGATATGCGTGTAGAACAGACCCCTTCGATATCGGCGGGGCAAACGATAATATCCCAACCCATGCTCTCAACTATGCCATCCTCCCTTACTATATCGTCAGGGAGCATTATGCAGAGCGGAAGTAAGTACTCCTCGCAGATAACAGGAGTGGGACAGGAGACTCCAACTATATATGGTGAGGTGATGACCATCCGCCGTGGGGCTCCTCCGGGGGACGATGATGATGATTACGATCCTGACAACCCGCAGTTCGGTTCTTTGGGTGATGAGTTGTTGCCGTTGATACTGATGGCAGTGTTGGCATTCCTCATAATCGTCTGCCGTACTTCTCGCCGTAAATATATGCTCACAGAAGATGAATCAGAAAAGTAGAACGTGTCGCTACCTACAATCTGAAAAACGGATGTGAGCAGGTCGCATACAAAACGCAAAAAGAGAGTCAGCAAGTGCTGACTCTCTTTTTGCGGTGCGGACGAGACTCGAACTCGCGACCTACGGCGTGACAGGCCGGTATTCTAACCAACTGAACTACCGCACCAGTAGTTATGTCAATTTCTCAATTGCGGGTGCAAAGGTACTACTTATTTTTTTAACTCGCAAGAGCAAAACCTATTTTTGTATATTTTTTTGCTAAAAAAGTTGTGATACCGACTGCAAATAATCAAAAAGACGGCATCCATAGGCGTATGTATCTGAGAAACTCTCCAAAATTTGTTGCCGGCGGATTATCCTCTTTCAATGCTACTGCTGTCAAATAAAACCGACAATATCCGGTTGTGTCAAGTCGAAGCGGGCATAACTGCTGCTGTTGGTCTGTAAAGACCTTCCCTGTATATGCTTCCGGCACATATACCGCCAAACCGATAGTCTCTTTCCCGTATTTAATGGTGTCATTCACAGGCCAGTCTGTTCCCCACGACAGAAGGGTTGTGCCTTGAGAAACTGACAACTGCATACTCTTTCCATTTCCCGTTTTCTGCACACCGGTTGTCAAACAATGTATCGGTGTTGTACAAAAAACCTCACAACGCATATCACGATGACCCGATAAAATAGTATAACGAGTGGTCAAATCTGTCGTTTTTACACTATCGCCATCCTGTATCGTCAGCCCCCTCACTTCTGTTTCCACCACCGCACTATCCGCAGTCAAACAAACAATCCGCTGAGTACGACTCTCAAATTTATCCATATTCAACAGACGCTCATTCATGTAGTCGTATGGTCTCACCGACCCGACTCCAATCGTATTCCCAACCTTTAATACATCATCTCCGTAGCCCAAAGCCAACAAACTGTCATTTGGATACCAACGCGATGTCGCCAACTCTAATCGTGGATGGCGCTTGGCATATACATCCATGGTCTGACGCTTGTCAAAATAAATGCGGTATGCCATTTGCTCACTCTCCAGTGCAACTCCATGATGATGCATCTGATGAAAACTGTCTTCGCCGGGGAAAAAGGTTACGGAATCCATGGCACGAATGCCGTAATACTTACCCTCTGCATGGCAAGGAAGAAAGCCTTCGGCAGAAGGCTCTCCCTTAATGTACATCTGTGCATGGACGCGCGGAGCTGAAGTCTCCGAATTGTTAGTTTGTGATAATCTGCAACCTGGCAGAATAATGAAAACGGCTGTCGTCACAAACAACAGCCGTATGTAATCAAAGTGCCGTTCCATTCACTGTCACATCTTCAATTGTCAGATTCTCTACGCGGTTGAATTGTGAATTGTCACCGCCACTCATCCTGATATGCCGTAGCGTGACATTTTGTATAGGCATCTCCGGCAGACCATTGAAATATATAGGACGTTTCGCATTACGGCACACCACATTCTCAATCGTAATGTTTCTGAACTGCGGCGTCTCTTCCGTAACAGCAGGAACGCATGTCCCCATTCGGGCGGCCACCTCTTCATCTGTCTCTTCGCCTGCACCTTTCCCGCCGTAGAATAAGTCAAACAGCAGGGCCTCATTGAGGATTTCGGTCATATTGATGTTTTCTATGAAGATATTCTCCACTATGCCGCCACGACCGCGGGTTGACTTAAACCTCAAACCTACATCTGTGCCGATAAACAAACAGTTGCTCACTGATACATTCTTCACACCACCCGACATTTCTGAACCTACTACAAATCCTCCGTGACCGTGATATACAGTACAACCGTCCACGATAATGTTTTCATCCGCTATGCCGCGTTTCCTGCCGTCCTCATTCTTGCCCGACTTCATGCAAATGGCGTCATCACCCACATCAAACGAACAATCTTTTATTAAGACATTCTTGCACGACTCTACATCTACACCATCTCCATTCTGAGAATACCACGGATTGCGTATTGTCAGGTGGTTCAGTATCAGGTTCTCGCAACATAATGGGTGCAGATTCCATGCCGGAGAATTCTCGAAACATACACCCTCCAGCAATACATTCTTGCAACCTGTTAGATTCACCATCACAGGGCGCAAAAAAGCATGTATAAACTCCCATTCTTCCTCCGTCTCCACTCCTATCGGCACATTCTGGTCCTCACACATACTTACAGCATAGCGGGCACCCTCTGTCGGATACCATACTTGACCGTCTTCTGATAATACACCGCCTGAAGCCACCTTCTTCTTCCATTGGGAATCCGTCAGTTTGCTCTTTTTCACCGGACGCCATGCATCACCGCTCCCATTGAACGAGCCTTTACCCGTGATGGCGATGTTTTCTGCATTTAATGCCGATATCGGAGATTGACAACGCTTTGTGTCTAAACCCTCAAAAGAAGCATCCAATATCGGATATAGCGAAAAGTCAGGAGAGAATATCACCAATGCGCCCTGCTCTGTATGCAGATTCACATTCGATTTCAGTACAATCGGACCGCTTATATACACACCCGACGGAACCAGTACTATGCCTCCGCCGCGCTCATGAGCCGCATCTATGGCCGACTGAATGGCAGCAGTCGAAAGAGCAAAACCATCGCCTACCGCACCGAAATCCAATATATTCAGTACGCGGTCAGGAAAAGTAGGCACTTTTATCGACGGCATCTCAAACTGAACAAATTGAGTGTAATCATCAACTTCACATTGCTTAATCTGTTGATACTTGTTGCCTGCAATGCATCCTGTCAATGATAGACAGAGAATACAAAATGTAATGTGTTTCATGATTGTTCGCATTTCCGAGATGCAAAGATAGCGTCTTGCTCGTGCAGATGCGGCGAAGAATTGCCGATAAATGTAGAATTTGCAGACATAGGGGAGTATAATCGTTGGAAAATGTGGAAATTTGAAGACAACAAACTTCTTTCTCGTGTCAGCGGTTATCTGACTGTAGTGTCAAAAAAATAGTGATTCAGGATATTCTACATCCACTAAATACAATCCCTCCGACGGAGCACTCTGAGACGCAGCCTCTCGCTTTTTAAGGGAGATGATATGCTGAAATTCGTCCACATCCATTTTCCCGCGCCCTACATCCAGCAAAGTTCCCACAATAGCTCTTACCATGTTTCTTAGAAAACGATTCGCCCTTATTGTGAAAACATAATACTCATCCTGCCGCTTCCATTCCGCCTCACTTACTTTGCACAATGTTGTCTTTACATCAGTATGTAGCTTGCAGAAAGAAGCAAAATCATCAGTCGTCAGCAGAATACGGGCGGCACGATTCATTTCTTCAAAATCAAGCCCTTTCGGGATACGGGTAACTAATTCAGGGAAGAATGTGCTCTTTTCTTCTGTGCAGAAATATTGATATGTGCGACTCAAGGCATCAAAGCGGGCATGAGCATCCGCTTTCACCGGCACAATCCTCTGAATGGTGATGTCGCGAGGCAGAAAGTTGTTCAAACGGGAGGTCAATTGCTCCGCATGCGATAGTATGTCTGCATCTGTGTCAAAATGAGCCGTCATCATTTTAGCGTGAACACCTGTGTCCGTACGACCGGCACCCGTCAACGATATAGGTGCCCTGAATATAATAGAGAAAGCCTCCTCCATCGTCTGTTGAACCGTCACGGCATTGTTCTGACGCTGCCAACCATGATAATGAGTCCCCTTATATGAAAAATACACAAAATATCGCATCACCGCCGCCTCCGCATTTATACCTCTTTTCTGATTCTTCGCCTAATCTCATGATTGATATCCGGCGAAATTCCCCACCAAAAAGCAATCATACATACTGCTGTCATCAATACCAGTGTGCGGACTATCGAATCTGCCCAAACATTGAACAGCACAAACTGCTTCGTCCATATATAATTGAGCACACCTGCAATGCCTACGGTCAACAAGGTCTTACCCATCGCACGGCTGATGGCAATCGTTCCCGTACACAGTCTCATCGTAATAAGCACCAGTACATAATACAAGGCATAGACCACTACATTTGCTACTGCTGCACCATCTATACCATAACTCGGAATCAATGTGTTGTTCAATACAATCGCCCCGAGAGTCAAACCTAATGACAATAGCAGCGAAAAATAGTAATACTTGCTATAATTCAGTGCAAGCACCGATATGTTGAATGTGGCAATCAACAACTGACTCACCCCCAACAGCAATACACAATTCTTGGCGGGCGCATAAACCTCTCCGTTGGGGAGAACCTCAAATATCAAATCAATGTTGATGTATATCGCCAATAATATCACGCTGCCCACTAAAAACAGAGTGTTGCTTACCTGCTGCATTAATCTGCTTACCTGCCCTTTGTCCCCTTGCTTCAATGCTTCTGACAATTGGGGAGAAGCTATCGCTGTAACCGAACGCGACGGAATATTCACCATTACTGCAATATATGTCGCTATCGCAAAAATACCCGTCTGCGACAACCCCTGCCGGGCTGAAATAATAAAACTGCTCAAATACGGAGCAAGCACCGTTGCAAGCGACGATAATACCAAAAACGCAGTATATGTCAGATAATCACGCACCACCGACCGATGAGTGCGCAAGTAGTCAATATCAGGCTTGAGAGAGATGCTCCCAAAAGAAAATAAATAAATAATATTCAGCAACATCGCTATCGCATATACCGCACAAAGACTTACTACGAAACCGGTCAGATTCACCACACGAAAGGCATAGAGCAAATATACTGCCAACAAACCTATACGGGTGAATAGTTCCCTCACCGCACGAGGAAACACAATGCGCATCCTTACTATCGCATTTGTTTCAAACACAGTCTGATACAACATAAAGAATGCTAACGGCAATACAAAGTAGTAGTAATCTACAAACAATTGCGACTTCTCTCCAAAATAGTGAGAAAGGGGGCCATGAAGAGCGCAGAATAGTCCGGCAAACAATACGAAACCTATCAACGGAACCAATATCGTCCAAAAGAAAAATCCGTGCTCGTCAGTCGTTCCTGCAGAAGTATGCTCTCCATGCTCTGTAAAATAAGGGTAAAAACGAATGATGGAAGAGGTCGTACCCAATTGCGCCAACGCTATGAACAAGGTCGACGCATCCACTAAAACGCGTGCTAACCCGATTTCTTCTGTACTCAAGAAACGGGTCAGCACGAAAAAAGTAGTAAGGAAGCCTACAAAGACTCCTAAATAGGTAACTGCTGTACCGCGGATACTCTGTTTGGCTATTACTCCCATGCAATAAGCAAGTGGTTGCTTAATATGTTCTATTTCTCTATACCAAGCAACTCTACATCAAAAATAAGAGTCGCATATGGTGGAATACTCTGACCAGCACCACGCTCACCATAACCTAAAGTGTAGGGAATGTAGAGCTTGTATTTCGAACCTACAGACATCAACTGAACTCCTTCCGTCCAACCGGGTATCACCTGATTCAACCCGAAAACAATGGGCTCACCACGCTGGTAACTGCTATCAAATACCGTCCCGTCTATCAAACTGCCTTCATAGTGTACCTTCACTCTGTCTGTGGCCTGAGGCTTCTTCCCCTTGCCCTGTTTCAGTATCTCATATTGCAAACCGCTCTCCGTTACTTTTACCTCGGGGCGCTGGGCATTCTCGGCAAGAAAATTCTCGCCTTCTTCTTTTAATTGACCATACAACAACTTGTTGCGGGTAGCATCAACATACGCATTCGCTTCTTGTGGGGTCATCTGGCCTTCATAACCTGACAAACCATTCACAAAACCTTGCTCTATCAAATCAAAACGGGTCTCCAGCTCTGGAACATCCAACAAACCGTCTGCCTCCTTCTCACGAAGCCAGTTGCCTATACTGCGGGCTGTCATCACTAACTGAGGATTCTTTGCACGAATCTTCATCCCTTTGTTAATGGCCGACACTAACTCTTTTAATTCCGTGCCGTCTGTATCTTCGCTCAATACTTTTTTACCTATACCATCGCCGTTGAGCAAACCGAATGCATAGTTGAGACTGTCGTTTTCTGTCACAAGTTTCACTTCTTTTGCCTTGGTCGGACAAGATGACTTGATTGCCTTGCCTGTAGCCTCGTCTTTTTCTTCTGACATGGAGGCATAATACTTGGCTTGGAAATAGTCGCGGGCGGTGTTTATGTCCATCACGCTATATTCCTTCTCTATTCCGTTGATGAGACCCTGAAAAAATATCTTTTCATTGATAGGCCAGTTCTCATTCTGAGCCAGACCGTCCATCTCGCATTGGCGGACAAAGTTTCCTATGTTTATACCGTTCTCCTCTATTTCTGACAACTCTTTCTCACCTTCCTCATAACCCTTCCGCAACGCATCAATAAACTCGTTTATGACCTGTGCCGAAGAATCGTTGGCTAAATAACGCATCTTGATACCTGCACCGTCTGCCAGACCTAATGCATAGTTTATACTGTCTGTCTGGTCCGACAATACTACAGTCTTCGCTGTGTAAGTGTTTGCGCATGACACCATGGCCATTGCGGCAATCATTAAAAATGACATCTTTTTCATACTATCTTAAAATTTAAATGTTATATATTCAATATTAAACATTAGGCACTCTCTATCCCCAATAGTTCCACAATGAAAATCAAGGTTGCATAGGGCGGTATCGAACTGCCGGCACCACGCTCACCATAACCTAACTGATAAGGAATATACAATTTGTACTTGCTCCCTATCGACATCAACTGCAACCCTTCCGTCCAACCGGCTATCACCTGATTCAAACCAAAGGTAATGGGTTCACCACGCTTGTAACTGCTATCAAACACCGTACCATCTATCAATGTCCCCTCATAGTGTACGCGAACACGGTCTGTCGATTGCGGCTTCTTGCCTATCGTGCCTTCTATCACTTCATATTGCAAACCCGATGGGGTCTGATGTACACCCGCACGCTTGCCGTTCTCCTCTAAAAACTTAATCCCACGCTCCTTCTCTGCCTTCGATACCTCTTGCTCCAAGTCCGAAAAGAACTTGTTCAATATCTGCTGTGCCTCCTGATAACTTATCTTCGGCTGTTGCATACTCAGCACATCCTCTATCCCGCGAGCAAGGTCAGCATACTGAAGATTCTTTACTCCGCTACCTAACAAATTCTGTCCTAACGACAGTCCTAATGCATAACTTATCTTGTCCATTATCGTATTGGTTTAATATTTCTGTCTTTATAATTGTTTCAATGAGTTGATAATCAATACTGTCCTTCATTTCTCAACTTGAAAAACCGCTGCAACTCGCTCAAAATCAGTACCCGCAAACATAAGATCAACATAAGATGAACATAAGATCAACATAACATCAACATAGCAGACTAATCACACACGGTATCCATCTTGATAACTCAATAATAAATCTTACCTCCTGACTACAAAATTCAACCTGCAAAGATATACATTTTTATTCAACCTGACAACAACATGCCTATATTTCTCAAAAACTCATGAAACATGACGCCTGCAATATCTGCTAACACCTGCCAATTTGGCAGCAAAAGCCGATTGGCAAAGAAATTGCCCGACACATAGGGTAAATAATGTAAATAACATATATCATTCATATCAATATGTCTAAACAGCATCACGATAAACTGCAGGAAAAAGCAGATATCCCAACAGTTGAAGAGAATAACCTCTCTCCTGAACAAGAACCGGAGGCGGAAAGAACGGAATCGTCTGTAGAAGAACAACAAACCGATACCTCCGACAAGATAACTGAATTGCAAGAAAAGTGTGCCGATTTGGCAGACAAAAATCTGCGCATGATGGCGGAGTTCGACAACTATCGCCGACGCACAAACAAAGAAAAACTCGACCTGCTCAAAACTGCCGGCGAGAACATATTCAAAGATATGCTCCCGCTCATTGACGACTTTGAACGGGCACGGCAGGCAATGCAACAGGCCGACGATGTCAACGCCCTGAGAGAAGGTATCGATCTTATATACAACAAATTCATAACCTTCCTCGCTAAAAATGATGTGCACGAAATAGCCACCGAGGGAGTTGACTTCGACACGGAGTTTCATGAAGCAATCACTACCTTCCCCGCTCCTACACCGGAGCAAAAAGGAAAAGTTATCGATTGCACACAGAAAGGCTATACACTCGCCGACAAAGTTATACGCTATGCAAAAGTAGTGGTCGGCGAATAATCGGTAGACGGCAAATAAATAGAAAGGAATGTCGTTATGGCAGAAAATAAAAGAGATTATTATGAGGTGCTGGAGGTCCCCAAAACAGCTACCACTGAAGAAATAAAAAAGGCATACCGCAAAAAGGCCATTCAGTATCACCCCGATAAAAACCCCGGCAACAAAGAGGCTGAGGAAAAATTCAAAGAGGCCGCTGAAGCCTATGAGGTGCTTAGTGACCCGCAAAAACGGCAACGCTATGACCAGTTTGGATTTGCTGGAGTCGGTGGGGCCGCAGGATTCGGCGGTGGACAGGGTATGTCTATGGAAGACATATTCTCACGCTTCGGCGATGTGTGGGCCGGTAGCGGACTCAACGACATCTTCGAGTCTATGGGATTCAGTTTCGGCGGAGGAGGAGGCAGAGGAACACGACGGGTGCGCAGAGGGTCCGACCTGCGGGTCAAAGTGCACCTCACACTCGAGGAAATAGCCAACGGAACAGAGAAAAAAATCAAAGTAAAAAAACTCGTACAGTGTGACCACTGCCACGGAAGCGGAAGCGAAGACGGTCAAACAGAAACCTGCTCCAACTGCCATGGCTCAGGAAGAGTCATCAGAACCCAACGAGGCGCCTTTGGCATGATGCAGGTGCAAGAGGCATGCCCGGTATGTGGGGGAGAAGGAACCATCATCAAGAACAAATGCCATGAATGCCAGGGAAATGGAGTGAAACAAGGAGAAGAGGTTATCACCATCCCTATTCCGGCAGGAGTGATGGGAGGTATGCAACTCACCATACAAGGCAAAGGAAATGCTGCACCGCGAGGAGGAGTGCCGGGAGACCTGTTGGTACTGATTGAAGAGGAAGAACATCCTGAACTGATTCGCGAAGAGGGCGACCTCATTTACAATTTGTTACTCAGTGTTCCTACCGCCACGCTGGGCGGACAAGTAGAGATTCCTACACTCTCAGGGAAAGTAAAAGTAACAATACCTGCCGGCACACAACCGGGCAAGGTGCTTCGCCTGAGAGGGAAGGGACTCCCCGAAATTGACCAATACGGACGACGCTATGCACAAGGCGACCTGCTCGTCAACATCGGCGTCTATATTCCTGAGCACCTGAGTAAGGACGAAAAGAAGATGATGGAAGAGTTCCAAAAAAGCGAAAACAGCAAACCGGGCAACGCAGACAAGAAAAACTTCTTCCGCAACCTGTTTAAGTAAATTGTTTAAACAACTTGTAACAATAACTAAACTGTTCAAAACTCATTTACTGTCATAAGGGCGAGCCCACAGGCTCGCCCTTTATATTTAGTCCCAATGGTCAATGACAATATCCTGATTGCGGTTTCTGCTTCTTATGTCATTCGAAATAGACATCTCGGCGGATGGGAAACAGGTAAGTGATATTTCCTCCGGGATGATACCAACCCTAAAAGCAGGGCATACAAAAATAATTCGTTTTGTTCTTACAACCCTATCCAAAGAAAATCGGTGCTATGACAAATGCCGTGATTATACCGGCCAAATCAGATAGTAAGCAGCAGACAACGGCATGACGCGTGTTTTTTATATTCACTGAGCCGAAATAGACGGCAAGAACATAGAATGTGGTATCAGTCGTCCCCTGAAGAATGCAGCACAGGCGCCCCACCAGACTGTCCGCCCCATAGGTAGTCATCGCCTCAAGCATAAGTCCGCGCGCACCGCCTCCACTCAACGGCTTCATTATCGCTGTAGGAACTGCTGCCGCCATGTCGGGGTTAATGCCGACACACGCAAAACACCATCTGAGCCCATCCTCCAACAAATCCATAGCACCGCTGGCACGAAACATCCCCACTGCCACAAGAATGGCCACCATAAACGGTATCAGTGCTACTGCAGTCTTGAATCCGTCTTTCGCCCCGTCAATAAAAGCGTCATACACATTGATCTTCTTAACCATGGCTTGTATAATAAACCATACGATGACACCAAGAAGAAAAATAGCGGCAAAGGCGGAGGAAAATACAGTGAGTTTCTCAGGGGCTAAACGAGATGCCAATACCACCATCCCTACCATCGCCAATGTGATAATTCCGATTGTGCCAAGAACCACTCTGTCCCATATCTTTATTTTCTGAATAAAGCAACATACCAACAAACCTACAAGGGTTGAAGCATAAGTGGCAATCAGTATGGGCAAAAATACATCTGCCGGATTGGCGGCACCAAGTTGGGCACGATAGGCCATAATGGAAGTCGGTACAATAGTCAAACCGCTGGCGCCAAGCACAATGAACATAATCATTGCATTGGAGGCCTTGCTCTTGTCGGTGTTGAGCTCCTGAAGTTCCGACATCGCCTTAAGACCCATAGGCGTCGCCGCATTATCAAGACCTAACATGTTAGCTGCCACATTCATCAGCATTGAACCAAACACAGGGTGATTCTTGGGAACTTCAGGGAATATGCGGGTGAAAAACGGAGCCACCCCCTTGCCAAGAGTGTTCACTGCCCCCGCCCGCTCGCCTATCTTCATAATGCCCATCCATAAGGTCAATACGCCGGTTAAGCCTAACGACAACTCAAAACCTGTCTTCGCATTGCTGAAAGTAGAGTTGAGAATGGTGGAAAAAATATCTACATTCCCATAATATATGGCCTGCACAAGACCCATCACTATCGCTAATAGAACAAGCGAAATCCAAATGTAATTCAAAACCATGCCGCAAAATTATAAAAAGTTTTGAATATATACAAACAACATCCATTGTTACTCAACTCCTTCAAAATGCATCAAAATACGGTCATAACTTGTCTAAGTTGGATAGGCGTTTGCGGATGTGTGTTTTTTTTGTACCTTTGCAACTTGAAACAATAATTCGCAACCTTCAGAAAAACTAAGGCATGCCCCGGAACTCAAACACCATAGAAGAAAAACATTCGCCGATATCTGCTGATATACGCCATCTTTTCGGAGAAGTGATTGACTTCGTGAAGGAAGACTTTCACCCATGGGCCTATTTGTATAGTGCATTGGTGGTGGCAACATTGTTGGTGTTGGCATACGCTTTTCATGGTTATGACAGATGGATTGCACCCTTGTATTACAAAGGGCAGTCATGGTGGGCGTTGCCCCTGTATTATAACGCAGTGTATTTAGTGGTTGCCGTCCCTAATCTGTTGATACGCAAAGAATATGCACCTTTGAAGAATCCCCGCTTCTGGTTTAAGTCGATATTCTTCATCAGTCTCATGTCCTTCACTATGGGCTACCGCTTTTATCGCGATTGGTTTACGGGCGATAGCCTGACCTATACCGACATGTACTTTCTTCGCTCTACATGGGTGCAATTAGACGGTATATTTTTCGTCGTACTGCCTTTAGCTATATATAAGTACATCTTTGACAGACAAGTTGAGGGCTTATATGGTCTATGCCGAAAAAAACAATATGTGAATGTCTATCTGTTGGCTCTGCTCTGTATCCTCCCATTTGTGATAGGAGCTTCTTTCCTACCTGACTTTCAAGCCTACTACCCGCGTTTTAAACCGCAATATATGGAGGGGGCTATGGGATGGCCCATGTGGGTGCTGACAAGTGTGTTTGAACTGTGCTACGGACTCGATTTCCTGACAACGGAACTCTTTTTCCGAGGGGCATTGGTAATCGGCATGGCCGCTGTCTTGGGGCCCAGGGCAGTATTGCCCATGTGTGTATATTACTGCAGCGTACACTTCGGCAAACCTTGTCTGGAGAGCGTAAGCGCAATATTCGGAGGCTACCTGTTGGGCATTCTGGCCTATCGTACAAAACATATATGGGGTGGAGTATGCGCCCATTTGGGCATCGCCTTTATGATGGAAATCATGGGGCTGATTCATCTTTTCGCCCGATTGTAACAAACAGGGGAATGTATGCTGAAGAAGTTAGACCTGTATATTATTAAGAAGTTTCTGGGGACATTCTTTTTCTCCATTCTGCTCGTTATGTCGGTGGCAATTGTGTTTGACTTGACGGAAAAGTTGGACACTTTTTACGACAATCAGGTGCCACTCAAAGAGATTGTGCTGAACTATTATCTGAACTTCATTCCCTACTACATGAATATGTTCAGTCAATTGTTCATTTTCATTGCCGTTATATTCTTCACCAGCAAATTGGCAGGCAATTCGGAGATTATTGCAATATTGGCATCCGGCGTAAGTTTTCACCGTCTGATGTTACCTTACTTCCTGTCGGCCTCTTTCTTGTTTGCCCTCATTTTTTGGATGGGGGGGTATGTCATTCCTCCGGCTACAGGCAAAATGCTCAATTTTGAAGACAAATACATTAAAAAATTCAAGAGCGAAAACGCCCGAAATGTGCAGATGATGGTAGAGCCCGGAACGGTGTTGTATATCGAAAGTTTCCAGATACGCACAAAGTCGGGATACCGGGCTTCGTTGGAACATTTCGACGATAAAACATTGAAGATGCGCATCACCGCAGACCGCATTCGTTACGACTCTGCCTACTGCTGGCATCTGGAGCATTACACCCGACGCGATTTCGACGGCATGCGCGAGAATATTACTGTCGGAGAACGACTTGACACCATCATCCCAATGGTGCCTGAAGAACTGTTTATCACTGCCGAAGAAGCACAACAGATGACCAATCCCGAGTTGAGGCATTACATCACGAAACAGCGGGAGCGCGGCGCAGGCAATATTCAAGCCTTCGAAACTGAGTGGTGGAAACGATGGGCTTCGCCTATCGGGGCCTTTATCATGACTTTGTTGGGAGTCACTCTCTCGTCAAAGAAAGTCAGAGGAGGCATGGGGAAGAATCTCGGAATAGGCATCACGCTTTCTGCCATATATATACTTTTCTCAACCGTCAGCACCACCTTCTCCGTCAGCGGAGTCATGTCACCCTTTATGGCCGTCTGGCTGCCTAACATCATCTTCCTCGCCATCGGCAGCATCCTCTATACACAAATACCCAAATAGAGCAACAACAAAATCACACCCGTCAAAAACAGCTGCAAGACAACAGGAATAACCCTGTGGGTGTCGCATGAGTAACGGATATCTATTGTGTATATGCTTGAATTCACCCAATAATCACCCAATAATCACCCAATAATCACCCAATAGTCTTGCGTAGATTCCCGTAGTTGCAGCAGGGGGGGGAAGCATGAATGAGGGCGGATTGTGCCCGCGTATGAGCGACAACCCAACCTGCAACCATTCAAAGCAGTACATTGCAACCAACCGTAAACAGCAAGAGACGCCTTTGGGGCGTCTCTTGTTTCTCTCCGCCAATATCGGCGGAAGATTGTCGCGAAGATATTATTTCAGCTCTGCCAAATATTTAATCGTGCGAACCATCTGGCTGGTGTAGCTGTTCTCGTTGTCGTACCAGCTTACTACCTGCACCTGATAGGTGTCGTCGTCAATCTTCGAAACCATTGTCTGGGTGGCATCGAAGAGTGAACCGAAACGCATACCGATAACATCGGAAGATACAATTTCGTCTTCGTTGTAGCCGAAACTCTCATTGGCAGCTGCCTTCATGGCGGCGTTGATGCCTTCCTTGGTCACATCCTTGCCCTTGACAACGGCAATTAGGATAGTGGTGGAACCCGTAGGAGTCGGAACGCGCTGAGCACTACCGATGAGTTTGCCGTTCAGTTCGGGGATAACCAAACCGATAGCCTTGGCGGCACCTGTCGAGTTGGGGACAATGTTCTGCGCACCTGCACGGCTGCGGCGAAGGTCTCCTTTGCGCTGAGGACCGTCAAGAATCATCTGGTCACCTGTGTATGCGTGGATGGTGCTCATGATACCGCTCTGGATGGCTGCATACTTGTTAAGAGCATCTGCCATAGGAGCAAGGCAGTTGGTGGTGCAAGAAGCGGCAGAGATAACGGTGTCGGCCGGCGTAAGGGTCTTGTGGTTTACATTGAAAACAATAGTGGGCAGATCGTTGCCTGCGGGAGCAGAGATAACAACTTTCTTGGCACCTGCCTGAATATGAGCGGATGCTTTGGCCTTGCTTGTATAGAAGCCTGTGCATTCAAGCACTACATCAACGCCGAGTTTGCCCCAAGGCAGATCGGCTGCATTAGGCATAGCGTAAATCGTGATTTCCTTACCGTCAACGATGATGGAACCCGGGGTGACAACCGTCTTGCCGTCTTCGGCAAGAACCGCATCCTTGTAAGATACACTGTGTTTGCCTTCGCCATACTTGCCCGCAAAACCACCCTGAGCGGTGTCATACTTCAGAAGATGAGCAAGCATCTTGGGACTCGTCAAATCGTTGATGGCAACTACTTCATAACCATCTGCTTCAAACATCTGGCGGAAAGCCAGACGACCGATACGGCCAAAGCCGTTAATAGCAACTTTTGTCATAGATTTTTATTAGTTTTGTTATTTATAGTGTTGGTAGTTTAATGTTGTTTCCAAAGTAACAATCCAATTGTCTTATTTCAGTTTGCAAAGATACAAAGAATTTTTCGGAATAGCGACAAGTCACGCTTTTTTTTTGTGTTTTGCAAGGTTGAGGTGACAAAATACATATCTGCGACAAAATACATATCTGTGAGAAGAATCGGAAACTGCAGACATTCACATTCACGATATCATCTACACCCAACCCTCTCCTCCTCCCATTTCCCGTCTCCCATCTTCCTCTCCCGTCTCTCCCCCCTTCTCCTCTTCACTTTTCACTCCGCTACCGTGTTTTTTTTGAAAAAAATGACATTTTTATTTGCGCAATAAAAAAAACTGTTGTATCTTTGCACCCGCTTTTCGAAAGAAATGCCGGTCCATTAGCTCAACTGAATAGAGTACCACACTACGGATGTGGGGGTTGCAGGTTTGAATCCTGCATGGATCACCACTACGAAGCAACAAACCACCGATTCCGGTGGTTTGTTGCTTTTACTATAATCTCTCATCACAAACTCGCTCTGAATCCACCCTTACCACACACAGGCATCGACAACCAACCTACCACACAACCAAGACAGCCAACCATTGTTGTGTATGTTATAATGTGAAAATGTTATAATTATCCCCAAAGAATCTTAAGATGGTCTTAAAATACCCGTATTTTCACATTTTAACACATGCGCCTGACAAACCTTTGTCAGACAGCCTCACTCTCCCCGTTTGTAGAGGTAGCGGTCAATACTTGTCACTCAACGGTATTTGGTCTCATCCACATCCCCCAGCATGGAGAGGTACGAGTTATAGCGAGAGGCGGCAATCCTCCCTTGTACAACCGCTTCGGTTACTGCACAATCAGGCTCCCCGGTGTGAGTACAGTTGTTGAAGCGACAGCGCGAGGAAGCGGCAAAAATCTCGGGAAAATAGTGCGACATCTCTTCACGCTGCATATCAAGCATGCCAAATCCTTTTATGCCCGGAGTGTCTATCAGCCAACCGCCCTTGTAGGCATACATCTCAGAGAAAGTGGTGGTGTGCATACCCTTGTCGTGTGCTGCCGATACCTTACCCGTACGGGCTATCTCGCTACCGAGCAGTTTGTTGAGCAAGGTGGACTTACCTACTCCCGAGTTGCCGGACAGTAGGACGGTCTTGCCGTTGAAAAAACTCAGCTCGTCTCCTTGAAGACGCGTGGCACAAATCGTCAATACGGGATAGCCTATCTGCTCGTATATACTCTTGACCGACTGCAGTTCTTCTGATTCGGAAGCGGTCAGCAGGTCAGTCTTGTTGAATATAATGCACGCAGGCACACTGTAGGCTTCGGCGGTAGCAAGAAAACGGTCGATAAAAGTGAGAGAAGTGGTCGGGTGGGCAAGCGTGGCAATGAGCGCTGCAAGGTCTATGTTGGCGGCAATGATATGCGCCTGCTTGCTCAGGTTGGTGGAGCGGCGGATGATGTAGTTGCGTCGGTCGGCTATCCCGGTAATCCAATGTGTGCCGTCTGTTTGCTTCTCTATGCTGACATAATCGCCGACAGCCACAGGGTTGGTGGTACGAATGTCTTTTATGCGAAAGTTACCCTTCACATAACACTCTACTGTGTCTTGATTGTCAAGACGAACCAAGTAACTGTTTCCGGTGGATTTGATTACAAGCCCCTGCATGGTGAGTTTCTGCCGGCAGTGTTAGTTGTTCCCCATATCCCACCCTTGTGCGCGCAAGGTAATCTCTTCTCCGCCACGGGCAATCATGCGTGTGCCGTATTCCGCTTTCGTGATATGTCCGATAATGGAGATGTCGTCCTTGTCAAAAGTGAGGGGAATGACTTTCTCATAGTCTGACAGCGGAATAGTGAAAAGCAGTTCGTAATCCTCACCGCCGTTGAGGGCGCAGGTGACGATGTTGAGATTCATTTCTTCGGCGAGTACAGCGGCTTCGTAGTCAATAGGCAGTTTGTCTTCGTACACAGCACATCCTACACCCGATTGGGTGCAGATGTGCAACAGTTCTGAGGATAGTCCGTCGCTGATGTCCATCATGGCTGTGGGGTGAATATCGGCCTTGCGCAGTTTCTCTACGATATCTAATCGCGCTTCCGGTTTTAACTGCCGTTGCAGGAGATACTCTTTCCCCTCAAAAGCGGGGGTGCCTTCCGGATTTGCCTGCATCACGATACGCTCGCGTTCCAACAACTGCAGCCCCAAATAAGCGGAGCCTAAATTGCCGGTCACACAAATGAGGTCGTTCTCTTTTGCTCCGTTGCGATAGACTATATCACCTTTCTTGGCTTCACCGATGCAAGTAATACTGATAGTAAGCCCTGTCATAGAGGAGCATGTGTCCCCTCCGACAATATCTACTCCGTAGCGTTCGCATGCAAGGCGTATCCCGCTATAGAGCTCCTCGATGTTTTCCACAGAAAAGCGTTTGGATATTCCTAACGATACCAATAACTGGGTGGGAGTGGCATTCATGGCGCAGATGTCAGAGATATTGACGACAGCCGCCTTATATCCCAAATGTTTCAAAGGCACATATTCCAGATTGAAATGTATTCCTTCCAACAAGAGGTCGGTAGTGACGAGTGTGCGCTTGTTGTGCATGCTGAGTACTGCGGCATCGTCACCAATGCTTTTCTCAGTGGAAACATTATGCGGTTTGAGTTTGTCGGTTAAGCGGTGTATGAGTCCGAATTCACCCAACTGGCTGATTTGAGTCATAAATTGCTGATGAATTAAAGATTTGGCACTATGTGATTAAGCATCCTGCTATCCGGGATTTTGTTTAATGTTCCCAGCCGTCGAATACATGTGCGTCATATACATTGTTTTCGTCTGCATCATGCAGCGGTGTCCATATTTGTGCAAAGAAGGGATTGCGGCGTGCTTCGGCATCCCAGTTCCAAGGGTGTTGTTTCTCCTTCGGCTCGTCTGCATAAGGGTATGGGAAACACTCGGGGCACCAATGTCCACCCAACAGAATCAACCGTGGAGAAGCCTTAAAGGTATGTCCCTCGGCACATTGCCATTCCAATTGGGTATCCCAGTCGCCCTTCTTCATTTCCTTGCTCAAGCATTTGCCACCTCGGAAAGCGGCTGCCTTTTGCATGTCTTCCAATGTGAAGTCCTCCATTGGTTTTTGCTCGTCATAGCCATGGTCAAGGAGGACAGGAGTTTCGCTGTTATGGCTAAGGTCCATATCTTTCCATTCCGGGATGGCGCGATATTTTTCAAGAGAACCATAATAAGCAGCAATGCGTTGTTGCTGGTTTTGTTTGATCCATGTTTGTGTGCCATGTACAGGTTTGTTTGCCATGGCACGCATCGCCAGTTTCACGATATGGGGCACCAGTCTGGCCGCCTGAGTGGTCTTTGCCAGTTTGATACCAGTAGGCAGCGAGGTGCTATGGGTCATCTGCTCGAAATACTCTTTTATGGGAGTGTTGGCGCGGAAATGCAGATAGTTTTCCAACTCATCACCATCGATATACCACATGCCATGGAAGTTGCGTGTGGTGAACCAGTTGGCGTTGAATATTTTCTCCGGTCGGGGACAGCCGATAGCATTCAGCAATAGTATTTCGAACTCGTAGTTGCTGATGCGATATTCTTTGCCGGAGCCAATATTGTAGTAACGATTCCAGAATTCTTCCGGAACTTCGGGACGGCAGACTCTCTCCAGCAGGCGTCCGGAATCTTCTACGGTAGCCCATTCAAGTACGCCGCGTATAGGGACATGGAACATGATGGGGTCGTAGTTTTTCAGGATGGCGGGGTAGAGGATGCCGGACTGGCGGAGGCTTACCCACTTTTTGATACCTCCATCCGTCAGGATGCGTTCCGCCATTGCCTTGGTGAGTCCGTAGTGGTCGTAGGCACTGACGCAGATGGGGTCACCGGCACGTCCCCAATGCAGGGGTTCACGACGGTCTCCCATTTGTGCGACAGACCCGATATAGACAACTTTGGGTTGGTTGTCACCTTGTGCCAAGACAGCTTTTTGTATGTTTTCGGCAGCGCCGAGATTGGTTTTTCGTGTGGCACGGGGGCGATAGTCGGCCTGTGGGCTGACCATGCCACCTACATGCAAGACGATATCGGCACCTGTGACACCTTTCAGGACATCTTCATATTTAGAAAGGTCTCCCCATATTATGTTGATATCCTGTTCCATTCCTGCCAGTTTGCGTTTGTTTTTTTCACTGGGGCGGGCAAGAATACGGATGTTATAGTTTTCTTTGTGGGCGAGCAGTTCTTGCAGTCCCGCCCATCCCATAGTGCCTGTGGCACCGGTCAGAAATACGGTTGTTTTCATTGTAGGGTTATTTGCGTTATTGGTTGTCCTGTGTTTGATTGGAGTGTTGATTGTCGTATGCACGAATGATGCGAGTGACAAGCGGGTGTCGTACAATGTCTTTTTCGGTGAAGTTGACTACTGAGATACCTTGTACAGATTGCAATTTCTCGATAGCATCTTTTAGTCCTGACTTTTGTTGAGCAGGAAGGTCTATTTGTGTCAGGTCTCCGGTGACAATCATTTTTCCTCCAAGTCCCAAGCGTGTGAGAAACATTTTGATTTGTTGTACGCTGGTATTTTGTGCTTCGTCCAGAATGACGACGGCATTGCCCAGCGTCCGTCCGCGCATAAAGGCGAGGGGGGCTATTTGGATAATGCCTTTCTCCATATATTCATTGAGTTTCTGCCGTGGCAACATCTCTTCAAGGGCATCGTATAGCGGTTGCAGATAGGGGTCGATTTTCTCTTTCATATCTCCGGGTAGGAATCCGAGTTTTTCCCCTGCTTCTACAGCCGGTCTGGAAAGGATGATGCGCTTGACTTCTTTATTTTTCAGTGCTTTTACGGCGAGGGCTATTGCAGTATAGGTTTTGCCTGACCCTGCGGGTCCAATGGCAAAGAGGAGGTCAGACGATTGGAAGTCGTGTACTAATTTCTGTTGGTTTTCAGTACGGGCAATGACAGGTTTACCTTGTGCTCCATGCAGTATGAGGTTGTCGGGGAGTTGTTCTATCGGTTGGTTTCCGCTGATGATATTCGCTAATTGTGTTTCAGTGATTGTTCCGTGTTGCAAGCAGAAGCGTTCCATACTGCGGAGATTGTGCTCGAAGCGTTCCAACTCGTCGTCATTGCCGGTTACCTTGATTTGATAGTCGCGTGCTACAATGCGCACTTGCGGGTGCAGATTGCGTAGGAAAAGGATATTTCGATTGTTGACACCATAGAAACCGGCGGTGTCAAGCGATTCGTTGAGTTCAATCAGTCTGTCCATGGGCAATGACAATGCTTACCAAATTATAGCGCCTTAATAATAGCGTACAAAGGTACTTTTAATTTTTGACATACACAAACAACCCGTCACCAGACGGGTTGTTTGTGTAGTATAAGAACTCGTTTTAATAGGAGTCGGTTATTTTACGATTTCCAAGAAGGTTTCGTCTTCTTTAAAGCTTTTGAACTCAACATCCTTGGCGGCTTTATCCTTCATGGCAGCGTCACGCTCGATGGCGGTACGGAGGTTGGAATAGACAGCCTCACGGTCGTTGGTGCGTGCACCGACAACAGCGCTCAGGTAAGCCGTGGTAGCATTGGGTTCTTTTACATTAGCCAGCGTCTGGCGAGCGGCAGCATAGTCTTGGTCGAGAATCTGCTGAACGGCAGCGTTGTTGGTTGCAGAAGATCCGTAGGCTTTCTTGGCGTTGTTATAGTCACCTTTGAGAGTGTATAAGGTACCCATAGCGGCATTGAGGTCAGCGTCTGTGCCGGCGGCTTTGCCCAGATATTCTTCAGCTTTGTCGAGGTCGCCATCTGCCATAGCAGCGATAGCGGCGTTGTAGTTGACATCGGGGTTAGCGGGTTCGATTTCCAGAGCCTTGCTATAGCAGCGGCGTGCTTCGGCAACATCTCCCTGGTCGAACTTAATTATACCGAGGTTGTTGTAAGCACGGAAGTCATCGGGATAGAGTTCGATAGCCTTATTGTAGATTTTAGCTTTCTCGTTGGGGTCGTCCTTAAGCGTGGCCGCATAGAGGAGTTCTTCGAGCGAGAGTTGTGCAGCATCTTCTTCAGCGAGTTTGCTTATTTCTTCGTCGCTCTTGCCGATAAGGTCGGTAGTGAGGATGAGGCGGCTACGACGCAGAGCAGGAAGGATTTCTTCAGCGATGTTTTCATAGACGGCGCTGAGGTTTTTGATTTGTGTTTCACGCTCTTCGGGGTCGCTATACATGCTGAGGACGCGTAGAACCAACTCTTTGTCTTGGATATTGGAGTTCTCCATGAGTTCTTTGAAACCATCCCAGTCTTCAGCGGTTGAACCTCCTTCGATGTTGACATTTATTTTGTCTTTCTTGAATTGTTTCTGCAGGAAGTTGGCAGCCTCTTTCTGGCGTTTGTCAGCGAGGTTTTCGTTGAGATTAACGGTACCATCGGGAGAAGCATAACCGAGGACTTCGAGTTTGTTGATTTCCTTATTGGCGCTGTCGTTGGCAGCTTTGATAGCAGCTTGCAGATTTTTGACAGCCTCCGATTCGGTTTCAGATTTGCGGAGGTTGGCCTGCATAACGAGGAATTTGATATCAGCCTCCTGCATTTCCTGTATAACGCGCTGATATTTGTCGGGAGTAACCGCGCCCTTATTGTCTTTTGCGTTGGCCAGTTGAGATGTAGCGTTGATATTTTCGGCAACGAGGATGTCGGGTATTTCCTCATCGTATTCTGTTTTGCCGACTTTACCATTCACACGCAGGTAGAGTTTAGCGGTAGCCATCTCTGGAACATAGTTGCATGAGAATTGTTGTGAAACGGTGGCACCTGTAGCTTGGTTAACAAGGATACCGTTTTCAGTAACTTTCTCACCTACATAGGTGGTGGTTTCACCTACGATTTCATTTTCTTCGTTATCACCATATTTGAGTACGGGAGTAACATTAACGAGAGCTTTTTTGAGGAACTTCTTTTCAGGGAAGGTACCGGTGATTTCGACATCCACTTTACCAGCCTTAACGGTCATGGGATCGGGATTAACTTTCAAATCAAGTTCTTCGGGCAAACTCTTGTTGCACGATGCCGTCAGTAAAGCGATAGCTACAGCTGACAAAAAGAATACACTTTTTTTCATATTAGTAATTTGGTTTGTTGTTAGTTATCAATTGTCGAAGCACATAGAATGTGCTAATTTGCAATTTTGCGTGCAAAGGTAAGAAGTTTTTTGTAGTTGTGCAATAGGGTGGGGTGATTTTTTTTGCAGATTGCAGAAAATATAGTATTTTTGTGGCGTGATTCTGCGTGATGTTAATGCGGCTACAAACAGTGTCCGGCAAAATATGTTGATGTTATGTTGATGTTATGTTCATCTTATGTTCATCTTATGTTTGCGGTATCTGATTTTTAATGAGTTATGAGGGTTTTTGAGGTTTGAAATATTGATAATCAGTTGGATATCTGTGGAATAGTATCATGAGGCTTTATCGGGAAATATATTAGTAGCCAATGGTTGTCAATAGTTGTCACCGGTGATAGAATCAAGTCAGGAAAGATGCGGGTTGCAATATTTGATCTGGACGGGACATTGCTCAATACGATAGCGGATTTGGGTGAGGCGTGCAACTATGCTTTGCGAAAGGCGGGATATAGTGAACATTCGTTGGATGAGTATCCGTATTTAGTGGGGAATGGTGTGAATAAGTTGATAGAGCGTTCGTTACCGGATGGGGAGAAGAACGAGGAGAATATTTTGCGTTTGCGGTCATTGTTTGTGTCTTATTATGACCGGCATAATTGTGTGCATACGCGTCCTTATGCAGGGATAGAGGAATTGCTTCAGACGCTGAAGGAGCTTGGTCTGCGTTTGGCGGTGGCATCGAACAAATATCAAACGGCGGCGGAGCGGATAGTGAAGTATTATTTTGGTGATATATTTGATGTGGTGTTGGGAGAGCGAGAGGGTTGCCCGCGCAAGCCGGATCCGCAGATTGTGAGGGATATAGAAAGGATGTTGTTAGCGTCGGCGAAGGCAGAATCGGGGGGTGGAGAGAGTATGAGAATAGAGGAGCGGATTTATGTGGGCGACTCAGATGTGGATATAGAGACAGCAAGGAATGCGGGTTGGCCGATGGCGGCATGTTCGTGGGGATTCTGCAGTCGAGAGAAGCTGCTTGAGCATAGGGCAGAAGTGATAATAGACGAACCTATAGAATTGTTAGATATATTATGAGAAGACTATTGATTTGTGTATTGGTGTGTATGGTGTTGTGCGCCTGTGATAATGCGAAGAAAGAAGAACGTGCGGCATTGCTCCGTTTGCAGCATGCGAGCGAGTTGGCGCAAGGTGGCAGTTGGAATGCGGCAAAGACGGAGTTGGATTCGGTGCATTTGTTGTATCCCCGTCAGGTGGCAATCCGCAGGAGTGCGCGGCAATTGCAGGACAGTATTGCCTTGCAGGAGGCGTTAAGGAACAGAGATTATGCAGACTCTGTGCTGCAGCCGTTGCTTTCGGAGGTGGACGAACAGATAAAGAGGTTCCGGCACGAGAAGAATGAATTGTATGAAGACAACGGCCGTTATGTTCATCGTCTGCTGACGACAGGGGGTAATAGTTCACGCTGTTTTCTTCAGACATACATAACGGATGATTTCCGGGTGATACTGAAGTCATATTATTATGGTAGCAAGTCATTAGAGCAGGATAGGTTGGAACTGTCGGCAGAGGGTCAAAAAGTGTATGCAGCAGGTGAGAATCATTCATTTGAGGCCTCGGGTTGGCATGAGATACTAACGGTAAGCGAGGAAGATGCTCTCAATTTATTGACATTCATTGACGGTAACAGCGGCAGCCGGTTGAAGGTGACGCTACACGGGAAATGGGATTATGTGTATTATTTGTCGGAAACAGAGAAGAAGGCTTTAGTGGAAACGCGGCAATTGGCGGTGCTGATGCGTGATGTTCATCGGTTGGAAGAGATGCGGAATATTTCAGAACGGCAGATAACCTACTATACGGAGAAATGCGGCAAAAGCAACGGGGAAGAAGTGCGGGAAGGGAGTGAAATGTAAAAATATGTTATAAAACATATATAAAGTTATTGCAGATTGACATAAAAGCAGTATCTTTGTAGAGTGAAAGAGAAGTATTGTAAAAAAACTAGAACCTAATAATTATGAAACCATTACAAGATTATGTAGCAGCGCAACTGCTTCATGTGAAAGCCTTGAAGTTGCAGCCTCACAATCCGTTTACATGGGCGAACGGATGGGAGTCTCCGATATATTTTGACAGTAGGAAGATACTTTCTTATCCTGCGATACGCACCTCAATAAAGGTTCAGATGGCTCGTGTTATTATGGAGCAATATCCTGATACTGAGGTGATAGCAGCCGTAGCTCCGAATGCCATTGCCATGGGCATGATGGTGGCGGAGTTGTTGGGTCTTCCGTTTGTATATATTCATCCGGAGCCGAAAGATCATGGTTTCGAGAACATGATAGAAGGTGACTTGCGTCCCCGCCAGAATGTGGTGTTGATAGAGGATCAAGTGAGCATAGGCCGCAACTCGTTGCGTTGTGTGGATGCCATTAGGAAGAACGGCTGCAAGATGATAGGTTTGGTGGCGATTTTTACCTATGAGCTTCAGAAAACATCTCAGAAGTTCAGGGATGTGGATGTGGAGTTAACGGCGCTAACGAACTTCTATGCCGTGTTGAGGCATGCGGTGGACATAGGTTATATTGCGGAGAGCGATATGAAGGTGTTCTATAATTGGCAGAAAGACCCAGAGATATGGCGGCAGTGACTTATGAAAGCAAGATAAGTTCGGCACGGACGGGTGCGGGGCCTATATATGCGGTGTTGAGCGACATGCGCAGTTTGGAGAAAGTGCGCGATTTGATTCCTGAGGACAAGGTACGCAACATGGAGTTTGATGCCGATTCCGCCCGTTTCAAAGTGGACGGGTTTGGTCAGAAGATAACGGTTCGGGTGGTTGACCGTGAGCCACAGAAGACAATAAAGCTGGCTACGGAGAATAGTCCGATAGTAATGACATTTTGGATACAATTGAAGGAGTTGTCACCGAGTGATACCCGTATCAGACTGACATTGCGCACAGATTTGCCTTTAATGTTCAAGATGATGCTTGAGAAGAAACTGAAGGACGGTTTGGACCAGGCGGCTGATATGCTTGCCGGGCTTCCTTATGAAGCATGGAGTGCGGTATGAAAAGAGTAAGGATACATCGTGAGGGCAGGACCATTATCATTTTTTTGGTATTGCTGATTTTTATTATCAATGTGGCGATATATTTGACATCGCCGCATTGGGTATTTGCGGTGACACTTGTCATCACGGCTATATTGCTATGTTTTGTTACTTTCTTTTTCCGCAATCCGGTGCGTATATTAGAGGTGGATGATCCGAATTTCATTATCGCTCCAGCCGATGGTAGAGTGGTAGTGATAGAGGAAACGGATGAGAATGAGGTCCTTCATGAGCGTTGTTTGCAAGTGTCGATATTCATGTCGCCTTTCAATGTGCATGCCAACTGGTATCCGGTAGAGGGTAGGGTGCTTCGTAGCGAGCATCAGAAGGGTCGTCATAAGAGTGCATGGCTACCCAAATCGAGTACGGAAAACGAGCGTTCATTGATTTTGATAGAGACAGAGAGTCATGTGAAGGTGCTTGTACGGCAGGTGGCAGGTGCGATGGCGCGCCGGATAGTGACATATGCCAAGGCCGGCGGTCATGCCCAACGCAATTCTCATTTGGGCTTTATTAAATTAGGTTCGCGCGTGGATATGTATCTCCCGCTCGGGACGGAGATGTTTGTGGAGATAGGTGAGTCGGTAGTGGGCAACGAGACAATACTGGCGATACTGAATACAGAGAAACAATAACATAAATATAATACTATGGACAAATTTGAAGAACTATTTGCACAGTATAACTGCCGTCTGTCGGATGAGCAGGTGAAGGCAGAGGTGAAGGCCATTCTGGATAAACATTTTGCGGAGAACAACAATGTAGAAGTGTGGAAGCAGTGTCTGCATCAGATAGACTTGACAACACTGAATGGTAATGACACTTCAGCGAAAGTTCGCGGGATGGCGAAGAAGGTGAATGAGTTCAGGAGTCAGTTTCCCGGCCTGCCCAATGTGGCAGCGATATGTGTGTATCCGGCAATGGTAGCGGATGTGCGTGCAGAGTTGAAGGAAGATGTCGGCATAGCGGCTGTCAGTGCCGGTTTCCCTGCCTCGCAGACATTCATAGAGGTGAAGGTGGCGGAAACGCTTCTTGCAATACAAGCCGGTGCCACAGAGATAGATGTAGTGATTTCGATAGGCAAGTTTTTGGAGGGTCGCTATCAAGAGGTATATGATGAACTTTGTGAATTGCGTGCCGCCTGCAAAGAGCCGACTCATCTGAAAGTTATTTTGGAGACGGGTGATTTGAAGACTGCGGAAAATATCTACAAGGCATCGTTGATAGCAATGCAGTCAGGTTGCGACTTTATCAAGACTTCCACGGGTAAGATAGCCGTGAATGCCACTCCGGAGGCGACATACGTGATGTGCCGTGCTATAAAGGATTGGTATGAGAAGACGGGCGTGAAGGTAAGTTACAAACCTGCCGGAGGTGTAAGTACGACAGAAGAGGCGGTGCAGCATTATACGATAGTGAAAGAGGTGTTGGGAGAAGAATGGCTGAACAACAAGAACTTCCGCTTTGGTGCCAGCCGGCTTGCCAACAACTTGTTGACATCAATAGTAGGCACTGAAACCAAATACTTCTAACCATTTGGAAGGGGGAGAAGTCTTCTTATGTGTTAGGAGAACTATTAGAAAATCACCATTATTGGGTATTGTGGTATGCTATAAAGCGTTGTATCTTTGCGGCGTGGTTTGTTAACGAAACATAAACCTGTTTTAACCTGTTTTATAGTATATTTTCATTGGTGGTCTTGCTCATGCAGAGCAGGACCGCTTTCTTGATGTGCTGCGTATTTTGTGTTTGCGTGTTTGAAAAAGTTGGTGTATCTTTGCAATCGCTTACGAGCAGATGCCGCGATGGTGGAATCGGTAGACACGAAGGACTTAAAATCCTTTGGCCCGAAACGGCTGTGTGGGTTCAAGTCCCACTCGCGG
>CAJOPG010000085.1 GCA_905236355.1 Paludibacteraceae bacterium | reverse complement strand
GAAGATTGGCCTAAATGGATTAATCTCCTCCGTGCTGGAGTGAAACTGCATTTTATTGATAAAGACTTAGTCAAGTATAGAGTAGGAGGAATTTCTACTGGAAAGCGCGCTTCGCTGAATATGTATCGTTCGGGACGTCTGTTTGACTTTTATTATCGTTTCCCGGAATGGTACATGAAGAATTCTGACGAAGCAATACGTCGAGTCATAGATGAAGAATGTATGGTATACCAACGGTATATCTCATCGGATAACCAACTAAATCAAATTCAGCATTCCAAAGCCTATCGCCTCGGTAAATTTTTGCTCCAACCATTTCGCTGGATGAAGAAGTTAGGTGGAAAATAAAAGGAGAACAGATATACTATATGATATTAATGTCATCAATTAGGGCTAAAGGTTGAAATACTATGGGATATACTTATTGAGCATCAATCTGGGGGAGGCTTCAATGGAGCATTTGTGGAAGCACGTAAACGATGGTATGAGAAATGGGAAACGGATTTACCGATAGAAGAAGGAGTCTCTTTGTTGGAACAACAACTTGAGATAGCTAATACTATATGGGTATAGCAACAGAACAATATGAGAATGAAGCTTGGCTACAATCCCTGCTAAATTCAAAAGAATATAAATAGGGAGTTCTATTGCTTAAACCTCTAAGAAAAGTAAAAGACATGTTCAAAAGATAAATGAAAGTAAGTGTATTTGTTGTAACATATAATCAAGAAAATTATATTCGTCAAGCATTAGATAGTATCTTAATGCAGCAAGTCAACTTTGATTTTGAAGTGGTTATTGGTGATGATGCTTCAACAGATGCAACTGGATATATCTGTGATGAGTATGCGTCCCGATTTAGTTGTATCCATGTATGGCATCATAGAATAAATATTGGTATACGGGATAACTGGCAGTTTGTGCTGAATCATTGTCGGGGAAAATATATTGCAATGTTAGAAGGGGATGACTATTGGACAGACTCGTTGAAATTGCAAAAACAAGTTGATTTCCTTGATTCTCATCCCAATTGTAACTTGTGTTTTACAAATGTCGTACTTGTAGATGAGCAAGGGCTTCCGATAGAAGAGAAAATACTATTGCCCAATAAAGCAGATTACTATTCTCCTAAGGATATATATAGCAAGTGGATTTGTCTGACGGGAAGTGTTATGATGCGCAATATCATAACACCTGTTCACTATAGTGATAGTATATATATAACTGATACTTACACATTTCTGTTGGTCATGCAGAATACAATGGCTTATTGTATGTCTGATGTCACAACGGCTTATCGTCGTCATGGAAAAAATGTCTCTAAGGATACATCCGTGAGACATGCTTGTTCAATGGCGACACAGTACCGTTATATGGCAAAATGTTTCCCTCAGAAAGAACTTAAAAACATATCAAGGAAAAAAGAAAATGATTATTTGGAACAAATTATTTATGTTCCTTATTTCAAAGGGCAGTGGAAGTATAGATTCAGATATATGTGGTTGCATCCGCAGTTATTGTTCTCCGCTTTTATGACCACTACAATTTTATCATATACACCCATAAGAAAACTAAAAAAGAAAAAATAAGATGCCCCTTTCCATCATCATACCGTGCTATAATGTCGCTCCCTATCTCGCGCAGTGCTTGGATAGCGTCTTTATCAACAACGCTTTCAAGGGTGAGGTCATTTGCGTCAACGATGGCTCCACCGACCACACCCTTGCCATCTTGCAGCAATATGCCGACCGTTATCCCAACCTCAGGCTCGTTAATCAGCCCAATGCCGGTCTCTCTGCAGCGCGCAACACGGGGCTTCAGCATGCTTCTGGCGACTACATCTATTTTCTCGATTCCGATGACTATCTCTATCCCGATGTGCTTAATCGTATGCTGCAGATAGCGCAACCAGAAAACCTTGAAATGCTGGCTATGTCGGTATTGAAAGATGGCAGCGAACCTTATTTCACCCATCATCTGCATATTGAAGGCATCGTCACCGGCAAGCAGTATATAAAGCGTTTCTATGACGCATGCGGTTTCGCTTATCAGGCACCTGTTTGGATGTATCTGTATAAGCGTGAGTTCCTCTTGCAGCATCATCTGATCTTCAAAGAAGGGTTTCTGCACGAAGATGAAGACTTTACACCGCGGGCGTTGGTGCTATGCGACCGGATGATGCTATGGAATGAGGCAGTGCAGTATCATCGGGTGAAGCGTGACGGTGCTATAACGAGTGTGGTGACGGATAAACATCTGAGAGACATCGTGAATATTCTTGCCGGCTTAGTGGAAGAAATCTTGCCGACTATATTGGATGAGGAATGCGGGCGGATAGTAAGGAATAACTTCGGTCAGTTGTACTTAACCGCAATGCTTGAGGCACAGAAAAATCATATACGACTGAACCATTGCTTTTCCAACTCTGATTTCGTATCATGGAATAGTTGCGTATCTTCTGAGTTTGAACGCCGGGTGGTGCGCTTGGCGAAATATAGTCCTGCTATCGCAGTGGCTTATTATCGGAATGAGATGCCGATATGGCTTAGGAAAGTGATAAATCGGGCGATGTAGATGCTGCTTTTATCTTTCGGAAAAAGTTAGTATCTTTGCGGCTGTAATGATTATGGATATATTATTATGACGGATTCTCCTTTGTTTTCCATATTAATAGCCAACTACAACAACGGCCGTTATCTGCAGGAGGCTCTTGATTCTGTGTTCAGGCAAACCTACACCCAATGGGAAGTGGTATTGGTGGACGATGGTTCAACCGACGACATGTCTGAGCCGATTTATCTGAAATACACCAATCCTGAGTCGCCTGATTTCGACCCGCGTATTCATATCTATCGCAACGAAGAAAACCACGGCTGCGGCTACACTAAGCGCCGCTGCGCCGAACTCGCTCAAGGCGAACTCTGCGGCTTCCTCGATCCCGACGATGCCCTCACACCGGAGGCAGTGGAGATTATGGTTCGCGAACACCTCCAACATCCGGAGGTCAGTCTGGTTGCAGCGCGTTACTGGTGTGCCGATGAAAACCTTAAGCCATTGTGGCTCTCACGCGAGTTCCAAAATATTCCCGGTCGTTCCTTCCTGACTGATGAGATACATAATGCTCTTGTATTCTCCTCTTTCAAAACTGCTATGTATCGCCAAACAGCAGGCATTAATCCTGACCTCAGACGGGCAGTGGACATGGACCTGTATTTCCGTTTGGAAGAAATAGCTCCTTTCCGATACATCTCTCTCTCTCTCTCTATATATAGGATGTATGCCGGCGGAATATCGCAAGGCAATAAGAAAGCACAATACTGGCATATTCTGGCAATCAAAGATGCCGCTGAGCGTAGAGGCATTGAGGCGGAAAATATAGTAGATATGCAACTCCGGCATAGCGAGGAATGTTTGCGCAAAGAATTGGATACTACAAAAAATAGTTGTTATTATCGTTTAGGCTATACACTTATTCATCCATGGAAACGAGTGTGGAGAAAACTCAGTAAGATATGGCAGAGCATCAAGGACAAATAACAATCTTATATGTCGTTAATCAACTCTCATCTGTTGGTGGTATCGAAAAAATCGTACTTGACAAGGCGGACGGGCTTATCCAATTAGGATATAGAGTGCTGATTGTTGCAACTGAAGAAGACCTCTGCTCTCGGCAACTCTTTTTTCAACATAACCCTGAAATCCAATTTTGCAGGAACCTCTACAAAACTCTTTCACATAAACAGGTGGATATCGTGATGTTTACCCGTCCGATGTTCCGTGAGATGGCACTATGCCGCCTGAGATTCCCTTCTGTTAAATATATGCTCGAACTGCATGCTTGCTATGAAATATTCAACTATGGCGAATCTTATTTTGAAACCTTTGTTCCGCAACCGGATGTCTCTTTCAGGCAAATGTGTGATTGGTTGTTCCCCTATTTAGTTGCAGTAGTAGTATCCAGTAAAAACGATGATAGCAAAAAATGGGGCTACGATAATGTGAAATGTATCTATAATTTCACATATCTGCAAAAATCAGATAGGGCGCATCCTGATAGACGAGAAAATGTAGTTGTAGCAGTCGGACGCTATACCGCTCAAAAAGGCTTCTCTTACCTCATTAGAGCATGGAAATATGTTTCGTCACAATTCCCCGATTGGCATTTGGAAATATGGGGAGATGGAGAAGAAAAAGATAAAATGTTGGCATTGATTAAGCAGCAAGGATTGCAGAATACTATTCATCTTATGGGTTTCTCTTCTGATTTGTATAGTCAGTATTGGCGGTCATCTTTGTTTGTAATGTCCTCTCTATATGAGGGATTCGGTATTGTGCTTGTGGAGGCACAGGCATGTGGGCTCCCCGCCATAGCTTTCAATCTGCCGAGCGGACCCTCGGATATTATCAACAATGGCATAGATGGATATCTCTGCAAATATCTTGATGAGAAAGATTTGGCAGACAAACTCATGCTCCTGATGAGTAATCACGACCTGAGGAATCAAATGTCAGAGGCTGCACTAAACAATGCCCAACGCTTCACTCCGGAAGTGATTATGCCGCAATGGGATGAACTCTTTAGGCAAGCCATTGTAACTCCTTGTCGTCAACCTCTGAAAGCATGGTTTAATGCGCTGAGAGTGCTGTTCAAATATTTTAAAAGTGATGTGAAGAAATGTCTGTTTCGCCTCTGATATCTGTCCTCGTTGCCAACTACAACAATGGTTGCTATATCACTGAAACTCTCAATTCAGTAGTGGCACAAACCTATGACAATATCGAAATTGTCATTCTGGATGATTGCTCTTCCGACAACTCTCTGCAAATCATAACTTGTTATCAACAACAATACCCGCAACTCAATCTCCTTCTCCGGCAAAACGACACTAACCACGGAGTTGGTTACACTAAACATCGGCTCATCGAACTCTCACATGGAGACTATTTTATATTCCTTGACCCGGATGATACCATCACACCCGATTGTTTGCAAACACTCTTTAATGCTCATTTGCAAGGAGAATATTCAATTACCTATGCCACCCATTGGCTCTGCAATGAGCAGTTGCAACCGCACCGGTTGTCTGACTGGGCAGGTGAAATACCAATAGGAGAAACACATTTCACAGCCGCTCACGGACATATCTCTGCACCTGCACTCTGTAAACGGGCAATCTATAATCAAACAGATGGAATCAATTCTAATCTGCTGGTGGCGGAAGATCAGGACCTGTATGTAAAAATGGAGGAGATTGCACCCGTTCTCTTTGTTAACCAACCCCTCTATTATTATCGTGGGCACGACCATAATATGTCACGCAATGATGCACACCGCTTGCTCAATTTGCAGGAGCAGCATAAATATATAGAAGACAACTTCCTGAGACGAAAAAAGCAACACCCTGAAGTCCCAAATCTCACTACAAGACAACTTATGCAACATCGGATGCACTATCACCTCTCTCTCTCTCGGTATTTCTTTCAGCAGAAACAACACACAAAGGCGGTAAGGCAATATCTCCTTGCATGCAGATATTGCCTTTTTGACAATAAACTACAACTCATTAAAACCCTTATAAAAAATGCAAATAAAGATTGAGTTTCGCAATCGCTATGGCAATTATATTCTTCCCTCTCTTTACACCTCTATCCTCCTTGCCCGTATTTTCCCAAACACTTCAGGGTCTTTCTCCATCTGATAGAACTCTACAGGCAGCCGTTGCACTTCCTCATGCAGTTTGTTGTCTTTTATAGACAATAGTTTCTTCTCATAGTGCCTCCCCTGCAGTAGCCGGATGATACTTTCGCGATCCTCTGCGGGACACTTTACTCCGAAATACACGGCCGCCACAACATTCTTCGCAGACATTGTTCCATGAAGTTCTTGCCCTTTGTCCGACGGATTGTAGCAGACCAAACGCAACTCATTCTCATATTCCCAACAACTGCTTTTCACAAAAAAAGCCTCCTCAAGATTAAGACCGTTCTTCTCTTTCAGATACTTCAAGTCGTCCTTGTAAACCACATCCTTGAAGAATAGTACTCTGCCGTCATCGGTGTGTGTCGTAAACTCACCCGGAAACATATAGCGGATGCAGACTCCTCGATGCGAATCGGCATAGTGCGCCCACAGCAGTTCCTTCTGATACTCCGGTTCGTCGTTTTCATGCTTTTTCTCTCTATGCACTATATCCCCTTTCTCGTTGGTATAGGTCAGTTTGTCGTTTTTGCAGAAACATGCCACCTTCAAGCATTCCGAATAGGCGGTTCGTATCAGGCGTGCAATTTCATCGTCTGCCGACAGAATTTCCATCAGTGGGCAATCAAATATATCATTAAAGACACTGGGGGAAGATAGACCAATGCTTTCCCGCACAAGCGACTCTAATAGATATTTGTCTATACGGCGGAAGGTATAGCATTCAAGATTGCTGTGCGAGGTGTTGTTGGAACTGTCTAATTGGTAAAACGCCTCCTTCTTAAACGCCTCAATCGCATCCCTCTCATATAGCGCACCGCCGTTATGCTGGCACAAAGCCAGATTATGCCACATGTCTGCTTTTATGTCTCCCCGGTAATCCACCTCTTTACAATAGCGCTCCACTTCTCTCTGTAAAACAGTGGCAGCATCAACGGCCCGCTTAGAATCTTTTATTGTACACAAGGCAATGGAGTAAATAACTATAGCAATGCCGTAGTAGCGGCTTCCGTCTTTTGTTTCGTTATGCACTGAATAGAAGTATTCTGTACATTGACGCCACTTCTTATAACTATGCTCAAAAGTAGCAATTACGGCATCTGCTTCTTGTGCAACGGTAGCAGTGTTTGCCTGATATCTATCCACAAACGCATAGAGGCTTTCCCATGGAGTGTCGGAACTGTCAGAGTAGGGCATATTATATATTATCTGGATTGCAGTTTTGAATGTACAAAAATACAGCAACTGCCCGAAATGTACAAGAATATGCGTTAGAAAAAACGCATTATTAACTTTTCTCTTGCATTTTTCATAACTCATCATTATCTTTGCAAACAAATTCCCGTCTACGGAACCACAATTGCTAACTTACATGTTTTCAACTAATAGGGGCGAACACTCACATTCGCCCCCTTATATCTCACCATCCCTGCTATGAATAACACAAACAACAATGAACTCACACTACAGGCGCTCACCGAACAAATCCGACAAGAAGTCAAACAACACTACCTGCAAACCGAAACACAACAAATTGAAAATAGCCAACAACAAAACGCTCAACACAACGAACTCACCACTGCACACCTCCTGCAGTCACAGTCCGACACTATGGCACTTATGGCACAGACCAACGCACAAGTCGTCGCACAACTCAATCGGCAACTGCTCAATAAAGACCGACAACTCAACATACTACTCGACCGCATTCAAAGCCTCGAACAGGAAAACAATACCCTGAAAACATGCGGTAACGAAGGCACACAACCCACTCAAGAGCAGATGCCCGAAGATACCGATGAGGCTGAAGCAGAACTCTCTCGTTCGCAGAAACCTGCACTCGAACTGCTCTGGCAACTCTGCTTCCGGGCAGGTATTACAGATGCGGCCAAGTCCGACCTCGCCAGACTTATGGCATATCTCACAGGATGGTCCGAAAAGAAAATCTACAACCTGCTCAAAGGAGAAAACCATATCCTGCTTGAGCGGTCCAACAACTCCGAGATTCGCCGGCTCAATCTCCTGTTGCAGCGCCTCAATACCGACATCCGACTACCCGGCGTAACCTAATATCCTCCACCTTCAGGGGGCTGAGTGCCCAACTCCCATTTCGTCACCGGTTCCGCAACCGGTTCCCAACATTTTCCTGCCTTACCTTTGCCGCAGATTTCACTAACGAAGTCTGCGGCCTTTGCTTGTATGGGAACTGACAGACAACATTCTCGTCGGATTCAATCAGATACCTGCAACCATACTTCAACCATATATCAACCATACATCAAAAGCCTGCAATAATCCAATATTAACCACATAAACAACTATTGCTATGGCACAAACAAAGTTAATGGAACCTTTTGAGACACTGCATGGGAAAATCTCTAAGAATGAAAACTGGTATTGTCGGCGTATGAAAAACGGAAAAACCTACATCGTCAGAATGAAAAAAACTGACAACAAACCACCAACGGAAGCGCAATTACTGGTGCGACGGCAGTATGGACAAATCTACCGACGCATTTCTGAAGAACTTGCTAACAACCGGGCATATTGGCAACAACGCTACGAAGCCGACCCGGGTGCCAATCGGCATCAACGCCTCTGCGACTATATCAAACATGTACTGTTCCAAACCTGTAAACAACCCTAAACACCCCCAAAAAACTACTCCATGAAAGCCTATTCTAAATCCCAACTCGCGCAGGCGGCAGGAGTCAGTATGCGTACTTTCTCCCGCTGGCTGAAGTCTGACAATGAACAACTCGCCCTTTTCGGCATCAAACCCTCCAATCGCCTCCTGCCGCCCGTTGCCGTCGCATATCTCGTTAAAAAATATGACATCGATCTGCCCGATAGCCGATAAACCCGATTGAGGATAATTGACACGCTATAGCACGCCATATCGTGCATTATTTATCCCAATACGACACAAACTGACACAAACCGACAACGCCTTTCCGCCGTGCCATACCTTTGCACTCGCTAACGGAAAAGCGCGCAACCTGAAGCAATAAACAATCCTAAACAAAATCAAACAACTTAAAAACAACAAACAATTATGGCTATCCTGAAAAATGCAACTCCGTTTGACTCAATCAAACGCAAGTTCTCACGAACCGACAGTATCTATTTCCGCAACCGTAAGGCTGACAACGCCACTATTGGTGTCCGAATCAAACATCCCTATGACGGAGGTAACTCTGCAGAGCAAATCAAGTATCGTAATGCTTTCAACGCTGCCCTGCAACAGGTCAATACTATCATCGCTGACCCCGAACAAAAGGCAACCTATCTCACAGCCTTCAAAAAGCAGAAAAAGTACATCAGTCTCCGTTCCTACATCTTCTCGCAAGTCTATGAAAAACCGGAATAATCAAACACGTCTCATCCTTGCTGTCGCAATGTGCACCTTCGGGTGCGCATTGCTCACGGCGGCACTCATCATCCGCCCTACGGGCGAAATCCATAGTAGCGTACTCGCTGCCTATGCCACCACACTCACATATTCCGCCGCCCTCTTCGGTATCAACTTCAAAGAGAAGAAAACAGAGGGGGACGAACACTGAAAAATTCAACCTTGGCAGTAGCAAACACGCTGCCGAAAAATAAAAAACTATCATGTTACTCAAACTTATCCGTAATCCTGAGTACAGCAACCCGACGCAAACCGTCGGTGTACTCTATATCAACGGCATCGCCGTCTGCAACACCATCGAACCGCCTGTGCAGGGAAATACCACTCACCCGAAAGGATGTATCCCTATGGGATGGTATCCCGTTCAGGTCACACAATCACCAAAGTTCCATCGCCTGTTGCCACTCATCCTACAAGTGCCGGGCTTCAACGGCATCCGCATACATGCCGGTACCAAAGTGGAACATACAAAAGGCTGTATATGTGTGGGTAGTCGGAACATGGAAGACCAAATAACAAAAAAACTGTTAAATGCACAAAACAGATATGAAGCAATCTATATTGACATCACTGACCCTCACCGCAATGCTGTTGAGTTGCCGCACTGAACAAACACTCACGCAAACGGCGGAAAATAACTATTCAGAACGATTCTCGAACAATGAAAACACGCTTGTTTATCAACGCGACAGCATCATCATCCGGCAAACCGACACCATCCTTATGGAAACTCGATCTCGTGACCGAATCATTGAACACACCATCCTGCTCACCGATACGCTGGAAGTCGAAGTCGAACGCATCGTTGAAAAACAGGTGGAGCACACCCGCCGTATCATCCCACGTTGGTGCTGGCTTTGTCTCGCCTATGCAGGAATCCTTACCCTCTGCCTCATCCTCTACTGGCTCTTCCGACTCATTCACTACCTCCGCCAACGCTTCGGAAGATAGGAATAGACCGCCAAACAAACACCGGTTGTGTATATCGGAAATAATGTGTAACTTTGTAGCCGTTTGAAAGTGCAAACGGCGCATTGTTCGCACATATCGTAAAGAAAGATAGTGGCAAGTGTCGCTATATTGAAGGCATACAGAAAATGAAGTTCAGTATTGTCATACCGGTATATAATACATCCGCATATTTGCGCGATTGCTTGCAGAGTGTGTTGCAGCAGAATTGTCGGGACTGGGAAGCAATATGCGTCAACGACGGAAGTACGGACAACTCGCTGCAAATCTTGAATGCGTATGCTAAGCAGGATAAACGCATTCGTGTGCTGACGCAGACAAACCAGGGACTGTCCGCCGCACGCAATGCAGGTATCAACGCAGCGCAAGGTGAGTGGCTGTTCTTTCTTGACTCCGACGACGCCTTGGCTTCTCCTCATGCGTTGCAGACACTGTTAGAGGTGGTAGAAAAGAAAATTGAATTGTTGGATAGTTCCTCGCCTTCGGTGGATGTCATCGCGTTTGGTAGCAGGTTGTGGTATTCGGAGGATGCTGACAGATCCGTCCCAAACGACTTGTTCAATCATAAGGAAACGAATCTCTTCCCTGCAGGCCTCGACTATCTTGACTATTTCGTATCTACGCGCGGCTGGGGACCTTCGGCTGCATGTTTCTATTTGTGGCGAACTGCGTTTGTGAGGCTGCAGAATCTGACATTCCCGATAGGACTGTTGCATGAAGACGAGTGGTTCGTGCCGATGGCTCTGAGTAAGGCGGGGGGCGTTCAAACCATGCAGAATGTGTTGTATTCCTATCGTTTGCGGTACGGGTCGATTGCTTATGGCAAACAGACCCGGCTTCGGGCTATAAACAAACTGCAGATAGCGCAATCCTTGAAGCAGGAGTTAACGGTACCTCCCGACAAACAGCGCATTAAAAAACGACTGCTGTATAACCTTGCCCGCAATGCCTCACATGGGCTGAAGGCATTGTCGGGTGATTGGTGGAAAACGAAATGGTTGATGCTGTGCAACGCTAACGGAATAAAGGAGTATATACGAGTGATTGTTGGTTAAGATGAAGATACTGATACCATCTGGAGGTCTGGCTAATCGAATGCGGGCGATGCATGCCATGAGACTATGGGATAAGAGTTGCCGCATAGTGTGGATAGCGAGCGATGAGTGTGCCTGTCGGTTTGGTGAGTTATGGGAAAAAGGCGGGTGGCGGCTAAAGGAAGGTGGTAAGGGATGGTATTGGCTATTGAAACTGCAGAAACGATTGCCTATAGGAAGATTCCTGAACGAGCGCTTGCACTTGCCTGCCTTGCTTCGGGTCTGGAATACGGATGAATATAGTGCATTGAATGAGTATACTCACAACAGAAAACCGATGAATCTGATTGATGTGATATTCAGTTATTCGGAGTTCTTCCTGTCAGAAACGGAAAACTATCGGGAGTGGTTCCTGTTGACACCTGAAATGAATGAGAGAGTGGAGCGTGAATGCCGGAATTATACCGACAAGATGGTAGGGGTACATATCAGAAGAACGGACAATCGGTGGGCAATAGAGAAAAGTCCGTTGTCGTCGTTTGAAACAAAGATGGACGAAGAATTAGCGGCAGACAATACGGTGCGCTTCTATGTCGCAACCGACGATAAAATGGTGAAGGACGCATTGTGTGAACGGTATCATCAACATATCCTTACCTCCCAAGGCGACCTCCAAAGATGGGGCAATAAGGAAGGAATCTGGCAGGCATTGGCGGAGATGTATGCATTGTCTCGAACTAAGAAGATATATGGTTCTTACTATAGCAGTTTCAGTGAAATGGCTGCACGATTAGGAAATATAGAACTACAGATAGTGAAGAATAAAAACTGACAAGTACGAGTGAAGAATGAGAACTTTTCGGTGGTGATACCGCTATACAACAAACGGGGGGCGGTGGAGAAAACTTTGCGGAGTGTGCTGAGTCAAACTTATCCCTATTTTGAGGTGATAGTGGTGGACGATGGCAGTACTGACGGCTCTGCTGATGTGGTGTGCTCTATAAAAGACGATCGGTTACGGATTGTTAGAAAAACAAATGGTGGCGTGAGTTCGGCGAGGAACAGAGGCTTAGAAGAAGCACGGTATGAATACATCGCATTTCTGGATGCTGATGATATATGGGAACCCTTTTTCTTGGAAGAACAGGTGAAGTTGATTACCGATTTCCCCGAAGCAGATATGTGGGCATTAGGATGGGGATATATGAAAAATGGGAGAAAAATAGATATAACACATTATCCGGTCAACTATAGAGGTTATATCAACAATTACTGGGCACAACGACATGGCACTAACATTTTTTTTGTGTGTGTGTGTGTGTGCAGACGCTCGGCACTGCTGGCGATAGGTGGCTATGACGAACGGATAGCGTACGGAGAAGACCTTGATGTGAGTTATAGAATGCTGTTGCACGGAAAGGCTGCCTATAACTCTACAGTATATGGGATGTACTATGTGCAAGATGCCGAAAACAGAGCAATGCAAAAAACAATACCACTGGAGCGTTACCTCCCCTTTTATATAGAGAAATATGCGGATGCGCGTTATGCCAATCCTGACTTCAGAAAGTTTGTGGATAAACAGATAGTTGCCATGATTTATCCTTATGTGACAAATAAACAATACATAAAAGACATCACTCGAATAACAGATTCTTTGAATTTGTCGGAACTATCCCCTACAGATCGATTACAATTACAATCTCCTCGTTTGTATGGTATATTATCAAGATTATATCAACCACTATTGTGGCTAAAACGACAAATATACAAGATGTTTGTCAAAAATTAGAAATGCTGATGCTTATTTCAGTAATCATACCGGTGTATAATGTGGGGCAGTTCCTGCGGGAGTGCGTGGATTGTGTACTGCAACAAAGCTATCGGCATCTGCAGGTGATTTTGGTGGATGACGGTAGCACTGATGATTCTGGGGCATTATGTGATAACTATGTCTCGCAGGACAAGCGGGTAATGGTCATACACAAACCAAATGGCGGATTGTCGGATGCACGCAATGCTGGTCTGGCAAGAGCCACAGGCGAATATGTGCTTTTCTTGGATGCGGACGACAAATGGGGTAGTAAAGATTTCGTGGAACAATTGGTGAAAAAAGCAGAACAAACGCATCCTGATCTTATATTGTTCGGAAGTAGTAGGTTCACTGAAGGAGAGGCGGCAGCGCCGGATGTTAAGTTTTCCTCCGATGACTTCTACGGATCAACTGAAGATATATTTTGTAGATTATACAAGAAAAACATATTCTCAATGAGCGCCTGCTATAAAATGATATGCAGGGAAGTGTTGATAAAGAATGGAATCGTATTTTCAAAAGGTTTATTGGGCGAAGATATGGATTGGGTACAACGGTTGTTGCCTTGTGTGAAAACGATGACTTGTGAAAATGGTGTGTATTATTGCTATAGAAGGCGCGAAGGTTCGATATCGGTAGCTTTCGGAAGAAAGAATGCTGAAGACTTCTGTCTGATACTTGAGATGTGGAAAATACACTGGGAAAAAGAAAACAACAGAATATATTTGGGCTATTTGGCATACCTGTATGTAACATTGGTGTATGACTACTACTTGCTGAATGCAGATGACAGAAAGGCACTTAAGAACAGAATACTCTCTTTGGCTTGTTTGCTTGATTACTCGCAAACACTGAAAAGCCGTCGTTTGCTATGGCTAAGGCGCATGTTGGGGAAAGGAGGAATGCTCGTTGTGGCAGGCAGTATAGGCTATGTAAGGAAAACGAAATGATAGATTTTATCCCGAAATATTTCACTGACAAGGCTATGGCATTATATGCTCTGCTGTTGCTATTGGTAACGGGACTGTATTCCGGGTATGCAATGCCGTGGTTCGGTTGGGTGTGGGGCTTGGTTAGTGTCTTCGGATTCTTCTATTATTCTATGGCCCTTTCGCTCAAATGGCGCCGCTTCTCGCCTGAATATTTCTTGAAACGCTTGTTTTGGACAGCTTTGATTATCCGTATGGTGTATGTCATAATCAGTTATTTTTTCTACCAATGGCAGACCGGGCAACCTTTCGAGTTTGAAACCGCTGATGCGTGGATATATCATGTATGTGCTAAAGGTGTGGCAGATGGTATGAGAGAGTTTGATTTTCACCTATATGACAACTTAGATCGGGTGATGGGTCGTCATGTGGGGTTCTCCGATACTGGTTATCCTATATATTTGGCATTTGTGTATGCTCTAACGGGAGACTCTATCATAATAGCTCGTCTGCTAAAGGCGTTTTGGAGCGCATGGACCGTGGTGTTAGTCTATAAGTTGGCGCAGCGGCATTTCGGTGAAGCTACTGCCCGCATAGCTGCCATCATTTGTATGCTTATGCCCAACTTCATTCTCTATTGCGGCAAACACCTCAAAGAAACAGAGATGGTATTCTTCACCATGCTCTTTATTGAGCGAGCCGATGCTTTGCAACGCAACTCTAAATTCCTTTTCGGACAAACTTTCTTGGTCATCCTCCTCGCATTATCCTTATTCTCTTTCCGTACGGTACTCGGTGCGGTGGCTCTTCTCTCCTTTTTTATCAGCCTTATGTTTTCCGTCTCTCGGTTCACTTCCATCAATAAAATCGGACGCCGTATTATCATCGGAGTACTCGCTTTCGGCTTTGTGGGGATAATGCTGCAAAACCGTGTCATTGAAGAAGTGGAAGAACTGCGCACTAAACAGATCCAGCAAGCGCAAACATCCGGTTATAACTATCGTGCGCAAACCAACTCCTATGCTAAGTATGCAAGCGCGGCTGTGTTTGCCCCTCTGATATTCACCATACCTTTCCCGACTTTGGTGGACACAGGACAGAACGATATCATCATTTATAATGGAGCTAATTTTGTGAAGAACATCATATCGTTCTTCTCTATCGTTGCGTTGCTAATGCTCTTGATGCCTTACAACTGGCATCGGAACCTGTTTGATGGCGAGTGGCGTTTCCATGTCTTCCCCTTGGCATTCTTGTTGGGTTACCTATTCGTGTTGGTCTTTTCCAACTTCGCTCAATCCGAACGCTTTCACATGCCTTCACTCCCGATTCTGCTGATGTTCGCCGCATACGGTATCGCAAATTATCGCCCCAAGTGGAAGCAGTGGTACTGGCTCTGGCTCGGTATTATCTTTGTTGCCAACATCGGCTGGTCATATGTGAAACTGAAAGGTCGTGGACTATAGTTCTTTGATATTCATAAACTCTCAACTGCACCACTTGCCCGTATGAAAGTCCTTATCGTCGCAAACAACAAACATGGCTTCGCTCCCTTTGTATTGGAGCAGGCTCGTGCCTTGAAAGAACGGGGTGTGCAACTCTCTTTCTTCGGCGTGGAGGGTAGGGGGGGCATGGGTTACTTGCGTTGCCTGCCGCAACTAAGGAAGACTGTTGATTCTTTTCAACCTGACCTCGTTCATGCTCACTATGGTTTGTCGGGCTTGCTCGCCAATCTGCAACACCATGTGCCCGTTATAACCACTTATCATGGTAGCGACATCAATAAGTCGGCAGTGTTGCCTCTATCCAAATTATCAATATGGCTATCAGCATGGAATATATTTGTATCCAAAGCAAATTTGAAAAAAGCCGGATTGAAGAAGCATTGTTCGCTTATTCCTTGCGGAATTGATATGACGGATGCACAACTGATATCTCGCAAAGAAGCACGGCAGAAACTGAATATCCCGAAGGACGAGAAACTGATTCTTTTCGCCGGAGCATTTGACAATAAGGTCAAGAATGCCCCATTGGCATTTCAGGCAGTCTCTCTCCTGCCGTATGAAGTGGAATTCAAGGAACTAAAGGGTTATTCCCGAGAGGAGGTAACTGCACTTATGTGTGCTGCAGATGCCTTGCTACTCACTTCTTTTACGGAAGGTTCTCCGCAGGTGGTGAAAGAAGCCATGGCATGCGGCTGTCCGATAGTGAGTGTGGATGCGGGTGATGTGCGTGAACGGACCGAAGGGGTAGACGGGTGTTGTATCGCAAAATCTCGTGACCCGCAGGAATTGGCAGACCTGCTCAAACAAGCACTGCAATTCAAAGGCAGAACCAAGGGGCGGGAGAGACTCATAGCGGACGGATTGGATAACCGGCAGGTCGCTGAAAATTTGATAGAGATTTACAGAAAAGTGATTGATAGCAATGCGTGATTTTACACTGAAGAAATATGAACAGTTGGTGTGCGCACTGCGGAAGGCAGGCTATGCCTTTCTGACCTTTGAACAGTATTGTATGGCGGACAAGGCGCAGTTGCCGGAGCGGTTCGTCATTCTTCGGCATGATATAGACAAGCGTGCTTGGCAGGCTGTAAAAGTGGCGGAAATAGAAAGACAATCGGGTGCACATGCTTCATATTATTTCCGAGTGGTGCCGGAGAGTAATCAGCCGGAGGTGATTCGGCAGATAGTGGCAATGGGACATGAGATAGGTTATCATTATGAAGACATGTCGCGTTGTCAGGGTGATGCAAAAAAGGCAGAGGCACATTTTGAGCAATGGCTGCGTTACTTCAGGCGGTTCTATCCGGTGCGGACGATATGCATGCATGGTGCTCCACAATCGGGCTATGATAGTAAAGACTTGTGGAGATATTGTGACTATCATGACTATGGCATCATGGGCGAACCGTATTTTGACACTGACTTCTCTGATGTTCTTTACCTTACCGACACAGGGCGTCGTTGGGATGGTTACATGGTTTCCGTGCGTGACAGGATTCCGCAATATCAGGAAGAATGGACTGCTCGGGGGCTGGTCTATCATACAACCGACGATATCATCCGGGCGGCGCAGACAGGTACACTGCCCAGGCGTATCTTGATGACCACCCATCCTCAGCGGTGGACTGACAAACCGCTATTATGGTTGTATGAACTGTTACGGCAAACGCTGGTGAATATTGTGAAAAGAATGATAGTGAAATAAAAAAATCAAATGTATAGTGTGATTTTTCTTGTTTTGTTCTATTTAAAGTTATACCTTTGTGTTCAAAATCACACTATACTGGTATCTTGCTTGTGATGATACTGACAGACTATAAGCATATTGACAGGGCCGAGTGGGAGGGGTTGCTACGGGAGTCGCCTGTGGCAACGTGGTTTCAATCGGCTGAAGCATACGAGTTTTTCAGCTCTCTGTCGGATATAATGACATCCTTTGTGTTTGCAGTGAGTAGAGGCAATGCGCTAAAAGGAGTGGGGGCGGGCTATATCACTAAAGAGAAGAATAGTGTAAAGCAGTATTTCACCCGTCGTGCGATAATCTATGGCGGACCATTGCTTGCAGAAGATATCAGCGATGAGGAACTGCATGAACTGCTTTCTGCTGTTGTCTGCTATCTTTCTTCGAGAGCAATTTATATTGAGACCCGCAACTTCAACGATTACAGTCGTTGGCGTCCTATGTTTGAACGATGCGGCTTCCGCTATCAGCCGCACCTGAACTTTCATGTGGACACTTCTTCCGTGGATGTGATACAGAATAATCTGGGCAAGAACCGCAAACGGGATATACGTGTCTCATTACGTGATGGAGCACGGATAGTGGATAACCCTACACTTGAGCAGGTGCGGGATTACTATACTATCTTGCAATTGCTATATCAGACAAAAGTGCGTACTCCATTGTTCCCTTGGGACTTCTTTCAGAAACTATATGACTCTCCTTCTTCACGTTTCCTTTTGGTGGAGTATGAAAGTAAAATAATCGGAGGTACAGTGTGTGTGGTCTTAGATGGTAAGGCCATTTATGAGTGGTTTGTGTGTGGAGAAGATGGCAAATATAAGAACATCTTTCCTTCGGAGTTGGCAACATACGCAGGAATGCAATTTGCAGCGGAGAAAGGCTGTACACGATTTGACATGATGGGGGCAGGAACTCCTGATGAACACTATGGTGTGCGAGACTTTAAAGCTCGATTCGGAGGAGAACTGGTAGAGCATGGTAGATATTTAAGAATTAACAATAAACCTCTATACCAAGTGGGAAAAGCAGGTGTTTCAGCTATTCGCAGTGTGAACGGTTGTGTAAGGGGGGGGGGGGTATTTGTATGTATATCAGGATGTTAACGGAGCGTATTGGCGGTCATTTGTAAGACGTCATCCTTTGGGAACAATATTTCAAACCCCTGAAATGTTCGAAGTTTACGAGAAAACCGAGAATTGCAAACCAATAGTAATCTCAGTTGAAAAACATGGCAGAATAAAAGGAATTTTGGTGGCAGTAATACAATGGAATGGTAATATTCTCATGCGACCTTTCACCTCGAGAAGTATTATTATAGGTGGTCCGTTGGCGGTAAATAACGATGAACGCATAATACAAGGTTTGATGAGTGAGTACAAGAAAAGACTACCTTACAGTGTTGTATATTCTGAAATACGTCCCATTTACGACATGAGCGCTATTTCCTTGGTACTGCAAAGGTTAGGTTTTAACAGAATAGGGCATTATAATTTGATGCTTGACATACGTCCTAACAAACAGCATTTGTATGACAATTTACATAAAGAAAGACAACGTAATATCCATCAAGCAGAAAAAGCAGGACTCGTATTTAAGGAAGTAACTGATAAAGCAGAAGTTTTTAGAATAATAAGACTAATAGAACTTACATACAAACGCAAGCGAGTTCCTTTGACAGATACCGGTATTTTTTATAACACAAAATCAATATTGAAAGAGAATGTGCATTTCTTTGCAGCGTACAAAGAAAATCAGATGGTGGCAGGACAAGTGAGACTTTGCTATAAAGGGTTGGTATATGCATGGTATGCAGGCAGTGACGAGAGATATTTCAAACTACGACCTAATGATTTTTTGATGTGGAATGTAATTTGTTGGGCGCACGATAATGGGTACAAAGTGTTTGATTTCGGAGGGGGTGGTCAACCCGGCAAAGCTTATGGAGTAAGAGACTATAAGTTAAAATACGGATGTAAAATGTATGATTATGGCAGATACCAACTTATTCACCGACCTCTTGCTTATCATCTGGGCAAATTAGCTATTGGTATGATGGTAAAAAACTAAAGTATGTATTCATTCCGCTTATGTCTAAATGTGGATAAAAAAGTGAGATTTAGACACAACTGAACACCCTTTACATGCGTCTAAATGTGGGTAAAAAAGTGAGATTTAGACACGGTTTATTTGGAGGATTGAAAAACAAATTGTAACTTTGCAGCGTGAATTATTGATAGTTATGGAAGGAATTGTAGGTAGAACTAAGGTGCTGAACAACCTCGAAAAAATGTACAGGTCGGGTAAGCCTGAGCTGCTTGTTGTTTATGGTCGTCGCCGCGTAGGAAAGACACACCTCATTCGTACGTATTTTGAGGGGCGTTTTACATTCTATACGACAGGTATGTATGAGGCATCGCAAGAGCAGCAATTGGAGCAGTTTGCCACTACACTTGGGGAATATCAGAAGACCAAACTTGCAATACCTCAGACTTGGATTGAAGCGTTTGCAATGTTGAAAGCGTATCTGTTGAAGTCGCGAATGAAGCGCAAGGTGGTGTTCTTTGATGAGATTCCATGGTTTGACACTCCAAACTCAGGTTTCCTCTCTGCTTTTGAGGCTTTTTGGAACGGATGGGGTGCGGGAAGAAATGATTTATTGTTAATTATATGCGGTTCTGCAACCACATGGATTACCCATAAGTTATTGGCGAACAAGGGAGGTCTGTTCAATCGTGCTACGAGTCAGATATATCTTGAACCCTTCACTTTGTGTGAAACGGAGCAGTTTCTGAAGAGTAAGGGAGTAAATTGGAGCCGATATGACATCACGGAGTGTTACATGGTGATGGGGGGGATACCGTATTATCTGCAGCAGATAGACGAGCGGAAAAGTTATATGGAAAATATTGACGAGATGTTTTTCCGCAGAAATAGTAAACTGAAAGACGAGTTTCAACACTTATATAACACATTGTTCACGAATTCGGAATACTATATTCGTATAGTTGAACTGCTTTCTTCCAAGAACATAGGTCTTACTCGCGAAGAGTTGGTAAGAATGGGTAATTTACAGAACAACGGTTATCTGACAGATGCTTTGCGCAACTTGGAGACATCTAATTTTATTCGTGCATACAACTATTACGGCAAGAAGAAAAAGAATATTACATACCAGCTTTGCGATTTCTATACGATGTTCTATTTCCGTTTCATAAGGCAACAGTATGGTCGTGATGAGTATTTCTGGTCACATTCCATTGATTTGCCGCAACGTCGCGCATGGGCAGGATATATGTTTGAGCAAGTGTGCTATTGGCATGTCCCGCAGATTAAATATGCATTGGGAATAAGTGGTATATTGAGTGAACAGTCGGCATGGTATGAGCATAAAGCGGATGAAGCTGTGACGAGTCGCGGCGCACAGATAGATATGATTATCGCACGCAGGGACAGGGTGATTAACTTATGTGAGATGAAGTTTTCTGTCGGGCGGTTTGTAATAGATAATGACTATGAAATGGCGCTTCGGGACAAATTGACTGCCTTCCGTTATTCTACTTTGAAGTCGAATGCACTGCAGATAGTGATGATTTCCACTTTTGGAGTCAAACCTAACACGCATAGCGGCATAGTGCAGTCGGAAGTGCTGATGGATGACTTATATAAGGACATATAAGATAATAAGGATATAGCATAATTAAGAATATAGCCATGAATATTCTTCTTGACATGAGTCATCCTGCACATGTACATTTACTTAGAAATGTATATGCCCAATTGGTCAACGATGGTCATAAGGTTTATGTTGTTGCAAAACCAACAAAGGCTATTACTGATTTGTTGGATTTGTACCATATTCCCTTTGTCCCGCTTGGCGGGAACAGGGATAGTATGTTGGGCAAAGCGTTTCTGCAGATTAGTAATTTCTTCTATCTGTGGTATTTTGTGGTAAGACATAGAATCAATATTGGTGTACATGGTATGACTATGGCATGGGTTAGTCGTCTTACAAAGATGCATAGTATTCTTACCGATGATGATGACGACGCAGTGGAACCTCTGTATGCCAGATATGCTCATCCGTTTGCAGATGTGATATTGTCGCCGGAGGGGACAATGCGTAAATCAAAAAAGACTATTTATGTACCATCTTATCATGAGTTGGCTTATTTGCACCCAAATGAGTTTACACCCAATCCGTCGGTGCTTAACGATGTCGGACTCAAGCAGGATGAACCTTATTTTATACTTCGTTTTAATGCCTTCAAAGCGCATCATGATGTAGGAGTCGTAGGACTTACAATTGAGAACAAACGTCGTTTAGTGGAATATCTAAATACCAAAGGCAAAGTGTTTATCACCACAGAGCGTAATATAGATGATGAGTTTAAACCTTATCAACTAAAAATTCCTCAGGATAAGGTTCACTCTTTGTTGTATTATGCTACCTTGTTCGTGGGGGATAGTCAGACAATGACATCAGAGGCCGCAGTGCTTGGTACACCCGCAATAAAGTGCAATAGTTTTGCCGGCAGGCTATCTGTTCCTAATGAAATAGAACAGCGGTACGGATTGTGTTACTGTTTTTTACCACAGCAGACAGATGATTTCTATGCCCAAATAGATGAATTGCTAAATATACCTAATTTGAAGAAAGAGTGGCGGCAGCGTTGCGAACGCATGCTTGTAGACAAGATAGATTATACGAAGTTCTTGATATGGTTCATCGAGAACTATCCTGCATCTGTCTCAGAAGCAAGAAATGCAGGTGATAAATTTTGGAACAAGTTTAAATAATAGGAGATAGTTTTAACTGTTGCCCACCAGGAACCCATTCTTAAGTGATGCCGCTAAATGCCATTGCTGTTTGAAAAATGTGATTTTTATGGGGAAATATATTAAAAAATGTCACTTTGCATTGTTGCGTGAATAATAATGTATGAAACTTCTTACTATCATAGGAGCCCGGCCGCAGATAATAAAGGCGGCGGCTATATCAAGGGCTATCTGCTCCGGTGTGGATGCACGAGGTGTGCCTTTCAAATCTCTCATCTGCGAGAAGATTTTGCATACTGGTCAGCACTATGACGAAAACATGTCAGGGACCTTCTTTGCAGAACTGGGTGTGCCGGAGCCGGATTATAATCTGCATGTAGGGTCTGGCCCACATGGTGTGCAGACGGCCAGAATGGTGGAAGGCATTGAGCAAGTGTTGGCAGGGGCGGAGAAAGACGGGCATGGTTTTGACGGAGTGCTATTATATGGCGATACCAACTCCACACTTGCAGGGGCAGTGGCAGCAGGGAAAATGCATGTGCCGGTGTTTCATGTGGAGGCGGGACTCAGGTCGTATAATATGGCAATGCCGGAAGAGCAGAACCGGATTGTGTGTGACCAACTGTCATCCGTGCTGTTTGCCCCCACACGGACGGCGGTGGACAACCTGCAAAAAGAGGGTTTTCCGGAGAACAAGAGAAGATTCAGGAACGGAAAGGGACAAAAGGTGGTACTTGCCGGTGATGTGATGTATGATAACAGCATGTATTTTGCTTCTATGGCGGAGGGGCGGAGTGATATTATGCAGCGGGTAGGCTTGGCTAAAAATCAGTTTATTCTTGCCACAATTCATCGTGACAACAATACTGACAACTCGGAGCGCATGAGTTCCATTTTCCGCGCATTGCTGCAAGTGGCAGAACAACAGAGACGACCAATAGTGTTGCCGCTTCATCCGCGTACGCGGAAGATGATGAAGCAGAGTCTGTCAGTTGAATTGTATGGTGCTGTGACTTCATCATCGTTGATTCATATCATAGAGCCTGCCGGTTTCTTTGACATTATTCAGTTGGAGCGGAATGCATCACTTGTGATGACAGACTCGGGCGGGGTGCAGAAAGAGGCATTCTTTTTTGAGACGCCTTGTGTGATATTGCGTCCGGAGACGGAGTGGACAGAGATTGTGGTGGCTGGCGCCGGTATATTGGCGGATGCGGACGAAGAGCGTATAATTGCTGCAGCAGACCGGTTGGCAGGGCAGACAGTACATTTCCCGCAGTTGTTCGGGAACGGGCATGCGTCTGTGCGGATATTAGAAGAGATAGTAAACTATTTATCATAGCGTATATGTATAACTTTGCATTGATAGGTGCGGCGGGGTATATAGCGCCGCGGCATTTGAAGGCCATCAAAGACACGGGCAACAACCTGATGGTGGCATACGACAAGTTTGATTCGGTGGGAAGATTAGACAGTTTCTTCCCGGATTGTTCGTTCTATACAGAAAACGAGCAGTTTGACCGTTTCTGTTCCAAGCAGATGCGGACAGACAATCCGTTGCACTGGGTGAGCATCTGTACACCCAACTACACACATGATGCATTCATCCGTTACGGACTGCGTCTCGGATGCAATGTAATATGTGAGAAGCCCTTGGTACTGAATCCGTATAACATAGACAACCTGTTGGAATTGGAAAAGGAGAGCGGACACAAAGCCTATACGATACTGCAATTGCGTCTGCATGACTCAATCGTAGCATTGAAAAAGAAGGTGGATGCAGGTCCGAAAGACAAAGTGTATGATGTGGACTTGACATATATTACTTCGCGCGGGAACTGGTACTACACCTCATGGAAAGGTGATGTGCATAAGTCGGGTGGTGTGGCCACCAATATAGGTGTGCACTTCTATGATATGCTGCAGTGGATATTCGGTCCGGTGAAACAGAATATAGTGCATGTGATGTCGTTCGACCGTGTGGCAGGTTATTTGGACTTGGAAAAGGCACGGGTGAGATATTTTCTGAGTATCAATGCCGACTGTCTTCCTCCCAATGCCGTGCAAGGAGAAAAACGCACTTATCGTACATTGAACATTGACGGTGATGAGTTTGAATTTTCGCAAGGTTTTACGGAACTGCACACCTTGAGTTATCAGAAGATATTGGCGGGTGAGGGTTTCCGCATCAGTGAGGCTCGTCCCTGTATAGAGATGGTAAGCGAGATACGCAATGCCACACCGATAGGTCTGAAAGGCGATTATCATCCGTTAGCGAAACTGCCGTTGGCAAAGCATCCATTCGGTTGGGATGAGAGGAGATGATATGGGTCGGATATTGGCAATAGATTATGGTAGAAAGCGGACGGGTTTGGCAGCAACGGACCCTCTTCGGATAGTAGCACAGCCTCTTGAAACGGTGGAGACACATACTTTGCCGGATTGGCTTGCGGCATACTTTTTGCAGGAAGAAGTGGATGTTGTCGTATTAGGTTATCCTCGCCAGATGAACGGAGAGGAGTCGGAGAGTATGAACTACATACGGTCCTTTGTTAACTTGTTCAAGAAACGCTTTCCGGACAAGGAATTAGTGATGTATGATGAGCGTTTTACTTCAGTGTTGGCACACAAAGCGATGTTAGCCGGCGGTATGAAGAAGACTCAACGGCAGAACAAGGCTATGGTGGACAAAATTGCAGCGTGCATCATTTTGGAAGATTATCTGCAAAGCAGAGTGTAAGTGTATAGAAGACAGATGTGAGATGATGTATGTGTTTGGAGAAGCCAAAGAAGGACCCAAGACCCATACTGAATTCCAATGAGTTATGAAGGTGATTTTTGTGGAAATTGCAGTGAGGTAGGAGTAGGGATGGAAGTGCTAATAAAAATACTAAAAGACAATTAGAATATGATATTACCAATTTATTTGTATGGTCAGCCCGTGCTACGCAGGGAGACAGAAGATATAGATGAGAATTATCCGGAACTGAAGCAATTGGTTTCGGATATGTATGAGACATTGACTCAGGCGGACGGTTGCGGATTGGCAGCTCCCCAGATAGGTCGGAGCATTCGCTTGTTTGTGGTGGACGGGAGTGAGTTGGGCGAGGACTACCCGGAATGCAAAGATTTCAAGAAGGCGTTTGTAAATCCGGAGATAGTGGAAGAATCGGAGGAGACGGCAGTTTATTCGGAAGGGTGTTTGTCGCTGCCTGGAATAAGCGAGAATGTGACTCGTGCGAAAAGTATCAGAATACACTATTATGATGAGAATTTTCAGGAGCATGAGGAAGACTATACAGGTTTTCAGGCTCGTATTATCGAACATGAATACGACCACTTGGAAGGTAATGTGTTCACTGACAGAATTTCTCCTATTCGTAGGCAGTTCGTAAAAGGTAAACTGACGAATATTGTGAAAGGGAAGACGACGGCGCGATACAGGACGAAGAGGTGAGAGAAAATAGTGAATGAGGGATAGTTATAGTGCGGGCGACCTATATGGTCGCCCGCACTTCGTAGTTTAATAGATTAATAGAGTTTGTAGGTAGTTTTGAGTACTTTGAACTCTGTTCGTCGGTTGATTTGGTTGCAGACTTCCTGTTGGTCCTTTGTCAGCGTATCTATAAACTCTTCATTCAGTTCTTGTCCGATGGGTATAAACGGGTACTGCTTATGAATGAGGTTGTCTGCGACGACAGGTTTTTCTTTGCCATACCCTACAGGTGTGAGTCGTTCTGGTTCGATACCCTTCATAACAAGGAATTCAACGACAGACTGTGCGCGTTTTTCACTAAGTGTTTTGTTAGCTTCAGCATTGCCTACACGGTCGGTATGCGCAGAGAGTTCGATAGTGATATTGGGATTGTCGCCCAGCAGTTTGACAAGTTGCATAAGTCCTTCCTCGGATGCCGGTGTAAGGGTGTATTTGCCGAACTCATAGAAAATATTGTCCATAGTGACGGGTCTGCTGACGGGCATGAGTGTGAAGTTGATGTTGAATGTTTTACTGTCGGTGAGTTGTTGAGTGGTGATTTCATCTTTTTGATTGAGGTAGCCCCTTGCGCGTGCGAGCATGACATAGCGCACATTGTGTTTGAGTTTGAGGCGATAGGTACCGTCCTTCTTGACTTGCAGTTTCTGATTGGTACCGTCATCTCCGATAATACGGAGGACAGCATCGGTTAGGACATCTCCATTGTTATCGGTGACAGTACCTTCTGCGGTGAATATCATTTCAGGCAGGACAAAACGGTAGATTTGGTCTATACCCTTTTTCTGCCCGCGGTTGCTACTGAAGAAACCGTCTTCTTTCCCTTTTTCAAAGGTGATACCGAAATCGTCGTTTTGCGAGTTGAATGGTATTCCCATATTGCGGACCTGCCATTGTCCGTCTTGCTTTTCTGCCCGAAAGATGTCGAGTCCTCCGAATCCGGCATGTCCGTTGGAGGCGAAAAAGAGAATGCCGTCATGACGAAGATAGGGGTAAAGTTCGTTGGCAGCAGTATTGATTTGTGGTCCAAGGTTTTCGGGTATTCCCCATCCGTCGCCAAGGTTTTCGACCATCCAGATATCGTTACCTCCGTAGCCTTCCGGTGCATCGGAAACGAAATAGAGAGTGTCTGCATTGTGTGTGACTGCCGGATGTCCACAAGTGATGGTGCTATCCTCAAACAAGTGCAGCTCTTTGGGTTCTGACCATGCTCCTCCGCTACGTGTACTCATCATGATTTTTGCTCCCTGGTCTTCTCCGATGACCGGTTTGGAGAAAGTGAAGAACATGGTTTTCCCGTCGGCGGTGAAACAACATGCCCCTATATCGGGCGTGGATTGTTCTTTCCCGCCGCCAATGTTGGCTTCTTCGCCGCCTTCGGTTGATTGGGTTTCTGTATCTTGTTCATTCTCTTCATTGATAAGTCCTTCGGCGGGCTCTATTTCTTCCCAGACTCCTGCTGCATTTTTGCGGACGGAGTAGAGCATATTGACGGGAACGCCGGTGATGCCGCTGTTTTTTACACCTTTTTTGGAAGTAGGTGTACGATTTGATGTAAACATCAGGGCATCGGGATCATCTCCGATAAATGCCGGTGCGAAATTGGTGAAACGCTTGTGGTTGAAGGCTTTTTCGGCTGTTACCTTGTAGCGTGTTGGTTGTTTTTTCCAATCATTTACTTGTTGGCAAGCGTAGAGACCTTGTTGTGCTACATAGTCATCGGGTGCGTTTTGCAGATAAATCTCGAAGTTTTTTGCCGCATCAGTGTATTTGCCTTGATACATAAGCGCCTGTGCATTATGCAGATAGACGATGCTGTCCGGATAATGGTAGCGGATGGCGTTTTTATAGGCCGGCGCCGCCTTCGGATTGTTGAGCAGTAGGTAGCACTCACCCTGCCGGAAAGCAACATAGGCTCGCGTCTTTTTGTCTTGTGTTTTTATCTGTTTGTAAGCAGACTGGTAGATGTTCCCGGCCTCATAATATTCGCCGATGTCGAATCGTTTGTCTGCTTTCTTGATACGATATTGCACATTGCATGCAGAGAGTGTGACGCTCAGTAATATGATGGTCAGACGAATAAGGTGATATGTACGATTGTGCTGCAAGAGTATTGGAAACTATGTGCAGAGGGTAGGTCAACTGTCCCTTAACTCAATTCATGTACAATGAGTCCGCTGCGGAGTTTAGGCTCGAACCATGTGGTTTTGGGTGGCATAATGTTGCCGGAGTCAGCGATATTGATAATTTGCTGCATGGTCACGGGATAGAGCGCCAATGCCATACGCATTTCTCCGGAATCGACTCGTTTTTTCAGTTCTTCCAATCCGCGGATGCCTCCGACAAAATCGATGCGCTTGTTGGTGCGCAGGTCTCGCAGGTCCAGAATCTTGTCTAAGATGAGGTCGGAAGATATAGTAACATCAAGCACTTGTATGGGGTCGTTGTCGTTATAGCGTCCCGCTCGTGCGGTGAGACTATACCAAATTCCACTAAGGTAGAGACTGAAATTATGTAGTGCGGCAGGATGGTAGATATCTTTTCCTTTAGGCTCCACGATAAAATCCTCGTTGAGTCTCCCGAGAAACTCCTCATCAGAGAGATTATTGAGATCTTTGACGAGCCGATTGTAGTCAATGACAGTGAGCTCGTCGTCAGGGAAGCAGACGGCGAGGAAGTAGTTGTACTCCTCGTTGCCTGTATGATGCGGGTTTTGGAGGCGTTTTTCGTTTCCGACGAGTGCAGCGGCAGCGCTTCGGTGGTGTCCGTCGGCAATATAGAGGGCAGGTATTTCTGCAAAAATCTGTGTAATATGATTGATGATGTCCGGATCGTCGATAACCCAAAACTGATGGCGGAAACCGTCGAGGTCCGCTATGAAGTCGTATTCCGGTTTAGTGGAAGTGATTCCGGTAATGATTTGGCGCAAGTCTTCTCTATGCGGATATGCAAAAAACACGGGTTCGAGGTTAGCGTTGTTGATGCGGACATGCTTCATACGGTCTTCCTCTTTGTCTTTTCGTGTGAGTTCGTGTTTCTTTATTTTGCCGGTCATATAGTCTTCCACAGCAGCCGCTACCACCAGTCCGTATTGCGTTTTCCCGTTCATGGTTTGTGCGTATACATAGTATCGCTCATGAGGGTCTTGCAGCAGCCATCCGTTGTATTTGAAGAGGTTGAAGTTATCTTGTGCTTTTTGATAGACTCTTGGATCATGCTCATCAGTGCCTGCAGGAAAATCTATTTCGGGTTTGATGATATGATAGAGCGACATGGGGTTGCCTTCGGCTTCTGCCCTGGCTTCTTCGGAGTTAAGCACATCGTATGGACGCGAGCTAACCTGTTTGGCAAGTTCGCGTGGCGGTCGGTAGCCACGGAAGGGCTTGATAGTAGCCATAGAGGGAAATTTGTTGTGGTTGAGGTACTAATATAAAGGAATATTCAGGAGTTTTCTCTATTTTTGTGTTGCAGCAGCGGGTTTGTTGCCCATAGAGCATGTCCCGTTGAATTGTGCATTGGGTTCCACGATGAGCGTCTGTGTGCGGACTTCGCCATGCAGGTTGCTGGTGGCACGAAGGGCAAGTGTTTGTTTGACATCAATTTTTCCGTCCATTTTGCCCAATATCTCGGCATTTTGGCAATTGATGGTGCCTTTGATGAATCCTTTTTCTCCGATTACGACTTTCCCGCTGCATTGCAGGTCGCCTTCCACGGTTCCGTCAATTCGGATATCGCTATCGGCAATGATAGTACCGATTATTTTACTTCCGGCAGTGAGTGCGTTGTAGAGCGTGCCGGTAGGTTGTTGTGTCTGTGTTGCCATAGTTTTTGTGTTATGATTTTAGCGTGAGCCAATGCTCCATAGTATTCATTCAACCGACAAAGGTACGGAAAAAAGCTTATTCTGCCAAATTTTTTATTAAAACATGCGATTTTAGTTGTGAGATGAGTGGAATATGAATTCTTTTTTGTATATTTGCAGGCTAATTGGCACGGTTTTGTATGTGGAAGGTGTTAATTATAACGATAGCGATAGTGGCGGTGGCACTGCTACTGCTTTGTGTGCGCATTCTGCTGAAGCCGAATGGTCGTTTCTCTTCGCAGCATATATCGCAAAGCGAGGCGTTGCGTGAGCGTGGAATAGGTTGTGCTAATCAGGATGACCGCAATGCGCGACGTGGCAGTGCACAGCGGATAGACCCTAAAGAATTGTAGATAAATATTAACAACAAATTATACCGAAATGAACAAAATTCAAATCATTATTGATTCCGTATTTGCTGCTGCAATAGTGGCATTGTTTGTCGTATTTTTTACAGTAAAACCTACTTCGCGTCAGTCATCAGGT
>CAJOPG010000084.1 GCA_905236355.1 Paludibacteraceae bacterium | reverse complement strand
TGATGTATGGTTGATGTTTTGATGATCCTTTGATGGCGGTACCTAATTGTATGCATATCGTATGGAGGTGTTTTATGGATAGTGTGTTTTTGCCGGTTGCTATGTAACTTTGTCATCGGTAATGACAGAGAGCAGGCAGCAATGTCGTAATTTAGAGAAATGCGATTTGTCAAAAAGTGCTATTTTTTATACAAAACATGTGAATTTATAGACATTGAACCAAATTTATCACAATATTTTTGCATTGTGATTTTTTCATAGTATTAGACTTAAGGTTAATATGTCAGCAGGGCGTTGGGAAAACGCTCTGCTGAATTTTTATATTTACGGGAAAAGTAGTACTTTTGCAGCCTCAAACGGAAAGGAATTGGGGAATCGGATGCGGTGAGTTATAATTGGAGATCAGAAGTGATATGAGTCAGGAATTTAAGATGACAGCCAAGACCTTCAAGGGTTTGGAAGAAGTATTAGCGGGCGAGTTGACCTCATTAGGCGCCAACAACATACAGCAGGAGCGCCGTGCCGTAAGTTTCACGGGAGACCAGTCTCTTCTCTACCGTGCCAATCTATGGCTTCGCACCGCCTCCCGCATACTCAAACCGATAGCGACTTTTCGTGCGAAAGACGCTGATGAGGTATATGAAGGAGTAAAGAAGATTAACTGGGAGCGTTACATGTCGCTTAATTCATCCTTTGCAATTGACTCCACTGTGTATTCCGACACCTTCCGTCATTCCAAATATGTTACCTATCGCACGAAAGATGCCATAGCCGACTATTTCATGGAGCGCTACGGCAATCGCCCGTCGGTGAAGTTGACAGATGCCGACCTGCAACTGAATGTGCATATTGCCGCAGATAAGGTGACGGTGTCGCTTGACAGTACGGGCGAGTCTCTTCATAAGCGCGGTTGGCGTGATGACAAGCAGACTGTCGCCCCTATCAACGAGGCCCTTGCAGCAGGAATGCTGCTATTGGCAGGTTGGAAAGGAGATTCTGATTTTGTTGACCCGATGTGCGGCAGCGGCACTTTTCTGATAGAAGCCGCAATGATAGCCCTCAACATTCCACCCGGCATTTATCGCAAAGGGTTCGCCTTTGAGCACTGGCACGATTTTGATGCGGAATTGTTTGAGCAGATATACAACGACGATAGCACAGAGCGCGCCTTTGCGCATCATATCTACGGTTCTGACGCATCCTTTTATGCTATCCGTGTAGCGGAAAAGAACATCCGCAGTGCCGGTTTGCAAAAGTACATTACTCTCAGTCAGCGTCCCTTGCAGAGTTTGCCTGAGCGGGAGGCACCTTGTCTGATTGTCACGAACCCACCCTATGGAGAGCGTTTGGAAGCGAGAGATATTTACAGATTGTATGACGAGATAGGAAGCACGCTCAAACATCGTTTTGCAGGCAGCACCGCATGGATTATCTCATCCAATGAGGAAGCCCTCAAACATATCGGGTTACACCCATCCACTCGTATGCGCCTGCTCAATGGAGACTTGGACTGCCTTTATCAGCGCTATGATCTTTTCAAAGGCGAGCATAAGGACTTCAAACAAAAGATACGGGGATGAAAAAGATTTTGATAGAAGACTATAACTACCCGCTCACAGATGAGCGCATTGCCAAATATCCGCTTGCTGAGCGCGACCACAGCAAACTGCTATTGTATCAGAACGGCGACATTTCGGAAGATATTTTTAGCAACATCGGCGACCACCTCAGCCCCGATACATTATTGGTATATAACAACACGCGCGTCATTCAAGCGCGTCTTATTTTTCACAAGCAGTCTGCAGTCGGTGAGGGTGAGCTCCAGGGGGCCCGCATTGAGGTATTCTGCTTGGAGCCCCTTTTACCACACGACTATCAACTCAATCTCAGCAGCCCGGCACCCGTGGTGTGGAAATGTCTGGTCGGCAACCTCAAGAAATGGAAACAAGGCAGCCTCAAGATGCTTGTATCGATGCCTGACGGCAAGGGAGTGACACTTACTGCCGAGCGTTTGTCCACTATGGGCAATACCCACGAAGTGCGTTTTGCGTGGTCAGACCCGCAACTCTCATTTGCAGAAATCATCGATGCCGCCGGTGAACTTCCCATTCCCCCTTACCTCAACCGTCGCACAGAAGAGAGCGACAAGACTACTTATCAAACAGTATATTCGCGCATCAAAGGCTCTGTGGCAGCTCCTACTGCGGGTTTGCACTTCACACAGAAAGTTTTGACAGACCTACGCCAAAGAGGAATCCACACTACTGAACTTACTTTGCATGTAGGGGCAGGCACTTTTCAACCTGTAAAGACCGCTGATGCCAACGAGCACTTGATGCACAACGAGATTATTGTGGTACCCCGACAAACGATTGCCGACCTGATTGACAACTTGGGACATATATGTGCTGTCGGCACCACCTCGATGCGCACCTTAGAATCGCTGTACTATATTGGTCTTCATCCAGAGAACCCGTTTGTGGAGCAGTTTGAGCCCTACTCACAATCCTATACTACAAGTACGGCAGATGCTCTGCGCAACCTGCTCCGCCATCTGGATGAGACTCACCAAGAGCAGCTCTATGCCGAGACACGCATAATGATAGAGCCCGGTTTTCAGTTCCGCTTGGTGGATCGGCTCATTACCAACTTTCACCAACCCAAGTCCACTCTGCTTCTGCTGGTATCAGCTTTTGTCGGTGACGACTGGAGAGCAATATACGACTACGCCCTAACCCATGATTTCCGATTTCTCTCTTACGGCGACAGTTCACTGCTATATAGGAACACAAATATATGACATAGGGCAAAAATGATAGACACGCATGCACATATAGACGATGAGCAATACGGCACAGACTTGTCTGCATTCATAGAGCAGCAGAAGACGGCAGGAGTGGAAGCGGTTTTAGTACCTTCCGTTAACGAAGCGTCTCTGCAGACCGTTCCCGCCCTATGCCAGCGTTTCCCCGGCTATTGTTTTCCTGCCATCGGGTTGCATCCTGAAGATGTAACAACCGGTTGGGAGCAGGTATTGGAAAGGATGGAGGATGCATTGCCGATTGAGAGATGGATTGCTGTGGGGGAAGTCGGTTTGGATTATCATTTTGACACCACATATAAGATTGAACAGCAATTGGCATTCCGGCGCCAACTTGACTGGGCTTTGCAACTGCACCTGCCTGTTATGATTCACTCACGTGACGCTACTGAAGACACGCTCCGCATCCTGCAGGAATACACTTCGCATGGTCTGCAAGGCGTGATGCACTGTTTCTCCGGCAGCAATGAGACTGCGCACCGAATTATCGATATGGGCTTCTATTTGGGAATAGGAGGCGTTATCACTTTCAAGAACTGCAAACTTGCAGACAATCTGACGGATATTCCGTTAGAGCGTATTGTAACGGAAACCGATGCTCCATATATGGCGCCGGTGCCATTCCGCGGCAAGCGCAATGAGCCTCAATGGATGTCGTATGTGATAAGCAAACTATCGGAGGTATATCAACTCTCAGCTGAAGACATTGACCGTCAAACATCGCTCAACGCCCGCCGTCTATTTGCGCTTCCCGCTTGAGTGCCTTCCGTCTTTCCTACTGCGTCGGCTGTAATGCCTCTTCTGCGGTTGACGGGGATTGAACTCCGGTGCCTCACCCAAATCCTCCGGCATCGGCAAGCGTTCTATATCTTTTTTGAGGAACTTCTCTATCTTGTCGAAATATAGTTGGTCGGCTTCGCTAACCAATGTGATGGCCTCACCGCTATTCTCTGCTCTTGCAGTACGACCGATACGATGGACATAGTCTTCCGCATCGCGGGGCACATCGTAGTTGATGACAAGTGGTATATCGTCCACATCGATGCCTCGCGCCACAATGTCGGTTGCCACCAAGACATCCACTTTCCCGTTTCTGAAATCCAACATCACTTGCTCCCGCTCAGGTTGTGTGAGATCGGAGTGCATCTGGCGCACTGCAAGGCCGGCCCGTTTCAAGTCGGAATAGACCTCACGCACATTGCATTTTCTGCCCACGAAGACCAATACTTTTTTCAGTTTTCTCTCCTTTAGGAGTGTGCGTACAAAAGGCAGTTTCTGGTTGTCATAGCATATCAGTGCCTGCTGTCGGATAGTTTCGGGGGGACGCGAGATGGCTATGTTCACCTCCACAGGTTCACGCATAAAGGTCTTTGCCAGTTTGCGTAATGCCGGCGGCATTGTGGCGGAAAACAAGATAGTCTGTCGGTTCTTCGGGAGCATACTTACAATCTTCATAATGTCATCGAAGAAGCCCATATCCAGCATACGGTCCGCCTCATCGAGGATGAAGTATTTGACGGCGGAGAAATCGATTTTATACACATTGATATGTGAGAGCAACCTCCCCGGTGTGGCAATCACGACATCCGCCCCACGGGTCAGACCTCGTTTTTGCACATCCCACACATTTCCGTCACTTCCTCCATACACGGCTACAGAAGAGAATGGTGAGTAGAAACTGAATCCTTCCATCTGTTGGTCTATCTGTTGTGCCAACTCTCGCGTTGGCGCCATAATGATGGCATTGATACGATTGGTGTCGTGGTTATCAACCGACAGATTGTTCAGCAGCGGCAATATATACGCCGCTGTCTTGCCAGTCCCTGTTTGGGCACAAGCTATCACATCCCTACCTTCTAATATCACCGGTATCGCTGCTTCCTGCACGGGGGTACATTCGTTGAAATGCATGTCCCACAGTGCATCCAGAATATTATCCGTCAACGGCAACTCGTCAAAATACATTTCCTTCTCCCTCACTTCTTTACACAATTGCAGAGGCCTTTGTGCCCCTGCAATTGCGATATTATGTATATCTATTTCACTTTGTTTTGTTTCAATCTTCGGCAAGGCTACCCATACGAATCTGTTCCTCGTTGGCTGTTTCGCTTACGCGGACGCTTCTTTTGGATGTGTTTTTATTTCCGCCCATGTTCCATGTGAATATCACAGTTCCTTCAGGAGTCACATAGCGATATTCGCCATTCCCGTCAGTAACAAGTGCCAATCCGTTGTGGAAACTTGTTGCAGGTGCCCAGTCCTTGGCGAGATATGATTTCACATTCGCCTTTGTATCGATAACCATCCACATGTTACCCATTGCCACCCATGCATAGCCACCCCAGAAAGAGGAGGCTTGCTTATATTGGAACATTATCTTAGGGCTGCCGTTAGCATCTATATATCCGAAGTTCTCGCCGTCTAATGATGCCATGGCAAGATTATTGTCCGTAAAGTAACTTATGACATCATACTGATATTGTACTTTGATTTCACCCGAGGTGGTCAGCATTCCCCATTTATTGCTGTTTTCGTCATATACTCCCAGTCGCTTGTTGCCTAAGCTTCTCAGGCGGTCGTATATCGGCATTATGACGGACTTGCCGGAAGTATTCACCGCTCCGTACTTGTCGCCGTTAAGGATAACAGCCACTCCATCGACAAAGGAGCGGACCGCTTCATATTGCGGGAATATCACGAAGTTGTTTTTCTTGTCAACAAACCCATAGCTTTTCCCATCCATGGTTGCGTACGCCAATCCGTCTTCTGTCATTTCCCCGAGGTCGGCATACAGGCAGGGAACAGCCAACTGGAAATTTTTGTCAAACATACCCAGATTGTCGTTCAACATCACTACACAATAGTTGTAATAGAAATCATCGGCATAATCTACAGGCATTGCATTTTGCAAGTCACCTTTTTTATTGATAAAATAGTTGGTACCTGCCATGTCCACTTGTGCGTAGCCACAAGAAAAAGCCGATACGCCATCATACAAAGGCTGAATTATCCATTCACCGCTTTGGTTGATATATCCATACTTCTCTAATGCCGTACTATAGGCAGGATATAACTTAGTGGTATCCAAATCAGGAGTCAGACCACCTTTGCAAGAAGTGAATACTGTGGTGAGGACTACCACCACCATCATGAACAAAGTTTTTGTTGTTTTCATAAAAAGTTAGATTTAATAACAGAGTCGGCAGCCGTCCCTGTGATGAAAATTTATTCAAATTTAAGAAATGCGCAGTATTATATTCGGCGACAAAGATAATATAATTTATTGAATCCTCAAAATATGGACATTATTCATAAGTGCAACCTCTACAAAAAGAAACAGTTTTTTATAGAGTACGAGTAAGTATTTGATAGTCATTACTCAGGTGCCGTATGGGTATAGAAGAACCCAAGAAAAACCCAAGCCTACTATTGATTCACAAGGAGATACAGAGGTTAATTTTGCGAGTTGCAGTTGCATTTCAGGATTTGTATTATCTTCGCTTCTATTTGTCATGAACTATGTCAATTATTCTACATTTATACTATATTTGTTCACACACATGCGTGTAAAGCCCCGTATCTTTGCATTTGTAAAATCATGTACTAACGGGTTTCTCCCACAAAACATACAAAATTATGAAAAACATACTCAAAAAGAGTCTTATATTGGCATTGGGATGTTTCATGGCAAAAAACATTAGTGCTTCTACCGATTTCTCCAAATTAAATTACAATGGGGAGAATAGTATTCCGTCAGGTTATACATTATCAACCACCAATCCTCCACAATTAGGACAGGCTAAAGCAGGGTTATCAGAAGGAGGATATTACATAAATATTAGTAATGGAGGTGCTGCTTCTCTTACAAACAATATCCCCAACAAGCGCTTCATGAGTTTTGTAATTGACGAGGATTGTTCTGTAAACATTCACTTCTATTCCAGTAGTACAAATCGTGAGTTACACATCTGCACAGATGATGGTAGGGGGTCAGTTGCATCGAATAAAGTAACGACAAAGGATGTTGATCATGAATTAAGTTATACTTTTTCAAATATCACAAAGTCAACCACATGCTATTTCTATGGGCAATCCAATTCAAATCTATATTTAACAAAAATAACATTTACTGCAGCCGCTCCTCCCACTCCTGTGTCAAGTGTTAGCGTTGCGCCGACAACCCTCACATTAGAGGAAGGTGAAGAGGGGACGCTTACGGCTACCGTATTGCCTAATGATGCAAGCAACAAAGCTATCACATGGAGTAGCAGTGCAGAGGGTGTGGCTACAGTTGATCAGAATGGCAAAGTGACTGCTATAGCAGAAGGGACAGCCACTATCACGGTGACATCTCAGGCTGACAACACAAAGAAAGCCACTTGTGCAGTGACCGTGAAGAAGGCCACCACAGTGCGCCCTGTGGAGAGTATCAGTTTATCCCCCTCCACCCTGACATTGACAGAAGGCGGCAGTTCACAACTCACGGTTACTTTCACCCCCACGAACGCTACCAACAAAGGTCTTACATGGGCGAGCAGCAATACCAGAGTGGCAACTGTGAGCAATGGTCTTGTCAGTGCTATAGCCGCCGGCACTACTACTATCACAGCGACCTCTGATGACGGTGGGAAGACAGCAACATGCGCCGTGACCGTAAAAGAAGCTACGCCCGTTCCCGCTACCAACCTCACTATCCATGAACCGGAGGTATATGAAGACAGCAAGGGGTATCATACTCCACTTGCCATCTTCGACAATCGGGAGTATGAGGTATATTATATGACACGCGACGGAGACAGCAAATTTATCATCGCTACCACTAATGCCGACAAGACGGCAGGTATAACCAACATCGGGACGAACGAATACAGTTGTACTGCCAAAGACGGTTGGTTCAGGTTCTCGGGAACAGGCTGGAGTAGCGCTTCAGATGCTGTAGGAAACGAGTTTAGCACAATGTCACGACGTCTGGATATGGACAACACATGTGAGTTTAGTATGCATATCTCCGGATTTGACCAATTTGCGATAGTCGCAAGAGATAAAAAGAAGGATACTTCTTCAGCCCAAAACAAACCGGATGACAATCGTTTTCTGGAAATATATGTTGACGATGTACTGCGTACTGAGGACTATTTTAACACTAACCCGACTATCCGCCGCTATGATATTACACCCAAAGAACATGTGATTAGAGTGGTACATAAGGGCTCAGAGAAAAGTGCCATGTATGCATTCTCTCTCCGTGTGAGTCAGTCACCTCGTGTGCGTCACCTGCAGGGCAACGACTCCACACAAAATGTGTTGGTTGCACAATCCATCAAAGATATCACATACAGGGTTAAATACAACGAGGAGACCCGACTTGTATGGGAGGGTGCAGAGGCCACCGGTATCACGCTCACCAAGGGCGGAACGGCAGGTGTAGCAGACTCAATGATTGTGAGCGGCGCCCCCATCTGCGATGCCGGCGACTACACCTACCGCGTTGTCACCTATCAGAACGGGGCCGAAGCATCAAGTGTAAAGGGCAAGTTGCATGTGTCCACCAAGTTGGAGACACTCACAGAACTGCAGGGAGAAGGCTACGTGGGCGAGGATATCGACGAGTTCCAGTTCCGTTTCTATGCCAAAGATGTCTCCTCTGTATCCGTTGCATGGAAGGACAACAATGCCCCCGCCGGTATCAGCACCTATTCTAACGGCAATATATTCATCATCGGAGGCGTTCCGACCACTACAGGCAACTATGAGTTTACTGTGAGCGTGGCGGGCGGCAACAGTTTTGATGGGACACTCACTATCAATAGTTCCGAATTAGGCAGCAATCCGGCTCTCTATTTCTACAAGACAAGCAACTACGAGAACGATATTGTTTACAAGACCATCAAGGCGAAAGGGTTTACTCCGGCACCGCGCAAGGCGAAGAAGAGCGGCATGCGCGCATTAGACCAACTCAACAAGTTCGACCTCATCGTCATCTCTGAAGATGTGGATGCGGACAACGAGGAAGTGTTGGATATTATCCGCAACACCGAAGTGACGGTCCCCGTGCTGAATCTGAAGAGTTTCACCTACTCCACCTCCCGTCTCGGATGGGGCTATCCTAACAACGGCTACAATCGCAACACTAAGATTACGGTGATGCAACCCACCCACCCGATATTCAAGGGACTGTATGCCATTCAAAACGGTGCACTTGACATACTGAATCTTCCCGCCGATTCGTTGACCCATGGCATCATGCCCTCCGACATTTATCAGCCTCACAACACCGTCTGTCTGGCCATCGCGCCGAAGAACGGTATTGAGTATATGACAGAGGGTGACCTTGCTGTAGCTATTCATGAGATACCAGTGGACCAACGCAGCGGCAAATATATCCTTTTCCCCGTCGGCAACGAGGCATCGCTCAACAACAACGGTACCCGTTTGCTGCAGAACATAGTGGACTACCTGACTGATGCTTCTGTCTCCGGCGTTGCACTACCGGAACTCAAGATTAGCAGCTTGGTTGTGAACGGAGCCGCGGCTACGATAGACGAGGATGCCGCCACTATCACTCTCACTTTACCATCAGGCACTGACCTTAGTGCACTCAGACCCGACATCACCTTAGCAGACCAGAGTACCTTAGTGACACCTGCTTCCGGCGAAGCACAGGATTTCTCCAAAGCGCTCTATGGACTGACCTACACTGTTTCTGACTACATTAACCGCCGTGCTTATCAGGTTATCATTTCTGCAGAGGGCACCGGTTGGGAAGATAATGAGTATCAAGGAATCTATTTCGATGGTCTTACACTGCACAACCCGAATGGCGTTGCATTGTATGTGCTGGATGTAACGGGGCGTATAGTTGCTTACAGCAACAGCGATGTTGACATGAGCGCCTACAACAACGGGCTATACCTCATCAGCACCCGAAACTTCACGCTGAAAATCATGAGATAAGCATCCGGCTATATATAAACAGGAATTAGGCTGCCATTTTGGCAGCCTGATTTGTTTTGGTATATCGCTTGAAGAGTGCAGAGTGAGAGGAAAATAAAAATGAGAGATGATGAATAAACAAATAAAATCAATATATTATGAACACAGAGAATTTACAAAAGTACGCCATCAACCTTTGCGAGAGAGCAAAGCAAGGCAAGTTGGACCCGGTAATAGGTCGTGACGAAGAAATACGGCGTGTCTTACAGATCTTGAGCCGTCGTACGAAGAACAACCCCATCCTCATCGGCGAACCCGGTGTGGGTAAAACAGCTATAGCAGAAGGTCTCGCACACCGTATTGTGCGGGGCGATGTGCCGGAAAATCTGAAGCGTAAACTCATCTATTCGCTTGACATGGGCGCACTGGTTGCCGGTGCAAAATATCAAGGCGAGTTTGAGGAACGTTTGAAAGGCGTCATCAATGAAGTTGTGCAAGCCAACGGAGAGATTATTCTCTTCATTGACGAGATTCACACATTGGTGGGAGCCGGACAGACCAGCGGTGCCATGGATGCCGCCAACATACTGAAACCCGCATTGGCAAGAGGTGATTTGCGCTGTATCGGTGCCACCACCTTGAGCGAGTATCAGAAGTATTTTGAAAAGGACAAGGCCTTGGAGAGGCGCTTCCAGATAGTGATGGTGAACGAACCTGACGAAGCCGCCACCATCAGCATCCTGCGCGGTCTGAAAGAGCGATATGAGAACCACCACAAGGTGCGGATTCAAGATGATGCAATAGTGGCTGCCGTACAACTCTCCACCCGCTATATCTCCGACCGTTTCCTGCCCGACAAGGCTATCGACCTCGTGGATGAGGCGGCTGCCAAACTCCGTTTGGAGATGGACTCCGTGCCGGAAGAATTGGATACACTGGAGCGCCAAATCAAGCAACTTGAAATAGAAAAAGCCTCTATGCGCAGTGCGTCCAAAGACGACAAGACCGACGAGCGGCGGAAAGTGATTGACGAGAAACTGACCTCACTGAAGCAGCAGGCGGCGGAGATGCGCACCCGCTGGAACAAAGAGAAAGAACATATCAACACCATACAGCAAGAAAAGATTCGTATTGAACAACTCCGTCACGAGGCTGATACCGCTGAGCGCGAGGGCAACTACAACCGTGTGGCGGAGATACGCTACGGCCTCATTCCACAAGCGGAAGAGCGTATCAAAAGCGCACAAGCCACATTACATAACAACAAGACAGAGGCACAGGTTAACGCCCCCACCCTTATCAAAGAGGAGGTGGACGAAGACGATATCGCCGAAGTAGTAAGTCGTTGGACGGGAATACCTGTAACGAAGATGATGCAATCGGAGCGCGATAAGTTGTTGCACTTGGAAGAGGAACTTCATAAGCGTGTCATCGGTCAGGATGATGCTATCATGGCTGTGAGCGACGCCATACGCCGCAGTCGTGCCGGTCTGCAAGACCCGAAACGACCTATTGGCAGTTTCATCTTCCTCGGCACCACGGGTGTGGGAAAAACCGAACTCGCCAAGGCATTGGCCGACTACTTGTTTGACGACGAGAATATGATGACGCGTATCGACATGTCGGAATATCAAGAAAAGTTCAGTGCCACCCGTCTGATAGGTGCGCCTCCGGGATATGTGGGATATGACGAAGGCGGGCAGTTGACGGAAGCGATTCGGCGAAAACCCTATTCTGTAGTGCTCTTTGATGAGATAGAGAAGGCTCATCCCGATGTATTCAATGTACTACTACAGGTGTTGGACGATGGTCGTCTGACCGACAACAAGGGACGCACCGTCAACTTCAAGAACACTATCATCATCATGACAAGCAACCTTGGCAGTCAACTCATTCGTGAGAACGAAGAAAACGGAGTAAGCCGACAGCAGACTGAGCAGCAACTTATGGAGATGTTGCGGCAAACTATACGACCTGAGTTTTTGAACAGAATTGACGAAACCATCATGTTCACCCCGCTTAGCGAAGAAGAAATACAACAAGTGGTTGGTTTGCAGATAAGCGGTATTCGCAAGATGCTTGAGGAGAACGGTATTGACCTGCGTGTAACAGACGATGCAGTACGCTATATTGCTCACGAGGGCTATGACCCGCAGTTTGGCGCCAGACCTGTAAAGCGCGCACTGCAGACACTTGTATTAAACGAGCTCTCGAAGAATATCATCGCCGGCAAGGTGGACCATCAGAAACCTGTAATTGTAGATATGCACGAAGGAGTGTTGCAGTTTCGAAACTGACAACGAGACAGTTCCTGATTTATTTGCCACATAAGCGGGAAGCGAATAGTTGCAAGGATGGATTTATTGTTGTATCTTTGCAATCAGTTGGAGGTGCGGGCAAGGACGCCCGCATTTCCAATGCCAACAAGCAACGACACTACTTATCATTTCAATTTAAGGACACAACACTCATGAAAAAAGCACTTCTTATCGTCTCCCTGTCTCTTTCCACCTTATTGGCTCAGGCGGATATTCTTTTAGTGGAAAATTTTGAGTATGACGATTTCACAACCCCCATCGTCCAACTCTCTGACGACTGGACCAACGATTACTATAAATACGGCTCAATATGCGACAATGCTAATGTATCCAATGGTCTCCGTTTCAGCGGGTATGCCGGGTGTGGTATCGGTAATGGACTTGTCATAGAGGGTGAAACAGATTCATATCATCCCGAGCGTTGCTTCACGCAGCAGACATCGGGAACGGTCTATGCCTCCTTTATGTTCCAACCCACCCAATATTACAAGTCTGGCTTCTTCTTCACACTCCGGCAATCCGCGTCAGAAAGC
>CAJOPG010000083.1 GCA_905236355.1 Paludibacteraceae bacterium | reverse complement strand
TTTTGATTAGATTTTTTGTCGGTTTGAAGGCGCAATGGGGTTCCATTGTAACTGAAAATCGGCAAAAAAGATAACAAAAAGAAAGTCGTGTAAGCGTAAAACAGTCTAATGACCGATTTGGGTTCAATATCATACCTATGAAGAAACATGCTCCCCCCCCGCTCCAATCCTTATCCACCTCCCTGTCCCCACTCCTCCGTTCTCTCTTTCACCCTCTTCCTTTTTTCCCTCTCTCTCTTTCTGCCTCCCTCTCCGGCTCTCTACATAATACCATCCATCAAACAAATACCGCTTACCCCCTGACATCCACAATGCACTCTACCTCAATACATTACCGATATTCGCGCTTTCAAAAATCCTTGTAACTCGCTCAAAATCAGATACCGCAAACATAAGATGAACATAAGATGAACATAACATCAACATAAGATAAACATAACAGACAGTACTCGGATAGTATCCGTAAGGACGATGTCTATATACCTTTTACAAATAAAAAACATACTCACATAACTCATTCGAAATATACTCACCCGCCTGTCATCATGCGGAATGTGTTCCGGCATCCGCCTAACCATAATCGCATTTATAGGAAAAAACTATGCTCAACCATAAAAATAATCATAAATCAAGAGCCTATTTACCCCTCATATATACTATTTGAGTCAAAATATGAACAATTTTTATCAAAATATGTCAAATTTTTAAAATTATCTTGTCAGATACAAAAATAACATTTATCTTTGCAGCCGTTAACAACGAACAAAAGAAAAAAGCATATCAACCCTATTAAATTAATTAAAAATTAAAAATTTAAATTTATGAAAAAGAATTTGTTATTTGCTGCTGTTGCAGCATTGGTACTCGTTGGTTGCAACGACCGCGACCAAAGCGAGTTGACAGAAGAGGCTCTCAATTTGACCGGCAAGGCCAACATCAAAGCCACCTTCTATTACAATCCCGGCACACGTATTGTTGACGGTGTAGAAGTAAGCGAACTTCTTCCTATTCCCAACGATGTAGAGGTATTTGCCAAAGTGGACTATGCCCAATACACTGGCGCAGACGCTGGCAAAAGCTTCAAGCAAATCAAGGCTAAATCACTCGGCAATGGCGAGTTTGAAATCAGCATCCCCGCTGGTGAAAAACAAATCAAAGTTACCGTCGTAGCCAATGGTTTCTATGCTGACTACTGGATTTCTCCCGACAAAAATGCCATCAATGCTTACTTCCCGAAATTGGAACTTACAGAATTCTCTGTTTTGGCAGGTCAGGCGTTTGTAAAAGACGACAAGACTGAAACAACCTTCGAAAAACCCACCGACCTTCTCAACAACGACCGCACCAAGGTATTCAATGTTAGCGGTAAACTAGAAGGAGTTAAAGAAATTTGGGATAACGAAGCATTTGCTCCCAAAGGCGACATGCAAGGATTGGGTGGTATTGAACTCGAACTCGAAATCAAAGCTGCCGATGCTTCCAAAGACTCACGTAGTCTTACCTTTAAGGCCACTACTGCCGCTGATGGAACTTATGCTTTCAAAGACATCCTTCTTTACGATGAATGGGTAGAAGAACTGGAAGGCGATGCTGCTTATCTTGATACTAAGATTTCAGCAAAACCTTGGGTTGACAGAGAATTCACACACTTCTACAAAACCGCCGAAGGATCTTCATCCAAAATCGTATTCGATCAAGCAACTATAGGTGACGAAGGCTCCTGGAATGATGCTACGATTGACGGCTTGTTCTATTTGAATGATGACTCCAAACCCGTATTCCTCTATCAGTGGTCACCTGGTAAAAATGTTAAGGTAATAGGCGCTTGGGAAGTAACAAGTATTGCTGTGGCTAACCTTCAGGCAAATGTAACCCTTTATGGAGAAGCAATCAACCAAGATCTCACCGCTACATTCACTCCGAAAGATGTAAATAGTGTATTAGGCGTAGGTTCCAATGGTAAAACCAATACTGCTCGCAATAAAGCAGATGAGAGCGTTAGAATTCCTGAAACTACCATCAATAATATTCTGGGTTGGTAATTTACCTGCATCATAATTAAAAATGGAGTAATCAATCTATAAATTTTCTTAAAAAGAAGTATTATGAAAAAGATATTAGGTTTAATGCTTGTGGCTTCCTTGGCACTGCCTATGTTCGCTGCGGACGACAACGCTGACTTCCTTCCGAAGGCAGGCGATTGGAACCTCCAAATCGGCATGGACCCCATGGCTATCGTTATGGGCGGCACATGGTCACAGGTAGGCGGCTTCTCCGCCGGTTATATGGTTTCCGACAACCTCGGTATCAAAGCTACTCTCGGTCTTGATATTGACCTCTGGAACACACGCAAATATGCACAAGACGATGCTGCAGTTGCTGCCAATCCTTTCAGCAAAGACAAAATAGTGGACAGCCGCAAACGTACATCCGTTGGCGCTATCGTTTCTTTGGGCGCTGACTACCATGTAGGTAAAGGTAAAGTACAAGGTGTGTTCGGTGCAGGTCTGATGTATGGTGTAAAGGCTATTGATAAGTATGAATATTTCTACAACAATGCCATCACCGAACTCAATCAGATTCCTTCTACCAACCTCACCCTTTATGACGGCGTAACCAGCGTATGGGCTCCCTTCCCCGCTGCTGCTACCGGAATCGACAACGGTCGTATCCTTCGTCAGTATGGTGACGCTGTCGGTAACGGTCGCCGCCAGATGGTAGGTCTCTACCTCAGCGCAGGTATCGAGTGGTTCGTAGCCCCCAAACTCGCTCTCGGTCTCAATGCAAATCTGAACATCATGTATCAGTTCATGCATGCCTACACGGCTGAGTACGAAGGCTGGAGCACCATCGAAAACAAAGTGGTTACATGGACAGAGGCCGAACAACCTATGGAGAACGGTTTCTCTCTCTCCACCGCCGATGCTGCCGGTCTGAAAATCTACATGTCAGTTTATCTCTAATCCAAAAGATTATAGTCAAACAGACTTTCAGACAAACTCATAAACGAAAAGACCCTGCCAATCGGCAGGGTCTTTTCATTCTATGGCGTATCATACCGTCCGTACCTGTTTCTCTTTTAGTGAAACGGTCTTTTAGCCATTATATCACCGTGCACCACTCATACTTGTCCTCTTCTTTGCCATACTGAATATCAAGCAAGGCATAATAGAGCATTGTACTGATAGGTCCGGGAGTATCTCCAAACTCATAAATGCGCTTATGGTCAGGGTCTATCACACGCGAGATAGGTGATATTACGGTAGCCGTACCACAAGCACCGCACTCGGTCATATCCGCCAGTTCCTCCACCAAAACAGGGCGCTGCTCCACCCGTATGTCATGGTCACGCGCCAACTGCATCAGGCTGTTATTGGTGATAGACGGCAGTATGGAAGTACTCTTGGGCGTAACATACACTCCGTCTTTAATGCCGAAGAAGTTGGCAGCCCCGCACTCGTCAATATAACGGCGTTCTACCGAGTCTAAGAACAAGCAACTCATCCCTTGTGCATGTGCCGCCTCCGTAGCACGGAAAGAGGCGGCATAGTTGCCCCCCACTTTGAACTGACCCGTACCTAATGGGGCCGCCCTGTCCACATACCGGTTGACGATGAAAGGTGTAGTATGATTGAAACCGCCTTTGTAATAAGGACCAATGGGAGAAGGTATCACGGCAAATAGAAAGTCATGCCCCGGACCTACCCCCAAACGAGGGGTAATACCTATCAGCAATGGACGGAAATAAAGTGTGGCCCCCGTTCCCATAGGGGGCACATAATCCATATTCTTCTCCAATGCCAACAATATGCAACGGCAGAAGAGGTCTTCCGGCACAGGTGCCATATACAGTCCTTCGGCGGAACGTGCCATACGCCGCGCGTTCTCGCGCATACGGAAGATGCGCACTTTGCCGTCCACACCGCGGAGGGCTTTCAGTCCTTCAAACGCCTCCTGACCGTATTGAAGACAGGTGGAACTCAAATGCAATTGTATGGTTTTGTCATGCGTAGCAACAGGTTCTCCCCAACTTCCATTGTGATATTCACAACGCACTATATAGTCCGTTTCTGTATAGTGAAATCCCAACTGACTCCAATCTATATTTTTCATATATCCAATATATTTCTTTATATATACAATAGAGACTCCGGTCCCATATTAAACAAAAGGTCAACTATACTCAAGTCCGGCTGCCAGCCCTGCTTGTCGGCAAATATCTGATAGTAGGGTTTGCGTGGTTCTATCGGTGACAACTCCACACCCTTCCATTGTTGCGTATAACATAGCGGGAACTCCCGTTGAAGCAACAACCATGCTACTACATCATGCAATGCCTCATTCCAGTCAACAAGAAAGGTATAATGCTTTTCATATAGCGGCAGAAAGAAGTCCGCATAATAATCAAAGAAGGGGGTATTCTTGTAAGCGCTTGTCAGTGCATGTCGGTGCTCGTGCTGCCACTTGCTCTGCCGGACAATCTTCACATCCTTGGTCAGTTGTTTGTGCTCACATTTCTCCACAGGCACCGTCAGTGTCTGCACTCCGTTGGGCCCCATAATGCGGCAACGGTTGCGGAGTGTCTGTTTCTCAAAACTCTCCCATATTTCCACTTCACATTGCTCTGCAAACAATGCATGGTACCAACTGATAGGAGGCAGATATGCAGTGGGTAGTATCATCTCTCTGCACTATGAAACAATCTGTTCCAGCGGATATGCCCCTTGAACCATGGTTTATCCTTCTCTATACTGAGCCAGATAAATACAGGACGACCAACGATATGGTCTTCTGGTACAAAACCCCAATAGCGGGAGTCGGCAGAGTTGTGCCTGTTATCCCCCATCATCCAATAATAGTCCATTCCAAACTCATATTCCTCGCCTATCTGCGCTGTCTGGTGCTCGTAGGCATTGATAACACGGCTGTAGAGTGGATAGTTTTCTTCCGTCAGTACTATTTTGTCGCCTTTACGGGGTATATACAGCGGACCATAATTGTCGCGTGTCCATGTGGTTTTACCTAACGGATACACATCACCGCCACGCCATTCCGGCTCTATCATCACCTTGCTTACATGTGGATTCTTCTCCAACGCGGTTTTCATCTCCTGTGTCAGCGGGAAATGATAGACGGGTAGCGTAGGGTCAAGCCCGAGAGAAGACAGCTCCTGTAATCCTATCTGTGTGGTAGCGGACACAAGACGGCGGTCGTCTTTGCTGACACCCAATTTGTCCAAAGTGGAATTGCTCAGCACACCACCGGTGGTCTGCACATAGTAGTTATATTGCACACCGGGCTTGTCTTCCAGCAATTCGCCATTAACATATAACTGATTGTTGATAATCTGCAAAGTGTCACCCGGTTCCCCCACACAGCGCTTCACATAGTTTTCCCGTCTATCAACAGGACGCCACACCACCTCACCGAAGATGTCCTTGCGGTTCTCCACCACCGACTTGCCATAGTAATGGCACAGCGTATAGTAGTCAGGATTCTGCTGTTTGAGGCATACGGTATCTCCGGCGGGGAAATTGAACACCACAATATCACCCTTCGTTGGTCTGTCCCAGCCTTTCAGACGACGGTACTTCCATTGCGGTTTGTCAATATAGCTCTTGCCGCCGCCTAACACCTGTGGAAATGTATGCTGCACCAGCGGGAAACTGAAGGGAGTGTTGGGCACACGGGCACCATAACTCGCCTTGCTGACAAACAGAAAGTCACCCACCCGCAAACTCTTCTCCAACGAAGAGGAAGGTATCTGATAGTTTTGAAACAGATAGAGGTTGATGAAATACACAGCCACCAATGCAAACACGATGGCATCAATCCACGAACAGATAGTATAGAGTATCTTGTTCGCCTTGGGGTTTTCGGGTTCGTCCTTTCCTGCCGGTTTATAGCGTTTCCACCATGTCCACGGAATAAACTTGGTAGTGAAAGCATCCACTATCAATGGAAGCAGCAGCAGCCACCACCAGTTGCCGTGCCACACCAGAAACAACACATACAATACACCCCAAACAGCGGCTTTAATCCACTGCTTGCGGGAGATATTCTTCAAACGGTCTTTCATTCTCATTATTTCAAGATTCCTGATTCCAATATTTCTAATTCTTTAGAATTGCAAAGTTCGTGCCACACCGGAAACAACACATACAGCACACCCCAAACAACGGCTTTAATCCACTGATTGCGGGAGATATCCTTCTAATGGTTTTTTATATTCATTATTTCAAGATTCCCGATTCCAATATTTCTAAATTTAGCCTGCAAAGTTACGTATTTTTATAAAACCATGCAACAATCCCTGATTCCTCTCGCAGGAAGGGTGTGTACTTGGTATTTGCACGAGTAAAAAGAAAATTGTAACTTTGTGCGCTAAAAGAAAGTGCATGAAGATAGCTTTAATCGGATATGGTAAAATGGGGCATATCATAGAGCGCATCGCCCTTGAACGCGGACACGATGTGGTATGCAAGATAGACAAAGATAACCCGGAAGATTTCAACTCTGCCGACTTCTGCACAGCTGATGTCGCCATCGAGTTTACCACTCCCCAAACAGCAGTCGCCAACATCCGCCGGGCATGGACTGACGGATTGCCTGTAGTATGCGGTACAACAGGGTGGACGGAAGTACTCCCCGAACTTAAAAAGGAGTTGGCTCGCAACGGCAACGCATTGTTTTGGACGAGCAACTTCTCCATTGGTGTAAACCTTTTCTTTGAACTCAATCGGCAGTTGAGCCATTTACTACAACCGTATCCACAATATCAGCCCTCCATCACAGAGATACATCATGTTCATAAGCTGGATGCTCCTTCCGGCACTGCCATATCTTTAGCACAAGATATACAGTTCCCGACAATTGATATAGAGAGTATTCGCGAGGGCGAAGTACCCGGAACACATATTGTCAGATATGAGAGTATAGTGGACAGTATTGAAATCAAACACGAGGCTAAGAATAGAGAAGGTTTTGCGTTAGGAGCCGTGATAGCTGCAGAGTTCATAAAAGACCGACAAGGATTTTACACAATGCAAGACCTTATGAAGATTGAGAGATGAAGATGTAGGGGCGAAGCCCATGTGCTCGTCCTCCCCAAGAGACGCAACAAGTCATAAACGATTAATATACAATTATGTACAAATTCATGACGGCTGCAGAAGCGGCTGAGTTAATCCAAAACGGCGATATAGTAGGTATGGGAGGTTTCACTCCTGCAGGTGCCCCCAAAGAGGTCCCCACCGCCATTGCCAAGCGTGCTGAAGATGCCCACGCAAGAGGCGAAGAGTTCAAAATAGGCATCTACACCGGTGCTAGTACAGGTGACAGTTGTGATGGAATGTTGGCTCGCGCCCATGCAATTCTTTTCCGCACTCCCTATCAGTCGAACAAAGACCTGCGTACCGAACTCAACAATCAAGACGCTCACTATTTCGACATGCACTTGAGCCAATTGGCACAAGAGTTGCGCTACGGTTTTCTGCCCAAGCCTAAGTTTGCCATCATTGAAGCATGCGATGTGACCGAATTAGGAGAGATTATTCCCACTGCCGGTGTGGGTATTATGCCCACCATCTGCCGCTTGGCGGACCATATTATTGTGGAGTTAAACGAGGCAATGCCTCCCGTGATGCGTGGTATTCATGATATCTACGAGCCTGCCGACCCGCCTATGCGTCGCGAGATTCCCATTTATCATGTAGGAGATCGTATTGGCACCGACTGCATCAAAGTGAACCCCAAGAAGATTATTGCTATTGTCAAAACTAACCGCCCTAATGAGGTGGGCAAGTTCACTCCTTCTGACGAAACGACAGAAAAAATTGGCGCCAATGTAGCTAAATTTCTGGAAGACGAGATGCATGCCGGTCGCATACCGAAATCGTTCTTACCTATTCAATCAGGTGTAGGCAACATTGCCAATGCCGTATTGGCCGCCTTGGGAGAGAACCCGCACATCCCGCCCTTCACAATGTACACGGAAGTGATACAGGACTCGGTAGTAGGTCTTATGAAGGAAGGTCGTGTCACCTTTGCCAGCGGTTGCTCGCTCACTATCGGTGCGGATAAGTTGCAGGACATTATCGACCATATTGATTTCTTCCGCCGACGCATAGTGCTTCGTCCACAGGAAATCAGCAACAACCCCGAAGTGGCGAGGCGTCTTGGATTGATTACTATCAATACAGCCTTGGAGGCAGATATCTTCGGCAACATCAACTCTACCCATGTATGCGGAACGAAAATGATGAATGGTATTGGTGGCAGTGGCGATTTCACCCGCAATGCCTATATATCTATTTTTACGACTCCCTCTACTGCCAAAGGCGGCGCCATCTCAAGTTTTGTCCCGATGGTGAGCCACTTGGATCACTCGGAGCATAGCGTGAAGGTGATTGTCACCGAACAAGGCATTGCCGACTTGCGTGGCAAGAGTCCGATTCAACGGGCAGAGTGCATCATAGAGAACTGCGTAGCACCGGAGTATAAGCCGTTGCTTCGCGAGTACCTGACATTGGCAAAAAAATCGCATACTCCCCACAATCTGGCATTAGCACTTGCCATGCACCAAGAGTTCCTGAAATCAGGAGACATGCGCAATACCAAGTGGGAAAGTTACATGTAGGTAATTTCTTTTGATACTCTGCCTGTTATCATGGCGGGCATAGAAGAACCCAAGGTTCCTACTGAAATACAATGAGTTACAGATGGCTTTTATAGCAAGCAGAGAGGGCGTTCGTTTGAATGTCCTCTCTGCTTATTAGTTGCTCGTTAGCAAGTCGTTGACAACGACTTATGCATTTCCGTTCATACTAATTCGGCTGTGTCAGTCGCAATCATCAACTCTTCGTCGGTAGGAATAACGCATACTTTGACACGGCTATCGGGAGTAGAAATTACTACTTCCTTTCCACGACAGTTGTTGGCTTCTTCGTCCAATGTAATACCAAGGAAGGACAGAGATTTCACAATCTGCGCACGAATATAGGCATCATTTTCCCCGATACCACCGGTGAAGACGATAGTATCCACTCCGTTCATGGCGGCTGTGTAGGCTCCGATGTATTTCACTACACGATAGATAAACATCTTGCGAGCGAGGTCGGCACGATGGTTGCCTTCACGAATGGCGGCATCAATGTCACGAGCATCGCTGCTGACACCCGACACACCAAGCAATCCTGACTTTTTGTTGACCAGATTGGAGAATTGGGCGGTGTCCAGATGTTCTTTGTCCATAATGAATGTGGCAGCACCCAAATCAAGATCGCCGGCACGTGTTCCCATCACAAGGCCTTCAACAGGTGTCAGCCCCATGGAAGTGTCCACACTCTCGCCATATCTGACAGCGGCGCAACTCCCACCATTGCCGATATGAGCAGTAACAATACGCTGCTGCTTTTTGTCCACTCCGAGGAACTCGCACACACGCTGTGATACATATCGATGCGAAGTTCCATGAAAACCATAGCGCCGGATGGCATACTTCTCGTAGAGTTCATAGGGGATGGCATACATATATGCATACTCGGGCATCGTCTGATGGAAGGCAGTGTCAAACACAGCCACCTGCGGAACGCCCGGGAGGGTCTGCTCAATAGCACGAATACCTTTCAAGTTGGCCGGATTGTGTAATGGAGCGAGGTCGATGCATGCCTCTATGTTTTTCAGCACCTCGTCAGTGATAAGCACCGATTTGTTGAACTTCTCGCCCCCATGCACAACGCGGTGTCCGACAGCATTGATTTCGGTAAGACTTTTGATGCAACCGAGTTTAGAGTCGGTCAGCGTGCTAAGTATAAGTTCTATTCCGACGGTATGTTCGGGCATGGGTTTGTCAATTTGCACTTTTTCTCCGTTAGGAAGTTTCACCAACAGGAAGGAATCAGGCAGACCAATTTTCTCCACACCACCTTGGGCGATAACCTGCTTGGTGTCCATCTCAAAGAGTTTGTACTTGATGGAGGAAGAGCCGCAGTTCAATACGAGTATTTTCATGATTTATTAGCGTTTATAGATTAGTTATTTGATAGCTTGATTGGCTGTGATGATAACCATTTCCACGATGTCTTGCACTTTGCAACCACGGCTAAGGTCGTTAACAGGTGCGGCGATACCTTGCAAGATAGGTCCTATAGCGTTGGCACCGGAGAATCGCTCTACCAATTTGTAGCCGATATTACCTGCCTGCAAGTCAGGGAATACAAGTACGTTGGCTTTGCCGGCCACCTTACTTCCGGGTGCCTTTAAAACTCCCACTTTCTCCACGAGAGCGGCATCTGCCTGCAACTCACCATCAAGAGCGAGTCCGGGAGCGAGTTCGTGGGCGATACGGGTGGCCTCCGTCACTTTGTCAACCAATTCGTGCTTGGCACTTCCTTTGGTAGAGAAGGAGAGCATTGCCACACGGGGTTCAATCTGCGCTAACGAGCGAGCGGTTTCGGCTGTAGATATAGCTATCTGCGCCAACTCTTGTGCACTGGGGCACGGGTTGACGGCACAGTCGGCGAACACCAAAAATCCGTCTTCTCCCAACGCCTTGGCAGGAGTGAACATAAGGAAAGCGCCGGATACTATCCCGACCCCGGGTTTAGTTTTGAGAATCTGAAAAGCGGGACGGATAGTATCGGCCGTGGTACCTCTGGCACCGGCCAATTCGCCATCGGCATCACCGTTTTTTATCATCAAGCACCCGAGATAAAGCGGATCTTGGGCCTTCTTGGCTGCCTCTTCTTCAGTCATGCCTTTGTTTTTACGCAACTCATAGAGCAGGTTAGCATATTGAGGCATCCTCGGGTCGGTTTTAGGATTCATTAGGGTGGCCTCGCAGATATGGTCGTAGCCCTTCTCAGCCGCCATTTTGTTGATTACTTCAGGGTCGCCGATGAGCGTCAGGCGGGCAATTTTCTCACGAAGAATAATGTTAGCTGCCTCAAGAGTGCGTGGTTCGTCACCTTCAGGCAACACAATGCGCTGCAGATTCTGCTTGGCGCGTTCGGTCATTTTACTCAAGATATCCATAATCGGGTATAATTTATTGTGGGTTATATCAATTTTCTATACAGGTGCAAAGATACACAATATTTTCCAATGCATGAAACAGTCCGATGACAAAAATCGACACAAAATTGCATAAAAAACGACTTTTTATGTTGAAAAATGCGCAACAAGCAAGAAAGTTATTGTTTATCAAAAAAAAAAAATGTATCTTTGCATGCCGTTTATAGCACATAGGATACAAACACATGATTATGCGTAAGACTCTATTTCTTCTAATGATGGTTCTTTTAGGGGCTTTCACTTTAACGGTTATGGCTCAAGAAGACACCGCACCTAATAACAATAAAAAGAGTGAAAAGGGTATCCACCCCTATAAAGACGAAGGAATGGCGGAGAAAAACGCCAATTGGTCGATTATGGTGGAGGGAGGAATGGCCTTTATTGATGGCGACTTTCAGCAGAATAACGACTTCATTCCTTATACAGCCATCCGTCCGTCGGGAGGTATATTTTTAGAGTACTCTTTCTCACCTATGTGGGGGTTGGCAGTAGGTTATAATTATGCCAACTTTGGTTGCCGCCCACGCAACAATGTCGTGCTGCCCGACGGTGAAAACTATCTGCTGTTCGGGCACATGCATTCTGCAGAACTGAACCTGACCTTCAATTTCATCAATGCATGGTTTCCTAACCGCAGCAAAGACATCTTCAACCTATACTTCCTTGCCGGAGCAGGAGTGGGATTCTATAAGAGTTATTATTTCAATGCAGCAGAGGGTTATGCCGCACAATATTCTCATTTGGATAAGGATTATTCTCAAACAGGCGACTTTGACACAGACAAATCTCACAATAAATACAATGCCACAGGGCTCATTGACTTAGGCCTTGCCGCTGAGTTCAATGTTACACGCGGGTTTGCCATTGGTCTAAAGGGTGTGTACAAGGTGACAATGACGGACAAAATTGACACTCGGATAAAAGGGTCAAACAATGATAATGTGGAGTATGCAGCCCTCACCCTTCGTTGGAAGATTGCCGCCACCAAAAAGAATCATGTCAGGAACTATGCAAGCGACAATGCCATCGGTGTACGGCAGGCCAAGAATGCTTCTGTTCAGAAAGACACTATTGTTATCAACAATGTGGACACCATTTATTCATCGCGTATTGACACTTTAGTGCTGGTTAGCAAAGAGATAAATACAATACAAGTAGCAAAGCAGAACATACCTGACCAACGCTATTATGTATATTTTGATGTTGACAAATATAACCTCAACGACCAAACGCTTATCGGCATTCAGCAGTTTGCACAACGACTGCTCGATGACACCACCCTTTGTGTGGAAGTAAGCGGTTATTGCGACCATACCGGCACCGAAGCTTATAATGAGAAACTCGCACAACAACGTGCCGAGGCAGTAACCAACGAGTTAATCTCCGTCTATGGAATCGCGTCCGACAGACTTCTGCCTGTGGGCAAAGGCAAGTTGGGCAATGTCAAGAAAGCCTACGGACCAAATCGTCGTGTAGAAATGCGCTTTGTATCAAAAGAAGACCTTGAAAAAGAACGGGAAGAACTGAAGAAGAAAAACACTACCTCTGCATCGAACGCTGCCACCCCTACTGCAAGCAACGCAAAAGATGGCATCAATACCAATGTGAATACCGACATGTTCGGGGCTGATAGTCCATGGATTGATATAGTTACTACCCGACGCGGAATGTCGTTGGCAAAATTGGCACGCAAATATTATAACGGAAAAACCGATTGCTGGGTATATATCTACGAAGCTAATCAAGGGCTTATCACCAATCCTGACAAACTCAACGAGGGACTGAATCTGATGATACCACGGCTGACAGAAGAACAGGTACTGCAGGAAACATTAGACAACAAGTTAAAAAAATAGGTAAAAAGTAGAACTCCACTCCAAAAAACATTTGCATAGTTTTAGAAAAAGGTGTATCTTTGCACCCGCTTTCAAGAAAAGCATGGTCCTGTAGCTCAGTTGGTCAGTAGCACCTGACTCATAATCAGGGGGTCCTTGGTTCAAGCCCAAGCAGGACCACATAACAAAGCCACTCATTCAGTGAGTGGCTTTGTTATTCTTAAGGGACAGATTCTGTCTTACTCAAAAAGCAGAAATAATAAACCCAAATCGGTCATTAGCGTTTTGATGATTATGGCTTTATTTTTGATTAGATTTTTTGTCGGTTTGAAGGCGCAATGGGGTTC
>CAJOPG010000082.1 GCA_905236355.1 Paludibacteraceae bacterium | reverse complement strand
ATATTTGGTATGCCACTTGATGGTGCTGTCTTTGCATAATGTGAGCGGGGCGTCTTCCTGGAAGAAAGTGGGGTAGATAGTGAGGTTAAGACGAATGATGGAGTCACAATCGTTCTTCGTCTTCAAACTGTCTATATATACACCTGTGCTGAAGCAATTCTTTCCGTGCCAAATGAAAGGTTTCTGCTTGTCAGAAATGGCAACAACAGTATCTATCAGAAATTTCTGTTGCTGTTGTAGTATCAGAGTGTAGGTAGAGTCGCACCCGTGTTTCGACGAGAACGATACAGTGTGCGGACCGTCTGTCCAGAAGCGTGCCCCCTGGAAACTGACCGTGTCGCCCTGACAGAAATTACGCGTTTCGTTGAAATGATAGGAGTCGCGCACATAGAGTTGCAGACAATAAACGGAGTCGTTGCCGTAGGTTTTTGTGAGCAGGGAATCATAGTAAGTACCGGCAGCAGTATAGGAAATTATAGTTCCGTTTTTGTGGTAGGTATAGCTATCGCCGTCACATATAGTATCATGCTCAAGAAAATAGTATTTGGGGCGTACTTGGAGTACAAGGCGATAAACACTATCGCATCCGTGCACTGAATGGCAGCTGTCCCAATACAAACCGCTTGTGTACAGATTTCGTATTGTACCGTTACTATGCCACTGATAGGGAATCTCCTTCCCCTCAAGAACATCAATGGTATCATTGCGGTAGTAGGAATCCCAAACTTTGAGGTTGAGGCGTACTATGCTATCGCAGAATCCGCCGGCTGCAGTATTGGACATTATGTAAGGGAAGACACCGGTAGAAGTGTAATCATTGCCGTTCCATGTATAGATGCTCCCGCTACAAATGGTATCATACACATTTGCTTCATGCTTCGTCAGTTTGCCCCTAATGTTAACAGTCTTTCTCAAAGTGTCCGTACAATTGCCGTTGTTCAATCTGGTTACTTGCGTGATGGTGTAGGTTCCATCGTTGTCGTAAGTAATAGGTGTACCTGCACTATAAGTGACATTGGTTCTGCCATCACCAAGATTCCATACCACCATATTCACATCCTCATGAGGTGTGATTAGTGTCATACCATCGCGTGACACACCACTCTCGTCTATTAAATAAAGAGTATCTACGCATGCCTCGTGTTTGTCAATAGTAAAAGCAGATAACGGCAGACGCGGTTCGGCTTTAGCATAGAGCGATATATGACAATTGGCATTTTCCGGCGAAGCAATATAGCACTCATACATTTGTCCGTCATTGAGCACGGTAAGTGTATTGCTTGATTCTGTCAGCAGTTCGGTACGATTCTTACTATCATCCACTTTGTACCAAATATAGTTCAATCCGGTAGGTGCAGTAAAGACGCGTGTTTCGGTCGGTCCTCCACAAGTAGGTGAATATAAATTGGCATCCAAACAACGGAGAGTGAAGTAGGAATAGCCCCAGTGCTCTACATAACCACAGTCCGAGCTGGTGAAACGCAGACGAACGGTCTGACCTACATAATCTTCCAGATTTATCAGACGCGTACGCCAATTGCGCCAAGCTATTATTTGGTTTTCATGGCGATAAGTGAATCCCGGACAAGTCTCAGTGTGTGCGCCATAATAGTATGCATAATAAATATTATCCCCGTCGTAATAATATCCGTTAGCATTATTTTGATTAGCATAATTGAAATTGCTATAATAGTAGTAGTTACCTTCAGTACCTGCCCTATAATACGAGCAGATACGACATTGCGTAGCCCACTCACCCGTAGAGTCAATTCCGGTACTATTAGCATCATAGTCAAAATTATAGCAAACCCCATCGATGAGGGTGTTCCCAGTTGCACCCAAGAATGTTTCCAATTGGAATGATGGCACTATGTCTGCATGGTTATGCGGGTCTTGCCAAACAATAGCATAACGCATCAAGATATATTTGCTATCTTCAGTAACGGTAAAAGTATAGGTAATACGCTCCGCCTGACCGGTTTCATTAGCCGCACCCGTGACACGCCCGTCAAGCCAGTTGCCCAAACGTACAGAAGCCAATTCTCCGGCAGGTACGGTATGCAGTCCCTCTCTGGTGCCATTATTAGTAGTGCGAGGGTCCTGCTCGTTAGGGTCGCGGTGCACGGTGTGACGACTCTGAATCTCACCGGGACCAAGGTCAACCATCTGGGTTGTCCAACCGGTACCCGTCTGGCGTGCGCTATACGGACCTATCTCACAGTTGACATGACTGCCCGTCAAATCATACCAATCCGGACATTGTCCCATCGCACTGAGGCAACAGAAGAGTAGCAGGGGCAATATGTAGCGTAAGCGTTTCACTATGTCACAATAACATCAAAGACAACGGCAATCTCGTTTGGGAATAGTAAGCAAATAGGTTAGTTTTATTCCTGCAAAAAAGGGGATAAACTTGTTGACTTGCGTGTCAATAGCCCGATAATAAGGTGTAATATCTAATAACATCGGATTATCCGGATTGACAGTGAAGCGTGCCATATCACCTTCATTGCTAATGGCATTAAGCACACCCACTTCGGCAAAGGCGGCTATCTTGAGTATAGGCGGATGTAGGGTGGAAAGCGATCCATAGTTCTTGGCAAAAATGTCATATCCAATCTCGAAGGCCAGATTAACCTGTGGCTTTACCTTTACTGTGGCCGTTCCGTCACCATTGTAGGGTTGATACCAATGATTGGGCATATCCTCGAAATCCGCAATATAACGACTATAAGTGGCAGAGGTTTCGTAGGTCAGTTTGGTATATGCGCGTGCCATCGCATTGAGTTGCACATGCACGCCTGCTCCCAAATAAAATCCGTTAAGAAACTGAGCCCCCACCATAAGCGGCAGGCCCAAACTGATTCCTTGCAGAGATTCGTGGTCGTCATAGATGTTATAGTGACAAATAAATTGTTTGCCCTGTGTGTCGTACATCGACTGACTGAATATATGTCCTGTGGTGGTTGCCATAGAGGCGAAATATTGGGCATCAAGGGAGGCGGAAAACCAAAGGTCCTTGTAACGAAACTCATAACCCACTCCTATTGTAGTTGCACCTGCTCCCGTAGTGCGTAAATCCGGCAGATTTTCAAACAATGTGTACCAACCTCCTGCTGCCTGAAACGATACATAATGAAGACCGCGCCTGTCATTGTTTACATCCCGTGCTGACACGGATAGGCTAAACAGACCCGCCAATAGTGTCAACAAATATGTCTTCTTCATAGGCGGATGATTAAGGTCTACGTGCATGCGCAATACTAATTACGCGGCAAAGATACATTATTTTGACAAAATATGCAAGAGAAATGTCAGAAACAATTTTATTTTTATTGTTTCTGTAAAAGAAATAATAAAAAAGTTACAAAAGTGACTGATTTGTGAATCATAATGAAAGCCTCATAGACACAAAAAAGTCCAATAAACGATTGGAAATAAACGCCCCTAAGATGCCATTGTCACTCATTGTAGTTCAATAGAACCCTTGGGTTCTTATTGGGTGTTTAAAACTTTGCACAAACCGACATAAAGAATATCAGGCACTTACCTATGCCTGAAATGAGTATGCTGATGAAAAAATGATCCGATGAAGAAAAGAAAAATCTTCGTGCTATTTCAGATGACGGCGTTTCCACTCGTCATAAAATGGAGGCATGGTAGGAGAAAACTCACCCTCCTTTGTGGTGAAAAGTTGTACGCTTTCGGCGGTGAGAATGAGAGCGTTGTCGCTCTCGCGCACTATCGTGTAGTGCATAACAAGTTTCGCTCCCGCACATTGATAGTAGGTGGCGGTAACCAACAGAACATCGTCCATAGTGGCTATCTGGCGATAGTGTAGGTTGAGTTCGTATAACGGTGCAAGATATCCGTTGCGAAAAATGTCGGCATAAGAAAAACCATACTCGTGCCCCCATTGCTCACGAGCATCTTCCAGATATTTTACATAGTTGCCATGCCATACAGCACGCATCGCATCCACTTCAGAAAAACGGACAGGTATGCGTATTGTTGTGGTCAATGAGGTCTCCTTCCCGTGTTGCATGCTGCTATAAAATTATTATAAGTTATACAACCATTATTCTCTTTTGATGAAGAGTTTCATCTGACACTCTGCCACCAAAGTATCGGTGCAATATGTTTGGGCGGCAACCAATGTGATGCCCATTGCCTCGGCAAGCACTTCTACCTGTGTGGACAACTGACTCCCAACTTTGGGTAATAAATGTATTCTGCACTTCTTTATCTCGCCGATATAGCCCAACTGGGGCGGAAGTTGCCGACGGAAGGTTTCATAACCTTTGAAAGATGCCACCGACTGGGCTATATGTTCAATCAGTCCGGGTTCACGCATAACACCTCCGCTCACAAACAGATTGTCAGGCTGAATAGTGAGCGAAGTCCGAGCTGTGGTATCAGTGGCATACCACAGCGTGTCCACCATCACAATAGGTGGGCGCTGCGGTATTAACTGATACAAATCTTCCTGTTGGAACAAGGGTGTTTCCATCAGTGAGCAATTAGTCAATGCGTTCTGCTAAATAGTCATATAGGTCCTGGAAGGTCGGAATCTTCACCAATTCAGAAGATGCTATCTTCACTCCGAATTCGTTTTCGATAAGAGCCACCATGTCAACAAGACTCAAACTGTCCAATTCAAGCGTCTGCTTGATATTGCCTTCAGGAGTGATTACCGATTCTTCTACTTCAAATTCCTCTGCAAGTACAGAGTTAACTCTTTTGATTAATTCTTGTTTTTCCATAACTTTGTCTTATTTGTTCTGTTTATATTTATGTTTGTTCAATTTTTCAGCTTTCAGTCAGGGCTTCGCAGGCTCAGTTCTTCCAATCTCTCACAATAAGTGTCGCATTTGTCCCCCCGAAACCGAAAGAGTTGCTGAGGAAGGTGTCAAAGTGTTTCTCAATTCGTTTGGCGGGAATGAGTAGTTTTGCACTATCTTCGTCCGGGTTTTCAAAATTGAGGTTGGCGGCAATGAATTTGTTCTTCATCATGAGCATGGAGTATATGATTTCGCTCGCTCCTGCCATCCACATCTCGTGCCCTGTTTGCGATTTGGTGGAAGTCACTTCGGTGCGTTGGTCGCCAAATACCTTGTAGATAGCCTTGGCTTCGTTGGTATCCCCCACATGGGTGGAAGTGGCATGCGCATTGATGTAGCCTATCTCGCGTATGTCAATACCGGCTCGCTCAATAGCCATACATAGCGACTTGGCGGGTCCATCCACATTCGGACTGCTGATGTGGTCACCATTAGCAGAGAAACCATAGCCGAGAATCTCTGCCAAGATGGGGGCACCCCGCTTGACGGCGTGTTCATACTCCTCTATGATAACGGTAGCTGCACCACCTCCGGGCACTAACCCGTCGCGGTCACGGTCAAAAGGTCTAGACGCCTTCTCGGGCTCATCCTCTCTGATAGAAAATGCGGAAATACCGTCAAAACTGCCGATAGAGAACGGATTCACTTCTTGCGCACCGCCACATACAATCAGGTCTTGCAAACCGGTCTGGATAAGCAAGGCGCCCAGGCCGATAGCATGTGCCCCGCTGGCACATGCACCACTGATAGTGAGGTTAATGCCCCGCAGGTGAAAGATAGTTCCGAGATTCATCGTGACGGTGGAGTTCATTGACTGGAAAATAGCCCCCGAGCCACAAAGCATCGTATCATGCTTCTCACGCATAGTATCAACGGCACGAACGGTGGGGTCGGCACTGGAGTCATTGCCATAGAGTAACCCCACATCATGCGCATCCAAATAGTCTTGGTCGATACGGGCATTTTTTAGCGCTTCCACAGTGGCACAATAGGCATATTTGGCCTGTTCTGGCATATAAGCACGCTGCGAGCGACTCAGTTCTTTTTTTAAATCGGGCACATCCAATTTGGCAGTCAGACCGGAGCGGAAGCCCATTTCTTTTCTTTCCGGATCAAGCACAATACCTGACTTGCCGTTATAAAGTGAGTCGCGTACTTCATCAAGCGACTTCCCAAGACACGAGTAGATACCCATGCCTGTTATTACTACTCTTTTCATTATATCTTTAGTGTTATTTTCAGCTTTTCAAATAGATTGTGGCGCTTCTCTTGTAGGGCACTTACCGCTTTTTTATGTGTGAGCATGCGTAACTGATGCCATGTACTGCGCATCCAGCACCACTCATACCAGGCAAACAGACTGCCGGGATAGATAGCCAGCAACATCCATAATGCCGACTGCCACCACCAGCCCCATGCCAATCCGCAAATAAGCAGGGTCAATAAAAAGAAAAACGGTATTCCCACTACAACGGGTATTATTAATGTCCAACTGTTTTCAAACATCGGGTCGGTTCTGAGAAATAGTTTCGGTACACCATAATGAATACCATTAGGGTAGAGCGATACTATCCAAAGTGGTAAAAGAAGAAGCTGTGCAAACAGACTGAAGAGAACAACTATCAGGTTTTGAGGCTTCTTCAAATCGTTTTCATCTATGCAAAGCAACTGCTCTTCTGCCTGTATATCCTTGATGAGTGAGTAAGTTTCAGTGTCAGCATCGGTCATTTGTTCAATCAGTTGTTTGTCTGCCTGAAGTTTGTCAGGCAGAAAAGCCGGATTGAGTAGCTTCTTCTGACAATAAATCGTTCCCCATTCGCTTTCCCGAAGCCAATCAAGTTCAGTATAATGTTCCAAATCTCTTATGTCAAGCATCATACTTTCAATCTGCTTGCGTACAAGGTGGTTTACTTCGCGCTGGGCCGTGCGGGGTTTCTGTTTGTATAGTTCGTAGTAGGGTTGCAGGGAAATGGGGGTCCCGAATTGTATCATCACATCCGCCTGCAGGCCGAAATAATTGCTGTAGTGGTGTGCTGACGGAAGAATTTTTATGTCGTGTTGGAAACTGTCACTTTCGGCTGTTTGAAATGCGAGGCGGGTATAGCCGAAGGAGAAGTCGCCTAACCAGCGTTTGTTCTGATGTCCGCCTTCAGGGTACATAATCAAACGGTTGCCCTCAAGCATCTTGCCGCCGCTCACACGGATAGTCTCCTCGTTATTTTTCAATTTCTCTTCGCCATCATATTCCAAACGGAAAGCGGGTAACATCCCTAACCAAAGAAAAAACTTGGTAATCAGCGGATGCCACGAAAATACATTGCCGCGGGCTATGATGAAAGGGTGACTCTTGTTCTCCAAACCAAGAAGCAGATTGAGCGGGTCATTGGCGCAATTCTGATGATTGCTCACTATCATACACGGCTCGCCCAAAGCAGGGATATTCTCTTTATTCAAGTAATAGATCCGGCGATACATAATGTGGTTGTTCAGAAAGCGCACATAATGTTTGTATGCCCGGTAGCCATAGCCTGCAATATACGAAGGTCGAGTCATGCGTCTAATTCTAAATTCAGCGTAGTACTATATCCTTATCGCCTGCTTTCGGGCTGCAAAGATATAAAAAAATAGCGAATATGAAAAAAATGAAGGCAATATTATTATTTTAAAGCAAAATGAATAACAAACTTTCAACTCTGAATCATGAATGAGAATGGTTTTGTAACTCGCTGGTTCTCATTGCAAATTATGGATGATTATGGGACATCCCTAAGTCTTGCATAACCCTGCATGGAGACTACTATATGTCATCCGTTGTTTGTCAGAGTGACATCCATATGCGGATAGGCGAACTGTATGCCGTGTTCCGGAAGTTCGGTGTAGATGCGCTTGTTAAGATTGAAGGTGATTGTCCAAAAATCTTCATTCTTTACAAAAGCTCTGACCACAAACGAGATGTCACTCGAGTTGAGGGTCTTGAGAGCCACAAAGGGGTCATCGGCTCCGGGAGTGTCGCTATGCAGAATAAGCGGCTCCTCGTTGAGCATGGAGAGCAACAAATCTATGCACTCTTGGGCGTTGGTGCCGTATGCAACGCTAACCAACATGTCAATGCGACGAATAGGTAGGGTGGAGTAGTTGTCAATCACCCCGTTACTCAGCGAACCGTTAGGGAGCACCACTTCTCGGTTGTCGATAGTCTTGATTTTGGTGGCTACAATGCTGACGGATGTGACGGTGCCGGCATAGCCTTGTGCAGAAATCCAGTCACCTACCTTGAACGGGCGGAATACCAATATCATAATGCCGCCAGCAAAATTCTGTACCGTGCCGCTCAATGCCATACCGATGGCCATACCTCCGGCGGCAAGCAGAGCAGCGATTGAGGTGGTGTCAACTCCAAGTGTGCCGACCGTCACAACAATAAGCAGAGTCGTCAAACCAAAAGAAGTGGCACTATATATAAAAGAAGCAACAGTCGGGTCAGTCTTGCGCCTTGCAAAGCGTCTTTCCTGAAACCGCTTCACCTTGCGAATCAGCCAAACACCAATAAGGTAGATAAGAAGGGTCGCCACTACTTTCAAGCCGAAGACAAGAGCTTGATGACCGAGTTCCTGGAAATATTCATGAGGATTGGACTGCAGTCGCAAAATTACATCTTCGGTATGTTGTTTGATAGAATCATGTGTAATGATGGGGACCTGCGGGGTGATAGATTGAAGAATGAGCATAAATGATTGTTTATACGAAAGACAATGGATTGTTTTTTTCGACTGCAAAGGTACAAATAATTTTGCAGTTTGACAAAAATAGCCTATCTTTGTAGGCGGATAATCAAGGCAAAGACAATACAAATACATAGCAAGTATGAAACTTGTTGAAATCTATACTGCTGTTGTAATTCTCTTCGTTTCCGTTCTGCTCTGTTCTGTCGGCTGCAAACAACAATATATACAGGGGAACAATAAGCGTAATTGGGTTTGATGGATGTTGTAACTCGGTTTCAAGCAGTGTAACCGTAAATAATTCTCTTATTCCAAATTTTGATAAAGAGTCTGAATATGATAATAATGGAGAAAATAAGTTTGTAGTCTATCCCAATCCTGCAAATGAATATTTGCAAATAACTTGGAATTCTAATGAATTACTGGCAGGTGACATAGATATATTATTATATTCGCAAGTAGGTTTGCAGAAATATGAGAAAGTCTCATCTGTTGATGCAAAACTACAATTGGATGTATGTTCTTTACCTTCTGGCATATATCTATATAAATATTATGCAAGGACATAATCTGCTTCTGCAAAAACTAATAGAAATAATACATAACTAATTTAAATATGACACGAGACAATGCAATCTTTGACATTATCCGCCGTGAGCGGGAGCGTCAGACGCGTGGCATCGAACTGATTGCCAGTGAAAACTATGTAAGTGACCAAGTGCTGGAGGCTATGGGCTCCGTGCTTACCAACAAGTATGCCGAAGGCTATCCCGGCAAACGCTACTATGGCGGTTGTGAGGTGGTGGACGAGGGCGAACGCTTGGCACAAGAGCGACTCAAACAGATGTTTGGGGCAGCTTGGGTCAATGTGCAGCCGCATTCCGGCGCTCAGGCCAACATGGCTGTCTTTATGGCATGCCTCCAAGCAGGTGATAAGTTCCTCGGACTCAACCTATCCCACGGAGGACATCTCTCACACGGGAGCCCTGTCAATTTCTCTGGGCTGATGTTTCACGCCTTGGAATACAATGTGCGGGAAGAAGACGGCAGGGTGGATTACGACCAGTTGGAGCAGGTGGCGCGAACCGAAAAGCCGAAACTGATTAT
>CAJOPG010000081.1 GCA_905236355.1 Paludibacteraceae bacterium | reverse complement strand
TCAGCAGTGACAACATGCCGAGGAATATAATCAAATATGCGCAGGTTTAATTCCGCCAACAGGTAATTATAGTCTTGAGATATATCAGGACAATCTGTCTGTTACATGTCTGTCCTCTTGATGTACCAATGATGTGTTGATGCCGCTACCTATTTTGTATGACTTTGGACGGGTTAGAAGCGATTCGGAGTTATTTAGTGCGGTTTGGGATGATTTAGGATGGTTAAGTGGCTGTTTAAGATATCCTGAAATGCCATGTGGAAAAATAACGGGGATATTGTGTATATGTGGAAAAAATTGTATTTTTGCCGATTGATTAAGGATAATTGTGGAATGATTATTGCTATATAAATGCAGAGGACTAAAATGTCGTTCCAAACAAAAGAAATTAAGCATATGAAAAGAATAATATTAGCGGGATTTCTGGTATTATTGTCGGCAGGTTTTGCACACGGAGAAGATGTGCAATATTTGACAACGGAGATGTTCAAGGAACGTGTAATGGACTATACAGTGGAGAAGGAGTGGAAATATAAGGGGAATAAGCCATGTATAATAGATTTCTATACCACATGGTGTGGTCCGTGCAAGCGGTTGGCTCCGATAATGGAAGAATTGTCTCAGGAATATTGTGACAGAGTAATATTTTACAATGCGGATACGGAAAGAGAACGGGAGTTGGCCTATGTATTCAACATAAGCAGCATTCCGCAAGTGCTATACATACCTGTGGAGGGACGGCCTGTATTGTTGAAAGGGTTATATCCCAAAGAGGAAATAGTAAGAGTGATAGAGGAGTTTTTGTTGAAGGAAGAGTGATTAATCAAGATGAGTTTACGGTTGGCGTAAGAAAGGATTAAGAAAGGATCTGTTGGGAAAAGATATGCAGGTAGAATTGTGGTTATTAATATTGTCGCTATTGTTTTTTGCAAGCATTTTAACCGACAAGTTGAACAGTCGATTAGGAGTGCCTTCTTTGATGTCGTTTTTGCTTGTGGGAATGCTTTTTGGCTGTGACGGTTTAGGCGTAAGTTTCGACAATATCAGGGTGGCAGAAGCTATTGGCTCAGTGGGTTTGTGTGTGATATTGTTTTCGGGCGGAATGGATACAAAGTTGAGCGACATCCAACCTGTGGTACGCGAGGGAGTGTTGCTATCAACGGTGGGAGTATTGTTAACGGCTGCTTTCACAGGTTTGTCGATATGGCTGTTAATGCGTTGGACCCATGCAGGCACGGCATTGGTATTACCCACGGCACTATTAATGGCAGCCACAATGTCGTCCACCGATTCGGCATCGGTATTTAGCATTTTGCGCAGAAGAAAGTTGATATTGAAACACAATTTGCGTCCGATGTTGGAATTGGAAAGCGGGAGTAACGACCCTATGGCGGCGGTACTGACAACAGCGATGATAAGTGTGATACAATCAGGAGGTCAGCCTAATGCATGGAGTTTGGTATTGATGGTATTAATGCAGTTGGTAATAGGCTTCCTAACAGGGTTCCTGTTTGGCAAGTTTCTGGTTTGGTTAATGAACAGAGTGAATTTGGAGAATACAAGTTTGTATCCAATATTGGTGCTGACATCGTGCATTTTTATATTTTCCGTTACTTTTTATGCCCGCGGGAATCCTTTTTTGGCGGTGTATATTGGCGGACTGGTATTCGGGAATTCCCGTTTTGCACACAAGCGGAGTACCATGAATTTTTTAGACGGCATCACAAGTCTTGCCCAATTGAGCATGTTTTTGATCTTGGGTTTATTAGTAGCCCCGCATGAGTTATTGGATGTCAGAGTATTGACTTTGGGTGCTATAGCAAGTGTCGTCATATTCTTTTTGTCTCGTCCGTTGTCGGTGCTATTGGTATTATCCCCCTTTAGGAAGATACCTCTTAGGGCGAAGTTGTTTGTAAGTTGGGTGGGTTTGAAGGGAGCATCACCGATATTGTTTGCCATCATGTGTTTGGCGGCGGAAGTTCCTAATGCCCGATTGATATTCAATGTAGTATTTTTGTGTACGTTGGTCAGTTTGTTAACACAAGGCATATCGCTTGACTGGGTGGCCCGAAAGTTAGGTGTAGCGGAAAATAATGATTTTCAACTGAAGGAAGTGGAGCATTTTGATATAGATTTACCTGAAGAGATAAAGTCGGTAGCAACGGAGATAGAGATAACGGCAGATATGCTGGAACACGGGAACAGGTTGATGGATTTGGGATTCCCGGAAAACACTCTGGCAATTATGGTGCGTAGGGGTCAGCAGTTTTTTGTACCAACGGGTAAGAGTTGTTTGCAGGCAAAGGACACTCTGTTAGTGATAACAGATAACAAGGAGACGCTTCAGGAGACATATCATCAGTTGGAGGAACGGATGAAAGCCTGGAGGCCCGGTTTTCTGGATGACACATTGGATTTTGTACGCGAATTCGCATTGATGCTTCGCGAGAACAGACGTATAAAAAAGCACCGGAAAAAGAATAACCAAAAAGCATAGATAACCATGAAAGGAATTATTTTGGCAGGCGGCAGTGCCACTCGTTTGTACCCGTTGTCGAAGGCAATATCGAAGCAGATAATGCCGGTGTATGACAAGCCCATGATTTATTATCCGTTATCCACATTGATGTTGGCGGGTATTCGTGAGGTATTGATAATTTCCACCCCCCGTGATTTGCCGATGTTTAAAGAATTGTTGGGCGACGGAAAACGGATAGGAATGCGCTTGGAATACAAGGTGCAGGATGTTCCAAATGGTTTGGCCCAAGCATTTGTATTAGGGAAAGAGTTTCTTGCCGGCGACAAAGGCTGTCTGATTTTAGGTGACAATTTGTTTTACGGCAGAGGTTTTAGTGAGATGTTGCGTCGTGCGGCATCGATAGAGAAGGGTGCATGCATCTTTGGTTATTATGTGAAAGACCCTCGCGCTTATGGCGTAGTGGAGTTTGACGAAGCGGGAAGGGTCCTGTCGCTGGAAGAGAAGCCTGCGGAGCCCAAAAGCCATTATGCCGTGCCCGGATTGTATTTCTATGATGAAACGGTGTGTGAGAAGGCATCTCTGTTGAAACCCTCGGCACGAGGAGAATATGAGATAACCGATTTGAACAAGGTGTATATGAGCGAGGGGAACCTGCAAGTGGAGTTGTTCGGCAGAGGTTTTGCCTGGTTAGATACGGGCAATTGTGACAGTTTGTTAGATGCAGGCAATTTTATTGCAACTATTCAAAACCGCCAAGGTTTTTATGTGAGTTGCATAGAAGAAATAGCTTGGCGGAACGGATGGATAAGTACGGAGCAATTGCATCAGTTAGGTGAAGAATTGGGTAAGACTGCTTATGGTCAATATATGATTTCATTGAAGGATAAGTAATGTATGAAAAAGATTAACATTTCATTATTCTCGTTGTTGACTTTGCTTTTGGTTCAACCGCTGATGGCATACGATTCGGCCGATGATCAGGAGCAGTATGTAACCTACCATTATTCTGTGAAGGATGGTTTGAGTCAGAACACGGTGATGGCGATTCTTCAAGACCGCGACGGCTATATGTGGTTTGGGACTTGGGATGGTCTGAATAAGTTTGACGGTTATAAGTTTACCACTTATAAGTCTCATCCTGAAGACAGTACTCAAATGCGTAACAACCGTGTGGATTTCATTTATGAAGATGCAAACGGCTATATATGGTTTCAGACCTATGACGGATACATTTTCCGTTTTGACAAGCGCAGAGAAAAATTTTATGCGACAGGTTGTCAGGCTCCGACTTTATTACAGCAGAAATACAACCAATATTTCACAGAATCCTGCCCCGGTGAGATATGGATGGTTGTGAATAATGGCATAGCGCATATTGTGAGCGAAGAAGAACCTCAAACAGATGTATATAAAACAGGATATGATGCCCATTTCATTGTTTGCGACAATGCGGGTAATGTGTGGTATGATGCATCGGACGGTGTACATCAATGGTATCATGGAGAAGAAAATATAGTGCTAAAGTCGGGATTGGGTACCATCCGGCAAAAATATACAGCAGCCTTCAGCACAACACAGAGTCTGTGGTTAGGAAGTGATAATGGTGATGTATGGCGGTATTCGTTGCAGGATGGTAATGTGGAGCATATAAGCATCGGGAATGGAGCGACTATAAATTCGATATTGCGTATTGATGAGAATGCAATGTTGTTTGCTACATCTTCGGAAGGTTTTTATATATATGACAAACGTGATGGAAAGTTACAACAGTATTCCTCAAAAGACAACCGACAAATTCGTTCTGACAATTTTCATACGGCGCGGACTGATAGTAGAGGTATTGTGTGGTTAGAGAATGACGAATACGGTGTTCTCCGTTATCGTCATTCCGACCGCTCAGTGAAGCATTTCTCTCCGGAAGTGGACCGCCGCTATGCCCGACAACTCAGGCAAAATATGATATTGATAGAGCAGGATAATACACTATGGATTAATCCTAATGGGGGAGGTTTTTCCCGATACAACTACGACCAAGACATATTAGAATCGCCATTGACGGGACTAACAAATATGATTCATACGGCGTATTTAAATAGCGATGGATTTCTATGGATAAGTACTTATGACAAAGGCGTGGACAGAGTAGAATACATTCACCGGCATTTTATTCTACACGACATGCATGAAAACGGACATTCATCAGGAGAGGTTCGTGCCATGTTGGAATTGTCAAATGGTGATGTTATGATAGCCACTAAAGACGGGAATGTGCGCCGTCGCGATGCAAAAACGCTAAAAGTAAGCAAACTACCTATAACCGACCTTGTATATTGCCTATATGAAGATAGCAAAAAGGTGCTTTGGTTGGGAACCAGAGGGAAGGGGCTTATTCGTTATGAGAATGGAAAGATAGAGCGTTTTCAGCATACAGCCGACCCTTATAGCTTGTCTTGTAATGAGATTTATTCCATTGTAGAAGATACTACAAAAGGTCATTTGCTAATAGGAACTTATGGTGGTGGAGTGAATGTGTTTGACGGAAAGAAGTTTATTCACTCAGGCAATGAATGGAGTCAATACCCTATAGACCAATGTTCAAAGGTAAGAGATTTGTTATTGGTCGGTGACAGCATTTTGTTTGTTGCCACTACAGGGGGTCTTTTACAGACAGATAGCCGCGGAAACACTGCTTATACTCCTTACTATGATGTGCACTGCCTCTACAAAGACCATTCCGAAAACATATGGTTGGGTACTTTTGGCGGAGGTTTGAACAGAATAGAGCACTCGGCAACAGCAACTGCCCCCGCACAACTGAAGGCTTTTACGACAAGGGAAGGATTATTAAGTGACATTGTGTTGGCTATTAATGAAGACGAGAATGGAAGATTGTGGTTTACATCAGAAACAGCAATTACCCGTTATGACCCTACGGTGGAAATATTTCAGCATTTTACGCCCTTCCCTATCGCTGGAAACAACTATTTTACAGAGGCTAACAGTATGCGCTTGTCGTCAGGAAAGATGGTCTTCGGCTACACCGATGGTTATTGCGTTTTCTCTCCTGACAGAATCTTAAGGTCGGACCATGTGCCTCCTTTGATCCTGACGGGTTTTCAGTTGTTCAACACCGATGTAGCTATAGGCGACGACGACTCTCCACTTAAAGAGAGTATTGCCTCCACCGATAAGATAACGCTGAAGCATAATCAATCCGTGTTCTCTATCGAATATGCCGCTCTTGACTTTGCCGGTGCAGATAAAATAGGGTATGCCTTTTTACTTGAGGGGTTTGAGAATAATTGGAACTATGTGGGCAATCAGCGAAAAGCTACTTACACCAATCTTCCTCGTGGAACTTACCACTTCAAAGTGTGCTCTACCAATGACGAAGGAGTATGGGTGGATAATACCCGTGAACTCACCATAGAAGTATTGCCTTCTTTTTGGCAGACGGGCTGGGCAATATTGGTGTATATATTGTTTGCGGCAATAATAATAGGTATCAGTTATGTGCTATTCCGCCGATATAACAATCTGCAGCAACAGATGAAGGTGGAGCAGCAAGTGTCAGATATCAAACTACGATTCTTTACCAACATATCGCACGAACTCCGCACACCGCTCACTCTGATTTCTGGTCCGGTAGACAACATATTGAAAACGGAGAAAATATCACAGAGTGTGCGAACGCAGTTAGAGATAGTGCGAAGCAATGCCAACCGCATGCTTAGGTTGATTAATGGTATTTTGGATTTCCGCAAGATTCAGAACGACAAGATGCGGCTCAAGATTCAGCAAACGCATTTTGCCACTTTAGTGCAAGAGACATGCTCTAATTTCAACAAAGAGGCCTACGATAAGCATATTGCTTTCCACATAGAGAACCGTTCGCCCGAACAATTGGTATGGTTAGACCACGAGAAAACAGATATGATATTGTATAACCTGCTTTCCAATGCTTTCAAGTTTACGCCTGCGGGCAAGAGCATTACCGTTATTGTAGAAGATAAGGATGAGTTTGTATTATTGCGTGTGAAAGACGAAGGCATCGGCATACCGAAAGACAAACGCTCCGTGCTGTTTGAGCGTTTCTCCTCTCACAACGAGTTAGAGAGCCTGACGGGAAAATCCGGTTCAGGCATTGGTTTAAACCTTGTGAAAGAGTTAGTTGATTTGCACCATGGCTATATAGAAGTAGAAAGCGAACCGGGGAATGGATCTGTGTTTACAGTAATGTTCAGAAAAGGCAGTGAGCATTTCGGCAATGAAGTGGATTTCGTGATTGACGACAAAGGCACGGAGGCTATTCCGGAAGTAAAATCATCAAAGAAGGTTGACCAGATATTGGAGGCAAGGATTGTCAGGAACATGCTTATTGTAGAAGATAACGATGACATGCGTTTGTTCTTGACTAACATTTTTGCTTCTTCCTTCAATATTACCACGGCAGCAGATGGAATGGAGGGTGTGGATAAAGCCATTGTCACACTACCTGACATTATTATTTCTGACCTGATGATGCCTAATATGGACGGCATTCAACTTTTAGACGAACTAAAAAAGAAAGAGACCACTTCGCATATTCCCATCATTTTGCTGACAGCCAAAGAGACAGTAGAGAGCCGTTTGGAAGCGATGCAACATGAGGCTGACGACTATATCACCAAACCCTTCTCGCCCGAATATGTGAAAGCGCGTGTAGATAACATCCTCTCCACTCGCGCTAAACTGCAAGACCGTTATCGTCAAAATGTGCTTAACCTTAAACCAATGGATGTGGAGAAGACTTCACCCGACGAAATATTTTTGTCCAAAGTAATGGCATTTATGGAGAAAAATATGGACAACAACGAACTGGTGGTGGACGATATGGTAAGCGCAATGGCATTAGGGCGGACAGTATTCTTCAACCGCCTGAAGAATCTGACAGGTCTGTCGCCTGTGGAGTTTATCCGCGAGGTGCGCATCAAGCGAGCCGCACAACTTCTGCAACTCGGCACATACAACATTACGGAAGTCACCTATATGGTAGGAATGAACGATTCGCGCTATTTTTCCAAGTGTTTCAAAGCAGTGTATGGAATGACACCTACAGAATATAAGCGTAGCATCGGACAATAAAAAGAAACAAAAATGAGGAAACAGTATTTGATAATAACAGGAATTGTAATACTATTGCTGACAGGTTGTCATCGCACACGCCCCCAGGCACCTTCCAATAAACATATAGAAACTGATTCGGCAGCGGTGGAGATGATGATGCTCAATTACCATTTGGCGGAAGCTGCCGATGCCGATCTTGTTAGGTATATAAAGAATGCCATTGACACTCTTTCTGCCGGGCAATCACAGTTGCCTTATACACTCAGCCAATGGGGGTTCTGGTATAAAACTCTGCAAAAAACCGACCGTCCTCGTTTGACCAACGGACAAACCGTAAACATAAGTATGCAGATATACACTCTATCCGGCACACTTGTGCTTGATACAGAGGAAACCGTGGAAATAGGCAAACGCCAGGTGCTGATGGCGGTAGAGCAAATGTTGCCGATGATGCGGGAAAAAGAACAGGCAGAAGTACTCTCCCCATGGTATTTGGGCTATGGCTCCACGGAAACAGAAAATGTGCCGCCATACACCAATCTCCAAATACTGATTGAAGTATTGTAAAACAAGACATAACACACAATGAATATGAAGAAATACATTTTTATTATTCTTTTTATAAGCGCTAACCTTATAATACTCGGTCTAACCGGTTGCAACACCAATTCGTATGCTAACGATCTAAAGAGTGAGAAGGCATTGATAAAGGATTACATCAAGCGCAACAACATCAACATTATCTACGAAGAACCGGCTGCCGATGCATGGGGAGAAAACGACTATCTTGAAATTGCCGACTATCTGTACTTTCACCTTGTAAGTGCCGGCGACAACACAACCGATAGTATTGCGTACGGCGACAGGGTGAACCTGCGTTATCTGCGCTACACTTTGGATGCCGTGGCGGACACTATCCGCTATTGGACAACCAACGATGCGTCTGACCCCGTTTCTTTCACCTACGGGCAATCGTCCTCCTCAGCTTGCTCCGGATGGCAATATGCTGTAGGTCACATGAAATATACAGGCTCACAAGCAAAAATCATTTGCCCCAGCAAACTCGGATTTGAAGAGGAACAAAATGCGGTTATTCCTTACGGATATGACCTCAAAATACAAATTGCAAAATACTAATTCAATATATTATGTCTTTAGTTAAATCTATCTCAGGTATCCGCGGCACCATAGGTGGACGCATAGGTGAGGGCCTTAATCCTGTTGATATTGTTCGCTTCACTGCTGCTTATGCTACCCAACGGAGGCACAATCTTCCGAACAACAACTGCATCGTCGTCGGACGGGATGCCCGCATATCAGGCCAAATGGTGGACCTGCTTGTTGGCGGCACACTGCTCGGCATGGGCTACGATGTGGTTAACATCGGTCTTGCCACTACACCCACCACCGAACTTGCCGTAGTGGGTAATCAGGCTGCAGGGGGCATTATTCTCACCGCAAGCCATAATCCCAAACAATGGAACGCACTGAAACTGCTTAATGAAAAAGGAGAATTCCTCAATGATGCAGAAGGTAAGGAAGTGCTCCATATCGCAGATACGGAAGACTTCAGTTTTGCTGAAGTGGATAATATCGGCACTCTTACATACACCGACTATCTGCCTCAGCATATCAACAATGTGCTTCAGCTTCAATTGGTTGACACAACTGCCATCCGTAATGCAGAATTCACTGTGGCAATCGACTGTGTCAATTCTGTCGGAGGAATAGCTATTCCGGCACTGCTCAAAGCATTAGGAGTGAATAATGTTATCTGCCTCAACTGCATTCCCAACGGACATTTTCCACATAACCCCGAGCCTCTACCGCAGCATCTGACAGAGATAAGCGACCTGCTTCGACAAGGCAAAGCGGATGTCGGATTTGTAGTGGACCCCGATGTGGACCGACTTGCCATTATTTGCGAAAACGGAGATATGTTTGGTGAAGAATATACGCTTGTTAGCGTGGCTGACTATGTGTTGTCTCATACACCCGGCAACACTGTCAGCAACCTCTCTTCCACACGCGCATTGGCTGATGTTACCCGCCGACATGGAGGAAACTACAATGCGGCTGCCGTAGGTGAAGTCAACGTGGTGACCCAAATGAAAAACACTAACGCTATCATAGGCGGAGAAGGCAATGGAGGAGTCATCTATCCTGCTTCGCATTATGGCAGAGATGCGCTCGTCGGCATCGCTCTATTCCTCTCGCATCTCGCTCACAAACACTGTACTGTAAGCCAACTCAAACAAGAGTATCCCCTTTATTTCATTTCCAAAAATCGTCTCGACCTCACACCAGAAACCGATGTAGAGGCACTACTCAAAGCCCTCAAAGAAAAATATAAAAACGAGCGTGTAAACGACATCGACGGAGTAAAGATTGATTTTTCGCAAGGTTGGGTACATCTTCGCAAATCAAACACCGAGCCCATTATCCGCATCTATAGTGAGGCTGCTACCGAGAAAGAGGCACAAGCGCTCGCCCTTCAACTCATTTCAGACGCCCGTCAAATTGCTAATTTATAGCGGAACTATGCGAATACTAATTACTAATGACGATGGTTGGGGTGCCAAGGGGATTGTCACCTTGGTGCAACTCATGAGGCTGATAGGAGATGTTACAGTGGTTGCACCCGACGGACCACGCAGCGGACAAAGCAGTGCAATCTCTGTCAATATACCTTTGCGCCTTAAACAGATAGAACCGCATATCTATACCTGCAATGGTACACCGGTGGATTGCATCAAGCTGTCTTTGAATACAATCTTTGCAAACAGCAAACCCGATCTCGTAGTCAGCGGAATAAACCACGGTAGCAATGCCGCTGTCAATGTAATCTATTCCGGTACAATGGGAGCCGTTTTTTGCGCTGCAGAAAACGGGATACCTGCTATCGGATTCTCATTATGCGACCACCGTCACGATGCCGATTTCTCCTATTTTGAACCATATATCCTGTCGCTCACGCAAAAACTCCTGACACGACACGATCCACATGGGGTCTGTTACAACATCAACGCTCCCATCGGACCTCTTAAGGGAGTGAAGATAACACGGCAATGTAAGGGATTCTGGCATAAGGAATATCTCCCCTACACCGACCCGCAAGGAGGACAATTCTATCTGCTTACCGGCGAATTTCATAATAGTGAACCTGAGGCTACCGATACCGACGAATGGGCACTCAACCACGGATATATCGCCCTCACACCCTCTACCATTGATATGACCGACTATACATGGCGCGATTCGACAAATATTGGATAGGCATACTCATCGGAGTCATATTGCCGGCCATCTTCTGTTACATCTATCTGAAGCAGATGAACCTCTTGACGGCTATAACTTCACTCGGACTTTGGAGGGGACCCATCGCCACAAAGTTGATGATTATTGGTGTCTTTCCCGACTCCGCCCTCCTCTTTCTCTTTTATGAACTGGATGCATGGAAACTCGCTAAAGGTATTTTGATCGGCTCTTTCCCGTATATCTTGCTCGGCATCGCTCTCTCCTTTTAATTGTACCTTCCCCCTCTCACTACTCACTATTCACCCTTCAGCATTCACCCATCACTATTATGACCTACTTCTTCATTGCCGGCGAGGCCTCAGGAGACTCTCACGCAGCCGCACTCATTCAGAAACTAAAAATTCTCGACCCTCAAGCCGCTGTTTACGGCATGGGGGGAGACCGCATGAAACAGGCGGGATGCACATTGCTGCAAGATTATCGCAATATGGCCTTCATGGGAGTCATGGCAGTACTTGTCAACCTTCCTAAGGTCATCCGAAATTTCCGCATTGCAAAGCAGGCTCTACTAAAGCAGCAACCCGACGTTCTTGTGCTCATCGACTATCCCTCATTCAATTTGAGGATGGCGAAGTTTTCCAAACGACACCTGCCACGCACCAAGATAGTGTATTATATTCCCCCTAAGGTGTGGGCGTGGAAGACCTGGCGCATACATGCTCTCTGCAAATACACCGATGAGCGACTCACCATTTTCCCCTTTGAAACAGATTTCTACAAACAATACGGCTATACCGTAACTTATGTGGGCAACCCCACTGTAGAGCAAATCAACCAATATATTGAAAAGAAAAAAACAGAAAGAAAACAACAGACTGCACCACACTCTCCGACAATAGCCTTGTTGCCGGGGTCGCGACTGTCAGAAATCAAGCATTGTCTGCCTCGTATGTTGCAAGCAGCGAGGCGTATCAACGGAGCAGAAATACTCATTGCTGCCGCACCTGGTATCGAAGAAAAAACTTATGCTTCTATGACAAGGTTTCCTAATGTACGATTGCTTTCCGGACAAACCTATGATATCCTCTCATGCGCAGATGTTGCTGTTGTCAACAGCGGCACCGCCACATTGGAAACGGCCCTGCTCCGTTGCCCGCAAGTGGCAGTATATCACATCAATTTTGGAAGTAAGTTTATGGTCAGATGGCTTAAGCCCCTGCTCTTCAAAATATCCTATTTTACTCTGGTGAATATTATTGCAGGGAAAGCCGTTATTCGTGAACTCCTTGCCTATGAGTTTACAACAGACAATCTAACCTCGGAACTTCATCACCTGCTTTCCAATCAGGCATATCGCTCACAAATGTTGGAAAATTACGAACAAATAAGCCGCAACCTTTCCTTTTCCTCTGCTTCTTCCACTGCGGCCAAAACAATATACAATCTGGCAAAGAAAGATAATGTTGGACATACAACTGCCAATCTATAACTGACCCGCCTCCACCAACAAGATGATGCGCTCCGTTATCTGATCCTTGTCCTTTCCGTCATATTCCGCCTTCAAATCGTTTCCGAACATTTTTGCCCAAATCTGAAAAAAGTTAGCGATAAATGTTCCCTTGTAATACTTTATTACATCATAACTCGTCTGACCTGACTCCCTGTCTATCAACTTCATCAACATCTGCCCTTGTGAAGCGGTCATCTTTCTGAACTTGTCCTCATATTGACTATATAATATCTTTTCATATTGCTTCCAAAAACGCTTTTTTTCCTTATTGTTCATCTTGCTCATTACCGCATCTGTTTTTACCATTTCCTGATGCAGTATCTTGGCTATGGGAAGCGTCTTCTTCACATCACGCACAGTCTTCCAATAAAACCGCTCCTGCTTCTTGCTCTTGAAACGCATCGGAGGAAATACATATACATCATGTAGATAGGCCAGATATAATGTATCATCCCCGCTTATCCGTACCGCCACAGAATCTGTATGCTGTACCGAGGCCTCCATTGATGCCACACTTAGCATACAAATCAGTAATGTAATATGTATTCTCCTACTATTCATCTGTAAGTTGTTCTCCTTTTCTTTGCTCTCTTACTACAACATCTTCTCTAACTGCAAAATTACAACATTTGTGCCAATCCTGAAAATATTGTATCTTTGTCGTCGGTATGATTATAACAAATGAAAAAATACAACTTCCAATCCTGCATCTTGTAGGCGAAGAAGCAGACCGAATGCAAGTGGAGTGTTATGTTATTGGTGGTTGGGTGAGAGACCTCATGCTTCACCGACCTTCCAAAGACATCGACATTGTGTGCGTCGGGTCGGGGGTGGCCCTGGCAGAAGCTGTGGCAAAACGCTTGGGAAAGCACACACACCTCGCTGTTTTCAAAACTTATGGCACGGCACAAGTCAAAAAAGACGATATCGAACTGGAGTTTGTGGGAGCACGCAGAGAAAGTTATACCAGCAATAGCCGCAATCCGCATGTGGAAGGAGGAACTCTGCAAGACGACCAAAACCGCCGTGACTTTACCATCAATGCTCTTGCCATCTGTATAAATAGTAATCACTACGGAGAATTGCTCGACCCCTTCGGTGGATTGCAGGACTTGGAAGAATGTACCATACGCACACCCCTTGACCCCGATATCACATTCTCCGATGACCCTTTGCGTATGATGCGGGGCATCCGGTTCTCCTCGCAATTGGGGTTCTATCTCCATTCTGAAACATTTGACGCTATCTGCCGTAACAAAGAACGTATCAATATTATCACTAAAGAGCGTATCGCCGATGAACTGAATAAGATAATGCTTTCCCGCCGACCATCCGTTGGTTGGAAACTGCTTGATAAAACAGGATTATTGCCCCTCATCTTCCCCGAACTCGCCGCACTAAAAGGTGTAGAAACAAAAGACGGTAAAGGACACAAAGATGTGTTTTTTCACACACTTCAGGTACTTGACAACCTCTCTCTACACTCCGACAATCTATGGCTTCGATGGGCGGCACTGCTCCATGATATAGGCAAGCCCCGCTCCAAACAATGGGAACCTCCTGTCGGATGGACCTTCCATAATCATAATTATATCGGAGCCAAAATGGTACCACGCATCTTCAAGAAGATGAAACTGCCACTCAATGAGAAAATGGACTATATTGTCAAGATGGTAGACCTGCACATGCGACCCATCAACCTCATTGAGGACTCTGTCACCGACTCTGCTGTCCGACGGCTACTCTTTGAAGCCGGAGATGACATCGAAGACCTTATGTTACTCTGTGAGGCGGACATCACCTCTAAAAACGAAGAAAAAGTACAACGCTATCACAGCAATTATCAACTCGTGCGACAAAAAATGCGAGACATTGAGGAGAAAGACCGCATCCGCAATTTCCAACCACCTGTCAAAGGAGAAGAAATAATGCAACTACTGCATTTGGAACCATCACAACTTGTCGGAGACCTGAAATCCGCCATCAAAGATGCTATTCTTGACGGAATCATACCAAATGAACATGATGCCGCAAAAGACTATCTCATGCACCTCGCCAAGCAAAAAGGGTTGCAAGTGTAGAAAAATTTGCCTACCTTTGCAGGTTGAACCTAAAAAGTTACTACTAACTAATAAATATCAAACAATATGACAATCAACAATTACAAATTCGCCGGAAAAAAGGCAATTGTGCGCGTGGATTTCAATGTACCACTCGATGAAAACGGTAAAATCACTGACGACACACGTATTCGCGGTGCCCTGCCCACACTCAAAAAGATTTTAGTCGATGGGGGTGCTCTTATCATTATGAGTCACATGGGTAAACCGAAAGGCAAAGTGCAAGCCAAGTTCTCGCTCGCACAAATCAAAGATGCTGTAGCTGCAGCATTGGGAGTTCCCGTTAAGTTCGCTCCGGATTGTGCCAAGGCCAAGGCTGAAGCCGATTCACTCAAACCGGGAGAAGTCCTTCTCCTCGAAAACCTGCGATTCTATCCCGAAGAAGAAGGAAAACCCGTTGGCATCGAGAAAGAAGACCCCGCTTATGAAGAAGCTAAGAAGGCAATGAAGGCCAGCCAGAAAGAGTTCGCAAAAACACTGGCAAGTTATGCAGACTGCTATGTAAACGACGCTTTTGGTACGGCTCACCGCAAGCATGCTTCCACTGCTGTTATCGCCGACTATTTCAGTGCAGATAATAAAATGTTAGGATATCTGATGGAGAAAGAAGTAGAGGCCGTTGACAATATTCTCCACAACATCCGCCGTCCCTTTACTGCTATTATGGGAGGATCTAAAGTCTCCACTAAAATAGGTATTATCGAAAACCTTATGGATAAAGTGGACAATCTTATTCTTTGTGGCGGTATGACCTACACCTTCGCCAAGGCACAAGGTGGTAAAATAGGTAACTCTATTTGCGAAGACGACAAACTTGACCTCGCACTCGACATTATTCGTCAGGCAAAAGAAAAAGGTGTTAATCTCGTACTCGGTTCTGATTGTGTGGCAGGCGACAAATTTGCCAACGATGCCAAGCAGATAGTAGTACCGGCCAATGATATTCCCGAGGGATGGGAAGGCATGGATGCCGGACCTGAAACACAAAAAGCATTCGCTAAAGCTATCGAAGGAGCAAAAACTATTCTTTGGAATGGTCCCGCAGGTGTCTTTGAGTTTGACAATTTCACGGCTGGAAGCCGCGCTATTGCAGAGGCCATTGCTAAAGCCACCGATAATGGAGCCTATTCACTTATCGGAGGGGGCGACTCTGTAGCTTGCATCAATAAGTTTGGTATGGCAGACCGTGTTTCATATATCTCAACCGGTGGTGGCGCACTCCTTGAGGCTATCGAAGGTAAAGTTCTTCCCGGAGTAGCAGCTATCAAAGGTTAAAAAAATTAGAAATCATAAACATTGAAATAAAAAGCAAGTTATGGAAATAGTAGGTAAAGTAGTTCAAATTCTGCCATTGCAACAGGGTACAAGCCAGCGCACCGGCAATCCGTGGGCTATTCAAAGTTTTATTATTGAGACACAAGAGCAATATCCGCGCAAAGTGTGTATTGAATTGTTTGGTGAGGACAGAATCAAGGCCAATCCCATTGCTATGGACCAATTGGTAACAGTAAGTTTCGACCTTGAAAGCAGAGAATTCAACGGCCGTTGGTACACCGGTGTACGGGCATGGAAAATACAACAGGGTGTTGTCAATGTGCAAATTCCCGTACAAACACAGTCCTCTACCGAGACGCAAACCGCACAACCTGCAGTAGGTAATATTCAAACCTTCGACAATGTAGCGGCGGCTTCTCAAGAAGATGGCACCGACCTCCCCTTCTAATAATAGGGTCCCTAAATGCGTATGCGCAGGAAAATTCTGCTCATAATATTTGCTGTTATCATTCTGGTGGGTAGCGCACTCTTGTGTGCTATCCGCTGGAATGTTTGGTTTGGTAATGTCCCCGAAACCGACTATGTCGTTCCGCAACGCCCACACAATATCGTTTTGTCCTATGGAGAGAATGCGGTCGCACAACGCATTGTTTCATGGAGAAGCGACACTCTTCTACAACCTTCAATAGTCCGATTGGTTGCCAACTCCGACACCATCATCATTCCTGCCAAAGGCGAACTGATTCAATCAAGGGCAGGAAAGGCGGCTTTCTATAGCGCAGCCTTACCACCTCTCCCGTCGGGGACATATCCCTATCAATGTCAGTCAGGCATAGCATACTCTGATTGGCGCCATTTCACTCTCCATGCTGACGAAGGGGCAGAGTTTCTGCTCTTTGGCGATGTCCAGGACAAACTCGGTCAATCGTCCCCTTTGCTCTTTAAGCAGGCCTTTGATGCTCATCCGTCTGTACATTTTGCCGCTTTTGTCGGCGACATCATCGAACGCCCTACAGACACCTATTGGCAACTTTGGTTCCGCTCAATGCAGAACCATCAGGAATATATTCCGCTTGTTGCTGCCACAGGAAATCACGAATATCTCAAAGGTATTGTCAAGTCTCTTGATAATCGATGGACACATATCTTTGTTAACCCTGATAATGGGCCACAACGATTCATGGGAACATCCTATTTTATTGATTTCCCATCTTACCGACTTATCGTCATCGATACTGATGCCCTTCAACTTTTCTCTGACTACACCATTACGCAAACATGGTTAGATAAAGTACTCACTCTATCCTCACAACCATGGAACATCGTTGTAATGCACCATCCTATCTATGCCGCAGGTAAGGGGCGCTCTAACCCTACCCTTTGGATGGCATTACATCACACTCTGAAAAAAGCGGATGTCGTATTCTGCGGGCACGACCATAACTATATGCGTCGAAACGCTAAACCCGTCTATATTCTCACCAATTTTTCCGATAAATTCTATCAACCAAAGCATTCTGTAAAGGCAGACAAACATGCCGCCTTCACTCGTTTCTATGAGTATGTCCGTATTGCGGAAGACTCCCTTTCGGTCTATACCTATCAGGCCGACACCGACTCTCTCTTTGACACCATCACACTTACCCGCAAAAAATCCCGGAATGCCGTTCTATAGTCTTTTCCCCTCAATCTTCTGTGGAAAAGATAAACCTCATAAAAATAGAAATGAAAACATATTCTCTCATTGACAATCAAGGCTCGTTGCAGTTGCTCTACAAAGGTAAGCCTGTTTCCTCCACCGACCTCCTATCTGTCTTTCCCAATCGGCGGGTCTATGCTATGCATGGGAATATGGGAGCAGGAAAAACCTCCCTTATCAAAATCATCGCTCAAGACATGGGTGTTACTGATATCGTCAACTCTCCTACCTTTGCCATTGTCAATGTGTACGACGATGACCATGGCTCTGAAATCTACCACTTCGATTGCTATCGCTTGAAAAATATCCAAGAAGCATTCGACTTTGGGGCAGAAGAGTATATCCGTTCAGGAAACTATTGTTTCATAGAATGGCCTGATATTATAGCCCCAATCCTTCCTGAAGACACTGTCCACCTGACTATTATTCCACAGCCTGACAACTCACGCCTTGTTCAAATCTCTTAAATTGTGAAGTACTGCCCTCCCTTCATATTGCTTTTGTACCTCTGCATTTTTATTCCTTCTGTGAGTGCCGTAGAGCATGAAGATATTCTCTCAATTCGTTTCGGGGGAATGTGGCAAACTGACCAATATCTCTCCCCTCTACCCTACAAAGACTTCTCCTATGCCATTCAAAATCAATGGTGGCAATCGTTTCAATCGGACTCAACATGGACACACTTTGGATCTCTGCAACTTCAGTTTGCAAAACTCTATCCCGCTAAACGCACCAACTATATCTACGCTCTTGGAGTCAATACAGAGTGGGGAGCACACTACCATTTTGCCTCGCTCCTTCCGGTCGATGGTTTCGATATTTTGGTCGGACCTTCTGTACTTGCCGATTTTATGGCACGCGAGCATGGTAGCAATGTCAACAAACCTTATTCAATGGATGCCTCTCTCGATTTCTGTGCCAATGCTGCCGTTCGCTACTCCTTTACAGCACCCCATTCTTCATATCGTGTACAATATCAAGCTGTCATATCTGTATTAGGACTGATGTTTACTCCTGAATACGGACAAAGTTATTATGAAATCACTGAAGGCATTGTACGCCATAATGCCCTGTTCTCGTCTTTTCATAACCGTCTCTTCCTGCGTCAGCAATTATCACTTGATATGCAGTTCCGTCATTCAGCGTGGCGTATTGGAGTCAGGCACGATTATCTACACTACTCCGCCAACAACCTCAGCTTTTCGCGTGAAGAAGTTTCTCTCGTTGTAGGTACCATTTTCAACTTCCAGTCCTCCATCCGACCTTTCCGCTGATTCAACAATCCACCTCACAACTCCTCATACAAAAAACCCACTACATCTTCTCTACCCGGCTGGCGTCTAAGCGAAGAAAAATAAACAATAATAGTGTAAAACCCCATAGCGAGGAACCGCCATAGGAGAAAAATGGCAACGGGATCCCTATTACCGGTAAAACACCTAACACCATGCCTATATTTATAACAAGGTGCATGATGAAGATAGAAGCCACGGAATATCCGTATATCTGTGCAAATCTGTCTTTCTGACGGTCCGCAAGAAAAATAAGTCGCAAAATAAAAATCATATACACCAATAGTACTGCCGCAGAACCTACAAAGCCCCACTCCTCACCTACGGTACAGAAAATAAAGTCGGTTGCCTGCTCTGGAACAAACTGTAGTTTCGTTTGTGTCCCCTTCAAAAAACCCTTTCCTGTCAAGCCACCGGAACCAATGGCTATCTTCGCCTGATTAACATTATATCCCACTCCGGATGGATCGTCTTTCAAACCGAATAACACTTCTATACGTGAACGCTGATGAGGCTGAAGTACATGCTCAAAGACATAATCGCACGAATAGCAAAATAGAACAGAGAAAAAAATAAATATCAGCAAAAACAAGATATCCCTCTGCCGCCATCGAAGGGCAAGATATATCAGATATACAAACGACGCCCCAATCAAGCCTATGCCAATCCACTCATATCGAATATTATCCGCCCAGATATTTATAAACAATGCTATCCCGAAGACGGATACTATCACTCCTAACATTATTAGTGCTGATAGACGACAAAAATGGTCTGCCTGACTCCGACCGGTAAATTTGAAATATAGAAATATAATCTCTATCGCCAATATTATAAGCATTGACACCAACATGCCCCATGAACCGATTCCTAATGGAAGAGGTACCACACCCATTCTAATTACCAAGATAAAAAAGGCCACTGCTGCCGCTACTATCAGCAAGATATAACCCGTCATCCCTTCCCTGTAAAACACCAAAAGAAAAGCTGCAAAAACAAGAGCAGAACCCGTCTCTTTCTGAAGCACCATTATTATCAACATTGGTACCGCTATAAGAACAAAAGGAACGATAAAATCAAGCAGACCCCGTACCCTAAATTCATAACGACTCATATACTTTGCCAAAGCCAAAGCCGTCACACATTTGGCAAATTCTGCCGGCTGCAAACTCACAGAACCAAACGAAATCCACGATAGCGACCCGTTTATATTATGTGCAAATAAAGGTGTCAATATCAACACCAGCAGCCACACTCCATACAATATCCACGACAACAAGTCAAAAGTCTTACTGTCTATAAGCATAATGGCACCACCCAACACCAATGATGTTAATATCCAAACAAACTGCTTTCCTGCACGGTTCGAAAAATCCAGAATGTTAGTCTGCTCAAAATTGTAAGTCGCCCCACAAATATTAACCCATCCAAATACAACTAAACAGACATACAGGCCAATGGTCAACCAATCTGTATTACGCAATATACTACCGTTTCTTGACATCTGAGTTGAGTACGCTGTTGCTTATTCGTTTATATACATCCTTCCGTTGTACATCCCCCGTTATATATTTCTCAATAAGAAGATTAGCAATCGGTGCGGCCCAAGTCGCACCAAAACCGGCATTCTCCACTATCACCGCAATACATATTTGAGGGTCATCTATAGGAGCAATACCTATGAATATTGCATGGTCCTCGTTCCCCTTTCCTGCCTGAGCAGTTCCTGTCTTGCCCCCAACCCGTATATCTGCCGGACGCGACCATCTGCCCGTACCATTCTGCATAACACGCTCCATACCGGTCTTGACCACCGAAAAATATTCTGCCGGAATATCCGTTGAATGCACATGTGTTAGCATTGAATCGGTCTTGTTCAAATGAGGAGTGATATACCAACCGTCATTCGCTATCGTAGCTGCCATATTGCACAACTGCAAAGGGGTAACCAATATCTCGCCTTGACCTATTGACAACGACCGTATCGTAATTGCTTTCCACCCTTTCTTCCCATAAAACTTATCATAAAAAGACAATGACGGAATACTACCCGCTGATTGTTCTCGCAAATCTGTATCCGCAAACTTCTGCCCCAACCCGAACTTCATTACATCTGTACGCCACAATTCATATCTATGTCTGAACAACTCATTATCCTTACCATAACCATCCTGCTCCAAAAAATCACGGAAAGCATACCAGAAATACGGATTACAACTCTGCTCTATTGCACTCTCCAAACTCACGGGAGAACCATGATGATGGGTGCATTTGATAGGCGTTGACGACGGACCTGAACATGGATATTTAGTGGTTGTTTTAAGCATACCATCCTCCATGCATACAAGCGTCTGCAAAGTCTTGAATGTTGAACCGGGAGGATATTGTGCCTGAGTAGCACGGTTTAATAATGGTTTTGTCGGATCTGTTGACAACAATACATAGTTCTCCGACCTCTGTTTCCCCACCAATAAAGCAGGATTCCATGTCGGACTTGATGCTAATGTCAATATCTCACCCGTCTTCGGTTCTATGGCCACTACACTTCCTATCTTACCTGCCAACAACTCCTCTGCTGCCATCTGAAGTCCGATATCTATTGACAATGTCAAATCTTGACCCGTCTTAGGAGCCTTATCTAACTCTCCATTCCTGTATCTACCTTGAATCCGTCCGCGCGAATCACGCATCAACACCTCTACCCCTTTTTCTCCGCGCAACCATTTCTCGTATGTGCGCTCCACCCCATCACGACCGGCATAATCACCTGAACTATAATACGAATCATGCTCTATGTCCTGCTGCGATACTTCACCTACGCTACCCAACACATGCGCCGCCGACGGATAAGTATAGTCACGTAATGTACGCTTTCTGATTCCTATCCCTGAATATTTCCATAATGACTCTTGAAGCACCGCAACATCCTCTTTCCCCAATTGCGACATAAACACTTGAGGTGTATAAGGAGAATAGCTGCGATTCCTCCCTCTGTCCTTAATCTCTTCCACACGCCTATCAAATCTCTCTCTATCAATCCCAAGAGACTTACAAAACGATATTGTATCAAAACCATTCCGCTGCTCACGCATTATCATGGTCACCTCATAAATAGGCTGGTTAAACACCAGCAATTCACCATTCCTGTCATATATAAGACCCCTGGAAGGATATATTGTCTGCCTGACCAATGCATTATTCTCCGCTTGGTCCAAAGTCGAAGTATCCACTATCTGTAGTTGGAATAAACGGAGAATATATACTATTACCACCACTACTACTATGGCGATAATCACATAACGACGCTTATAGTATTGGTCATTAATCATCTTTCACTAACGCCTCAAGAAATCTTGACCTATAAAAATAAAAACAGAAACAAGCGAACTCACCACAATCTGTAGTAAAGTCACCCACCAATTATGCCAACTGAAAGCTAACAGTATAAATAGTGCTGAATGATGTACCAATACCAAGATTACAACAAATTTCACAAATGTCGACAAACCAAAACTACTTCGCGTTGGAGTTCCTGTCAAACGATCATTCTCTGAAACCATATTCCGTATCAACAACGGACGCAGATATGCCACCAACACACATGCGGCTGCATGAATACCCAAAGTGTTACAGAATACATCCATCACTAACCCCGTCAGAAAACCTATAATCAACTCTACCCAGCGAGGCAAACCCACAGGAAGCAATAGCAGAAACAGCAGATAAATACACGGACTGCACACCCCCATAAACTGCATATTGTTCACTAACAACACCTGCAACAACAATAGCACTATATACCTTATAATATTTTCTATCCACACATTCATTGCCGCTCTGATTCTAATTCTAGTTCCACCTGCTCTCGGGCACAATTATTCTTTATCACACTAACTTTCCCTAAGCGTCTGAAATCTGCAAATAATCTCACCTTTATTGTATGATATACATCTCCCTCCTCCAATCTGTCTTCTTCCACCACTCCTACCGGAATATCTTTAGGAAATATCGCCGACAAACCACTCGTCACTATTGTGTCTCCTACTGCTATCTCTATATGCCGCGCAACATCTTTTAATCCGGCATAACGCGGATCACGCCCTTCCCACTGTAAAGAGCCTATATAATCGTTCTTCTTCAATCTGCAACTAATCGATATGTCTGGATTTAACAAAGGTATCACTACGGCAAATCGATCAGATACTGCACTCACTATGCCTACAACCCCTTCCTTGCATCGCACACCCATATCCGTACCTACGCCGTCACGCTCACCCTTGTTAATCGTCAGATAATTGCGAGCCTGATTCACACTCAGATTCACTACCTGAGCTCCAACATATTCCACATCGTGCTCTACACTCACATATTCTTCCCCATACGCAACGCCACACTCTATTACATTCTCCAACTCATTTATCTTGTTGCGCAATTCCACATTCTCTTCTGCCAAACGCTCATTCTCTTCACGCAAACCAAAATAACCTACCACCGCCGTTTCTGCTGCATACATACTCGCCGTCACTCGGTTACACGAAGCCAACACCGCATTGCGCTGATATGCATTCTTGTGCGTCATCAACACAAATGCCAACACCTCCATAGCCACAAACATGAAAAATATACTATAGCGCAACAAAAACTGCAGAAGAGTCTTCATCGTTTAACAAAATTGTGATGTTATATTACTAAAGCAAGAAACAAAGATGCATAATACATCTCCATCTCTTGCCCAATGATACACCCTATCTTATCGGATAAGGAAATTGAAATGGTTCACATTCTTCAGTGCTACGCCGGTACCGCGGGCCACTGCATGCAACGGATCATCCGCTACATGAAATTGTATCGTTATCTTGTCTGTCAAACGCTTTGCCAAACCATGTAAAAGCGCACCACCTCCCGCAAGAAATATTCCGTTCTTTACTATGTCAGCATACAACTCGGGAGGTGTCTGCTCCAATGCCTGTAAAATAGCATTTTCTATCTTGGATATACTCTTCTCCAAACAATGGGCTATCTCCTGATAACTTACAGGTACCTGCATCGGCAAAGCCGTCACCTTGTTCGGACCTATCACCATAAAGTCTTCTGGGGCATCTTCCAATTCCGTCAATGCAGAACCAACCTGCATCTTAATGCGCTCTGCTGTCGGCTCGTCTATGCGCAGATTGTGCATCCTACCCATATAGTCCTTGATGTCATTGTTCAAGTCGTCACCGGCTGTCTTTATGCTCATATTGGTCACTATTCCGCCCAGAGATATCACCGCTATCTCTGTCGTTCCACCGCCAATATCTACTATCATACAGCCCTCCGGACTCTCTACATCTATACCCATACCTATTGCCGCTGCCATAGGTTCATATATCATATACACATCTCTGCCACCCGCATGCTCCGAACTGTCACGCACCGCACGAATCTCTACTTCTGTCGAACCGGAAGGTATACAGACCACCATCCTGATACTCGGAGTAAACAATTGATTCTTATGAGGTATCATCTTTATCATACCGCGTATCATCATCTCACATGCATAAAAATCGGCTATCACACCATCCTTTAGCGGACGCACCGTGCGAATCATGTTACCACCCTTACCTATCATTTGTTGCGCCTTTCTGCCAACTGCCACCATCTTATTGTCAGCCATCGAAATCGCTACCACAGAAGGCTCGTCAACCACCACCTTGTCATCACAGATGATTATCGTATTGGCGGTCCCAAGGTCTATGGCTATCTCCTGAGTAAAAGAAAAGAAACCCATTTTGTGTCTTTTGTTTTATGTTAATATTTATATCTTTTTGTCTGTCAAAATAATACACCAAAATACCACATAGTGGCACAACTACCCATTTTAACACCTGCAAAACTACAAAAAAAACTCCATTCCAACAACACTTACACCCATTTTTTTTGAAATTAGTTTGTCGGAATGGAGTAGGTACATCGCAGCCCGCTAATCCACCTTCTTTAGAACCATTGCACTTCGCGCCGGCAAATACAAGCGCAACCAGCCTTTCCCCTCCCCGTCATACAGAGGATCACCCTGTGTGAAATGGAGCACTGAATCATCTGACAATCCAAAGCCGGCAAACTCCTTTGCATCCGTATTCAACACAACTTCATATTTCCCCGACGGAGCAAGAAATCCATAATCAGGGAAAGATTGCTGACCATTCCAATTGAACACAAACACATATTCTCCACGCATGTAAGCCACCACCTGATCCCCCTCTTTATCCCACAAATTTACAACCGGTAACTTCTCAAAGCCCTCAATTCCACCGATAAGATGTATCATCGCCTTGTCAAAACCGCCCAACTCGTGATAATAGAAGTTTTCATTATCCACCAGCTCCCACTGTCTGCGAGCATACTTGTAACTCCATCCGTTCCCTTCGCGTGGGAAGTCTATCCACTCCGGATGACCGAACTCGTTACCCATAAAGTTCAGGTAACCCCCATTGATCGTAGAGCAGGTGACAAGTCGTATCATCTTGTGCAACGCCATTCCTCTATCAACCATATAAGTGCTGTCACCATGTTGCATGTGCCAATACATCTCCGCATCAACAAGCCTGAATATAATCGTCTTGTCACCTACCAATGCCTGATCATGACTCTCCGCATACGACACTGTCTTCTCGTCTGCACGACGGTTGGTCATTTCCCATAGTATATGACCCGCCTTCCAGTCTTCATCCTTCACCTCCTTTATCATCTTTATCCAAAAATCCGGTATCCCCATTGCCAAACGATAGTCAAAACCCATACCGCCGTCTTTAAACGGACAGGCCAAGCCGGGCATACCCGACATCTCCTCCGCTATCGTGATGGCATGAGGTTTTACCTCATGGATAAGTTGGTTGGCAAGAGTCAGATAGCATATTGCATCACCATCCTCATTCAGATTGTAATAACTCCCATAACCATTGAAGTCCTCACCCAAACCATGACTGCGATATATCATCGAGGTCACCCCGTCAAACCTGAAACCGTCAAAATTATATTCTGTCAACCAAAATTTGCAATTCGACAACAAAAAATGAAGAACTTCATGCTTGGCATAGTCAAAACACAAACTATCCCAGGCGGGATGTTCACGCCGTCCGCCGGCATGGAAATACTGATAAGGAGTGCCGTCAAAGTTGCCCAAACCCTCCAACTCATTTTTCACTGCATGAGAATGAACCAAATCCATTATCACCGCTATCCCCATGCCGTGAGCCTCGTCTATAAGTTGTTTAAGTTCTTCGGGTGTTCCGAATCGGGATGAGGCGGCAAAGAAATTGCTTACATGATAACCGAAACTCCCGTAGTAAGGATGCTCCTGTATCGCCATTATCTGAAGACAATTATAGCCCAATTCCTTCACTCGTGGCAACACATTCCTTCGGAATTCATCGTATGTCCCCACCTTTTCCTCATTCGTCCCCATGCCTATATGACATTCATATATCAGCAAAGGCTCCGTATTAGGTTTAAAACGCTTCACCTTGAAAACAAAAGGCTTCTCGGGTGCCCACACTTGGGCCGAAAATATCTTGGTCCCTTCGTCTTGCACTACTCGATTGGCATACGACGGTATCCTTTCTCCATAACCGCCCTGCCACTCCACCAGAAGTTTGTACAACTGACCATGCCTCATGGCATCCGCAGGGAAAAAACCCTCAAAAATTCCGTTCCCATCAGGAAAAACTCGATAGCGTTCATCCTTCTGCCAGCCGTTGAAATCACCTTTCAAATAGATGGCGGTAGCATTGGGAGCCCATTCACGGAACACCCAACCATCCTTGGTGCGGTGCAGACCAAAATACATGTGACCATTGGCAAAATCTTTCAATTTTCCGTCACCGGCAAGAGCCTTCATCACATATTTGGCATAATGATACCTGCCGTTTATAGCATCGGCATACGGCTGCAGATAAGGATCTGATTTAATCAAATGAAGTGTCTTCATGGTAGTCCGTTTTAGAAATTATCTCTCACCTTCACTATTATCTTCCGGTAAGTCTTGCCCGGAGCAATCCCGGGTTGATGGGCATCTGTGGGAAAGAATATCGCAAACTGGCGCGGACCCACCCGCAATAAGGTATCTGCCTTGTCTGCATAAAACTCCACATCCTTGTCCTCATTATAGGGTGTTGTCACCTCCTTGCAGTCCTCCTGAGGTTTCCACCCCATCAATTCTTCACCATTCATCACAATCTGTATGTCGCAGAAATCGCGATGAGCCTCCATACGACATTCTTCCTCTTCTTTACCGATGAAATCTTGTATATTCACCACTACATCATTGCCCGACACCTTTATCTTACACGGCGGCAGACCCATCAAATCGTTACTCCGAAGGAACTCTTCAGCCTTGCGGAAATTCTCACCCAACTCATAGTTGCCGAGATTCTCAAGTTTGTCTAATATCATTTAACTTGGATTTTTTGTTCCCCGCAAAGATACAAAGAATAATGAAATTATAAAATAAAAAAACAAAAAACTCCCCTTCCGCCATTCTCATAAAGAAAACAACCACATCCCGCCATTCTCACAAAGAACACAAACTCAATAGTTTACACAGTTTTAAACTTCCAAAAATCGCTGTAACTGTTTCAAAATCAGATACCACAAACATAAGATGAACATAAGATGAACATAACATAAACATAACATAAACATATTGTATAATACCTACACGGCATACACACAACACTCAAATATTGGTTCGGGGCGGTTATTGTTTAACGCTACAATGTCGCTGAATTTTTCCTCATATATGTAATATCCGTATTATTTTTATATAGAAAATAAAATCATTATCTTTGCACCTCGTATGAACAAAAAGAAAACATATCTCGTAGTTCTGCAATGGATATTGGTCGTTGCCGCCTATGCCTATCTGATTTATCGGCTTGCTACCTTTGACGACTACAATTCTTTCCTCCAACAGTTTCGCTCTGCAAGCTATTGGCAATGGGTGACCTTTGTAATGGCACTCGCTTTTTTCCCTTTAAATATACTTTGTGAGGCTGTAAAATGGAAATATCTGTTGCAGGAGGTTGAACCCATGTCATTGTCCGAAGCACAACGACAAACCTATTTTGGTTTTGTCGGAGCATTCCTTACCCCCTCCCGTATAGGCGATTATCCCGCTCGTGTCACTATGTTGCACGATAAGTCACAGTGGCTGACAGCTATAGGATTAGGCTTTGTCGGCACACTCGCTCTCGCCTTTCTGCAAGTATTATGCGGACTGCCGGCTTGTATTATTATCTTTACCGACATTCTTCCCCGGGCACCTTACACCACTCCCCTCGCTGTCATCTGCACTATCAGTTTGCTCCTGCAATTCCTTCTCATCGCCTTCTACCCGTCCATCTGCTCCCGTATATTGCAATACCCTGTCAAAAAAGAGAAAATCAGACTGTTGCTCCAAACACTTGCCGGATTCTCTCATCAACGCTTTTTTACAACCTGTTTGCTCTCAGCATTGCGCTATGCTGTCTATTGCTTGCAACTATGGTGTGTTCTCTACTTCTGCGGAATAAATTTGGGCTTGTACAACTCCGTCCTTGCTATCACTGCCTACTATTTGCTTGTCACTATTACACCTTCAGTTCCCATAGCGGATGCGGCCGTAAGAGGTAGTTGGTCCATCATTATCTTTGGAGCCTTCACACCCAACATAGCAGGTGTGGCCATGGCAGCCGTTCTGCTATGGATTCTCAACTCCATTTTACCGATGATAACAGGTACTTTTATGAAGAAGTCAGAGAATAAAACACCCCTGACTTCTATTTCAACATCCCGATAGCCCGCTCTAACGCAACTAATAATCGGTCAATATCCCCCTCATCGTTATACAAACCGAAAGATGCCCGTATTGTTCCGGGAATACCCAAGTGGTTTATAAGAGGCTCTGCACAATGATGTCCGGTGCGTACGGCTATTCCCTGTCTGTCAAGCAACACTCCCACATCATAGGGATGCACTCCGCGCACATTAAACGATATGACACCCGCCTTCGCTGCTCCCTGTGCATATATCTCCACATCAGGCAGCGATGCCAACCGTCTTTCGGCATATTTACCCAATTCTCTTTCATGCTCAACAATCTTCTCCCAACCTGTATCTTGCAGGTAGTGTAAGGCCTCAGCAAATGCAAAACTACCGATGAAATCAGGTGTTCCCGCCTCAAATTTGTAAGGAAGAGTATTATATGTTGTTTTTTCAAAACTCACATGCTCTATCATCTCACCGCCACCTTCGGCAGGGGGTAGTTGGTTCAACCACTCCTCTTTGCCGTATAGTACCCCCAAGCCGGTAGGACCATATATCTTATGTGCCGATAAAGCCAGAAAATCACAGTCTAAGTGTTGTACATCTATCGGAAGATGCGGGGCCGACTGTGCTGCATCTATGCATACGGGTATGCCACGCTCATGTGCTATACGAATAATGTCCTCTATCGGGTTAATAATACCCAGGACATTGCTCACATGTGCCACACTCACTATCTTCGTTTTCTGCGATAAAATCGCAGAAAACGCCTGCATATCAAGAGTAAGATTGTCGTTAAGAGGTATCACCTTGAGCACCGCCCCCTTTCGATGACACAGTAATTGCCATGGCACAATATTGGAGTGATGTTCCATTGTGGTTACCACTATCTCATCACCCTCTCTGACAAAGGCCTCACCATAACTCTGTGCCAACATGTTAAGGGCATTGGTGGTGCCCTTTGTAAAAACTATTTCGTTGCTACTGCGGGCACGCAGGAAATCGGCTACTGCCTGCCGGGACTCCTCGTGATGCTGCGTTGCCACCTGACTCAAATGATGCACACCGCGATGAATATTGGCATTGAAATGGGTGTAAGCATACTGCAGTGCATCAAGCACCTGCTTGGGTTTCTGAGCGGTTGCCGCATTGTCCAGATAGACCAACGGGCAGTTGTAAACCCGCTCCTGTAATATAGGAAAATCGTCTCGGTTCATCAAGGTCGATAATAAGAGTATTCTAATATCTTTTGTGCGTCTGCCTCTGCCATCAGCTGTTGCAGACTTACACCTTCGTTATGTTGCATATAGCTTTCTGCAATCCGCCAGCCTATCCATGTCCCTATTCTCGGCGGGGCATCTTGCGATATTTCTGCAGTAAAGGGCCCGTCATCCAGATAAGATGTCAGTACCGTACCTTCTGTCTTGAAAAGGTCACGGCGGTCAATCATCAGTTGCCATATAGCACGCTCATTGCGCTTGAGCCACTGCCATTGCTCTTGGGTATAGCCCATGATGGCATATTCTTCCTCTTCCGGTAATAACAATGACAACAAATACATTATCTTCCCCCTATATAGCATATTTTCCAAAAGACGGCTCTTGTCGCTGGTGTAAGGCAACATCCTGAACAAACATGCCGAAACCACATCACCCGCAATACTCTCTTTGCGCATCGTCTGCTTCTGATAGTTCCACACCACTTTGTCATACAAGGCATAATCACTGCCCAGATACATATCTAATCCCACACCGATACGCAGTTTCTGCTCCATACCAGAAGTCTCTTCTATCGGCTCCCAGAAAAACAGCGAAGCATTGAAACCGCTTACAAGAAAAGTAAGTTCCGGCACTTCTGCCTGCGGATAAAGCCACTTCAATCGTCCGAATGCCGTCTCCAATTCTTGCATTAAATCATCAATATCGGCATATAACACCTTCACACGCTCATTGGTCTCCTTGAACCCGTAAAGGGTATCATTCAAAAAATCAGGCAATGCCTCACACACGGAGAGTGTGTCCGCTGCAGGTATTCCCATGATATTCTCACAGAAAAAAGGCATAAATGCAGGATAAGAATTATATAGACAACGGACATTATTGAGAATAGAGTCTGCAGGCGTGTCTGCTGCCAACAAGTCTTTATCGAAACGCACAATGTTCACTTCCGCCGGTTTTACATTTTTAGGGAAATAGGTACGATGTGGTTGGCACGAAACGAATACCGCTACTATTATCCATATAAATATCCGCTGTCTCATACTTTCCCACTTACAATTTTGTCAATGCCAGGGCGGTTTTTGCCGCCAGACGGGCATTGTTGAGTACCAGTTCTATATTGGCTGTCAGACTCTCACCACCTGTCAGTTCCTTCACTTTTGCCAACAAAAAAGGAGTGCATTGTTTGCCATGAATGCCTAAGCGCTCAGACTCTTCTATTGCTGCATCAATGGCCTTGTTGATAACTTCGGCAGGCATCGAATATTCTTCAGGAATAGGATTGGTCACCAGCATTCCTCCTCGCAGTCCCAAGTCTGTTTTCACTTTGAACGCAGCAGCCAATTCTTCAGGAGAATCTATCCGGTAGTCCACTTTGAATCCGCTGTGGCGGGTATAGAAAGCAGGTAACTCTTCCGTACCATAACCTATGACAGGTACTCCCTTTGTTTCCAGATATTCCAATGTCAGGCCCAAATCTAAGATTGATTTTGCACCTGCACATATCACCATCACTTGTGTCTGTGCCAGTTCTTCCAAATCAGCGGAGATATCCATAGTGACAGCGGCTCCACGGTGTACACCCCCTATTCCACCGGTAGCAAAGACTTTTATTCCTGCCATGGCGGCTATCATCATAGTGGTTGTCACGGTAGTGGCACCATCCTCTTTGCGGGCGACCAACACCGGCAAATCACGGCGAGAGGCCTTTGTTATTGTTTGTCCCATCTTGCCCAGATATTCTATCTCCTCTCTACTGCAACCGGCCTTCAGTCTGCCTCCGATGATGGCTATTGTTGCCGGCACAGCCCCATTTTCGCGGATAGTTTGCTCCACGCGTACGGCTGTTTCCACATTCTGAGGATAGGGCATACCATGACTGATGATGGTTGACTCGAGGGCTACCACAGGTATGCCCTTATTAAGTGCCTCCTGCACTTCAGATGCGATGTCTAAATATTGTTTCATAGTGATTTTTATAGTATTGTTACAATAAGATGTTTGCGATATCGGAGTTGACCGCCTGTTCGCTCAGCAAGGTGGCACGGGCTGCCATCAGTCCGTATTGAGCGGTTTGCGGGAACGGCACATTTTGCATAACGGCATGTACCACACCTGCCAAGAAGGCATCGCCGGCACCTGTGGTGTTCACCACTTCCGCCGGCAATGAAGGAAACATACAGTCGTCTTCTTCGCTACGACAATAGACACCTTCACCTCCTAAAGTGATATACACATGTTCTGCTCCTAAATTGATGATTTTCTCTGCTGCCTCCTGTGGCGTTTGTTTCCCTGTTATGGTCAGTGCCTCTTTCAAGTTAAGTTTTAGAGTGTGTAGTTTTGCCTCTTTACTGTGTTGCATGGCATCTATAATTCGCATAGCTTTTGTGGTACTCACTCCGTCCACAAATACCGGCACTAAGCTCGACTCCAACAAGTAGCGGAGCGATTCAGCAGGCAAATTGGTGTCGCATACTATAGCGTCCGACTGATTGAGTTCGCCGGCGCGTTTTTCTATAAAAGCGGGAGTGATATGGTTGATTATTTCCGTATCAGCCACAGCTGCTATCATATCGCCGCTATGATTGTTGATACACAGATACATGCCGGTACGTTCTTCTTTCAAAACGTCTGACAGACTCAAGTCTAAACCTATATTTCTGCAGTAATCTCGCATCAACCCTCCAAATATATCACCTCCAAAGATACTGATGAAATGTACCTTATGTCCCAATAGAGATAAGTTATGTGCCATATTTCTTGCCACTCCGCCATACCCTAAACTTACATGTCCGGGGTTGGAATCGTTAGCAATAAATGGGGCGGCAAGCCCTGCCGAGATATCGAAGTTGGCACCGCCGATTACACTGATTGTTGCCATAGTTAGTATATTGAGGAGTTAATCACTATCTGTCACATTCTGCAAAATGCCGATATTATTCGTATTTCGGGAAGAGGAAATCGTTATAAGGGTAGCGCCGGATATGTATCTCTTTTATTTTTTCATACATCACTTGCTTGAGTTGTTCTATATTCTCTTTGTTGCGGGCAGATATAAACACGCAGTTGTCTTGCAGGCGTGCCATCCATGTTTTCTCCAATTCCGGCAGACTGATATTCTCCCGTTGTACGGGTGTAAGGTCATCTTCGTCTTTGGGGATATAACTGAAGGCATCAGTTTTGTTGAACACTATTATTTCCGGAATATTGATTGCCGTTTTTGTTTTCGCGTACCTGTCTTTCGGTTTTCGTTTATTGCATTCTTTGTTTTGAGGGGCAGTGATTTCGGCAATGGTTTGTTCCACTATTTCATATTGTTCTTCAAAGTTTCTATGTGAGATATCCACGACATGAACGAGCAGGTCCGCTTCACGCACTTCATCAAGTGTGGATTTGAACGATTCTATCAGATTATGCGGAAGTTTCCGAATAAAACCGACAGTATCGCTCAACAGGAAAGGCAAGTTGTCGATAGTTACTTTTCTGACGGTAGTGTCCAATGTGGCAAACAATTTGTTTTCCGCAAACACATCCGACTTGCTCAGCAGGTTCATAAGAGTTGATTTTCCCACATTGGTATAACCGACTAATGCCACTCTGACCATTTTCCCCCTGTTTTGGCGCTGGGTCATCATCTGCCTGTCTATCTTTTGCAATTCTTCCCGAAGGAGTGCTATTCGCTGGTTGATGATTCGTTTGTCGGCTTCTATTTGCGTTTCACCCATACCGCGACTGGTGTTGCCGCCACCTCTCTGCCGATCCAAGTGTGTCCACATACGGGTGAGTCGAGGGAGCATATACTGCAGATGTGCCATCTCCACTTGCGTTTTTGCATAACTTGTCTGTGCCCGTTGCAGGAATATTTCAAGAATAAGGATAGTGCGGTCCATAATGCGGATTCCCAGTTCCTTTTCTATGTTACGGAGTTGTCGCGGCGAGAGTTCGTCGTCGAAAATAACGAGATCAATATGCTCGCTTTCTTCGGCATTTTTATCGTTTTTTACAGCAATATATTCTCGTATTTCTTGCAGTTTTCCTCCTCCGACATACGTATTAGTGTCAGATTTTTCTATTCGTTGCACAAAGCGGCGAACGGACGCGATATGATTTGTATCCGCCAGAAATGCCAGCTCGTCGAGATATTCTTGAGTGCGGTCTTCAGGTTGTGCCGGAGTAATCAATCCTACTAAGACAGCCCTCAGCATATTTTCATTTTCCATTGTTTCCATTCGTGGCACAAAAATACGCAAAGATTTGGAAATACACAAATTCTGTCATTATAAGAGTTCGAGTACATCAGAATAGGCGTTTACTGCATCAGGAGGCGTCATAGGCTTGCAGCAGGCTTTAGTTAGGGTTTGTATATCCTTTTGATGTATGGTTGATGTATGGTTGATGTATGGTTGAT
>CAJOPG010000080.1 GCA_905236355.1 Paludibacteraceae bacterium | reverse complement strand
GTTTTAGAAAAGCAGCAGGTGCCTTTTGTCGGTGTACTGCATAGACTTGGAATCACCCAATAATCACCCAATAATCACCCAATAATCACCCAATAATCACCCAAAGTTGCTACGAATTTACAATGAGTGTTCTGTGATAAGTTGTTGAATCGTGTTCTCCGTATAGATTTCCTCCAATTGAATATTGCAAGCGGGGAGAACTGCGTCTTAAATAGTTTGCTGCATTTATATCTGTTTACAGATAAGGGTTGTATTCGAGTTCATTCCGGATAGTGGTTTCAAGTCCATGTCCCGGATAAACGATTGTTTCAGGAGGTAGTTGCCTTAGTTGTTGCAAGCTATGAATCAGGGTGGAGTAGTCTCCTCCGGAGAAATCGGTTCGTCCTATGCTTTGCTGAAAAAGAGTGTCACCCGAGAAAAGCATATTGCAAGCCGGGATATAATAGCATACTCCTCCCGGTGTATGTCCGGGAGTAGTGATGAGGTTTATCTCCGTCAGACCAAGCTTTAAAGATTGTCCATCTTCCAATGGGACAAACTCTTCCAAGGGGCTGTCCTCCAAAGGTAGCCCGAAGAGAGCGGCTTGTTGCGGCATGCGCTGAAAAAGGAATGCATCAGCAGTGTGTAGATGAGGCAACAAACCATATTCTTCGTACAAGAACCTTGCTCCATAGATATGGTCGATATGTCCATGTGTAAGGAGGTGCAATTGTGGCGTGAGGTGGTTGTCAGCGATGTAGTTTTTCAGCCGCTCCCGCTCTTTTTCATTAGAGCATCCGCAATCGACAATGAGGGTGTTGCCTTCGTCGTCGGAAAGCAGATAGGTGCACACGCGTATGGGATTGAGAAAAAAAGTTTTGAATAGCATACTTACATCGGCAAGTAGATTACTTTCTTCGTTTCAAAAAACTCTTCCTTAAAGAAAGTGTCGAGTGGCGTTATCTCCACTTTGTTTTTGAAGGGGCGTGTTTCTTCTTGCAACTCACCTCCCTTCAAACAGATGATACCGTTTGGCAGGGCGTTGTGCTGCTCTCTTGAAATATTCTTGCGGACGAGTTTGACCAAATCGGGCAAGGGCATGACAGCCCTGGAGACAACAAAGTCATACAGTCCCTTTTCTTCTTCTGCACGTTGCCATAGGCATGTTGCATTGCTGAGACCGATGGTTTGTGCGATTTCGGTGGCAACGCGTATTTTCTTTGCCGTACCATCGATGAGGGTGAAGTGGCAGTAGGGAAACAAGATAGCGAGCGGAATACCCGGGAATCCGCCGCCGGTGCCCACATCCAACAATCGGGTGCCGGATTTGAAGTTCAGTACTTTGGCAATAGCAAGCGAGTGTAGAATATGTCTCTCATACAAGTTGTCGATATCCCTGCGCGAGATGACATTGATGTTCCGGTTCCACTCAGGGTAGAGTACACCAAGAGCAGCAAACTGCTGCTCTTGAAGTGTTGTCAGATGAGGAAAATACTTTTTGATAAGTTCCATATTCAATTCTGATGATAACTCTTCACTCGTACTCCTCTTTGCTTATTCCGCCATATTGGTGAACACATTCTGCACATCTTCGTCTTCTTCTATTCTGTCAATCAACTTTTGAACGGATTCTTTTTCTTCGTCAGTAAGTGTCTTATAGTCGTTGGGGATGCGTACAAACTCGGCAGAGTTGATTTCAAAGCCATTGTCCTCCAGATATTTTTGTATCTGCGAATACGATTGGAAATCGCCATAGATGATAATGTTGCCATCCTCATCTTGTCCGAGTTCGTCAACGCCGTAATCAATGAGTTCAAGTTCAAGTTCATCAAGGTCAATGCCGTCTTTTGGGGCTACAGTGAAAACCGACTTGCGGTCGAAAAGGAACTGCAGACAGCCTTGTGTACCCAGCGAGCCACCGTGCTTGGTGAAGTAGCTGCGTATGTTAGCCACAGTACGCATATTGTTGTCGGTGGCCGTCTCTACAAAGATGGCAATACCATGTGGACCGTAGCCTTCGTAGTTGATTTCTTTATAGCCTTCCGAGCTTTTGTCGGTTGCCTTCTTGATGGCGCGCTCGATGTTTTCTTTGGGCATGTTTTCTTTCTTGCACTGCTGAATCAGTACGCGCAGACGCGGATTCATATCCGGATCCGGTCCGCCCTCTTTGGCTGCTATGGTGATTTCTTTACCCAGTTTTGTGAATGTGCGCGCCATGTGTCCCCAGCGCTTCAGTTTGGTTGCTTTGCGATATTCAAATGCTCTTCCCATATAGTGATTGTTTATTGTTTAGTATAGAGTTCTTATTGTGCTACAGGGGTTGTTGCAGCAGGGGTCGTTGCAGGGGTCGTTGCAGCAGGAGTCGTTGCAGGGGCATCAGGAGCAGTGGGGTAAACATCCTCATAGGTTATTTCCTCAAAGCTGACGATGAATTCTACGCGGCGGTTCAGCGTACGACCTTTGGCTGTCTTGTTGCTGGCAATAGGCATTGTATCACCGTAGCCGTGTGCAATAAGTTGCTTCTCCGGTACACCCGCCTTTATCAGATATGCTCTTACTGCTTGAGCGCGTCTCTCCGAGAGGTCTTGGTTGAAATCAGGCTTACCTACATTGTCGGTGTGCCCCTGCACCTCAACCAGATAACTCGGGTTGTCAATGAAGACATTGGCAATCTGGTTCAAGAGCGGATTAGAAGTCTTCTTGATAGTAGCCTTACCTGTATCGAACTGAATACCTTGCATAGCTTTCTTGAGCAGGTTGCGAACCTCTTTCTTCAGTGCAGGACAACCATGATTCTCTTTAACACCGGCAATAGTGGGGCACTGGTCAAGATAGTTAGGCACTCCATCGCCGTCGGTATCTTTCAGACAGCCAACCGAGTCAACGGCTGCAGGTCCGGCTTCGAGCGGAGTGTCAGGACACTTGTCACGCCAGTCAGGCACACCATCCTTGTCACCATCCAACTCGCAACCTTTCTCATCTACAAATCCGCGTGCCTCTGCCGGTGTGTCAGGACATTCGTCAATATAGTCGGGCACTCCGTCGCCGTCGGTGTCAAGCAGACAACCCTTCTCATCCACAAATCCGCGTGCTCCTTGAGGAGAATCCGGACATTCATCAAGATAATCAGGTACTCCGTCATCATCCGTATCAAGCGGACAACCTTTCTCGTCCACAAATCCACGGGCAGCTTCCGGGGTATCCGGACACTCGTCAATATAGTCAGGCACTCCGTCGCCGTCGGTGTCAAGCAGACAACCCTTTTCATCCACAAATCCGCGTGCCCCTTGAGGAGAATCCGGACATTCGTCAAGATAATCAGGTACTCCGTCATCATCCGTATCAAGCGGACATCCCCATTCGTCCACCAAGCCCCAAGCGGCTTCAGGTGTCATCGGACAACGGTCAATATAGTCAGGCACTCCGTCACCGTCGGTGTCAATCGGGCATCCGGCTTCGTCAACCAAACCGTAGGCCTCATTGGGCGTATTGGGACATTGGTCAAGATAATCAGGCACACCGTCACCGTCGGTGTCAATGGGACAACCATAGCTGTCTACACTCACTTTCTTCGGTGTCCCCGGACAGATGTCATATTGGTCTTTCACACCGTCTTTGTCTTTGTCAGACTGATGACCAATCACGATATTCATTCCGAATACAAAATTCACACCCTTCGATTTGTAGGGTATAGAAACATGATGGTCTGCAATGCCGTCGGCGTTGTTGTCATCGCCGTAATATTTACGTGCGTAGGTCATAGGTATGTAGTCCATCGCAAAAGTCAGGCCTATACCTTCGTAGGTAACCAATCCGAGAGCGGCGCCCAGATTGCTCCATCTGCCGTTAACAAAAGAGTAGGAGGCTGCAATATTAAACCAGTGTACCGGCCGGAAAGCAGCACCGATAGTCACCTCTTCATACACTCTGCGGTCAAACAACTTTGTGCGTGAATATATACCCACGCCCACACGGTTATCCCAGAAGTTGGCATCCACGCCCACATTCAGTTTGGCGCTCGTCATGCGTGCAAAACCGTCGGAAACGCCTTCGTCATGCAACATGTTTTCATAAATACCTTTCAAACGCGTAGTAACGGTGTCTGCCAAACGATTGCCGTTGAAGGAACCGTCAGGGTCTTCATAGTCTGAGTAGTTGATAGTTCCCACACCATTATATATGGTGTCAACCGAGTAGCCATACCGGTTGCCTTTGTTCCAATAGATAAAGCCCAAGTCGGTGATAGATGCAGTAATTTGCACCATGTCAATCGGCTTGTAGGTCATACCAAGGTCAACTCCCACACCAAATCCTGCAGGCATCATTCTCTTCACCAATGCCATCGGGTCGCTTGTGTCAAACGACCAATCGGCACCACCTTCACCGGCGTCTTTGGTGAGTGTGTTGATAGAGGTGGGATATTGTGTAATGGGCAAAACCAACTCCATCTCGCCTCTGCCTTGCAACTGCCATTCGTCGGCAGTAAGGTTGAGGTCGAGTTGCTTGTTGCGCAAGCCGGCATAGGCATTTCCCAAGTTTATCTTCAGCTTTCCACCCACTGTCCACTGGTCGTTTATCTTGTGCGAGTAGCCGCCGGCAATCTCCGTGTATGCCGTTGCTCTTCCGCCCAGATATTTCAGGTTGAAGAGGTTGTCGCCGCCGTCAATATCTTTCATTCCGCCGTCAAACATGAAACGGAACAGATCCTTCGGCATGCTGACGCCTCCTTCTATACGCTCGTTGATACCAAAGTGTAAGTAGCCGTTGTCCTTTATTCTGAAACCAAAGCCCAACAAGTTGAGGTTGATGTCAGTATCCAATAGGGTAGAGTTGTGTATTCGACGGAAAAACTGCTTCTCTCTGTCTAATTCAGGATTCATGAACCACATGGTCTTTCCGTTCTGCCCGACTATTATGTCGCTCATCGTCAGTGAATTGTTTCCTATCCACATGCTCGTGTAGCCTATTACGGGAAGACTCACATACACCTTGCTTATCGGTTGGAAAGCAGGGTTGATATAATGACGGTGCGGTGAGTTCTCCAAAAAGTATAAAGTGTTCACCTGTTGTGCTGTAGCGGAAACTCCGATCAAAAGGAGAACCAGAGTGCTGAGTGCTAATTTTCGTGTCATCTTTTTCATTGCTGTGTCCTCCTTATTTATTTGTTATCTTTGTTTCCATTTAAGTCCAAGCGCAGGAAGGCATCCACATCGGCTGCCACACCTAACTGTATATCCAAACCCGACACATCCTTTACATTCACCCACTTATTCTCTTGGAACGACTTGTCGCTGGTGTTGATAACCGCTGTGTAAATCATCTTCGTGGCTTGCGTTATCTTGTTGAATTGCTTTTCCGACAGATTCATCAAAATCTGGGTGCTCGTCGGCTCTTGCTCTCCATTAATACGGGCCACATTGCCGGCAGCTTCTATATTCTCTGCCGCCTTAATGATAACCGAGTCTCCCAGCACTTCCCCATCGGTCGTTATCTCTAATCCGCTCATGTCGATAGGCTTGCCTTTGTCATCCAGAAATTGGAAATGAAACTTCACATCAAGAGGTATGGTGTTGTCCACTTTCAAACGGAGTTTCACATTGCTCGTGCCGATAGAGTCAATGTATTTGTTGTTGACTGTAAGAGAGTCAAGCGATATTCCCGCCCAGTTAATATCGGTTGTGTCACGATAGTCCACATACATACCTTCTAAGAATTGGAACGGAATGGTAACTGTCGTTTCTGTCTCAATATTGGTATTCTTGGTTAGCCGGTGCTGTTTCCTGTTTCCGCCGCTGCGTATGCGGAGTTCGTAGTCCCAATGCAGATATTCGGGTTGTATGAGGAATAGATAATCCAAATTACCTCTGTCCGTTTCCTCATTGAGGAAGAAACTGTTAGTAGTGGTTTTGTCAAGAGGATCGCTTGGTGTCATTTCATTGTAAAACGGGTATTGCTTGTCTATTTGCGTTCCCGTTTCATTAAAGGTCGTCGGCCGGCTCTCGCCTTTGTCGTTGCTGACATATATGGAATTTACATACACTTCCAATGGGGCGGCGATAGAAGAAATGATATCCAAATCAATGCGCGGTTTAGCAAGCGCGAGTTTTAATGCTTTAAATCTGTTCCATTCTTCAAAAACATTGGCAATAGTATCAGTCTTCTTGTCCCGCATAAGGTTGGAGGGGTCGAAAAAGCCATATAGAGCGCTATATTCCAAGAAGTCGATTTTGAACTCATAACTGATGGCGGAGTTGTCCGTGAAAGTAATCGGGGTCGACGGATTCAGGTAGAATACAAAATCAAATCCCAATTCCGTTACTACATTTTGGTTCGCATCAGCAAAAGAATTAAAATCTTCAGTTATCGTCTTTTGCAGGATAATGTCAAAATTGTCAATCTCAATAGGAATATTCGTATTGAAACCTTTCTTCTGGAAATCCTTCACTTCAAACACATAGTCACTTGACAAGGGGGAGTTGCCTTGCACCTCAAAATAACCTTCCCTGTCAGCAACGGCCTTCCCCGCATTGCGGTTGGAACCGTAAAGCACAATCTCCACCTTTTGTATATCCTCCTTCTTTATATTCACATTCTTCAAACTGATTTTGGAGATGAAATTGGCGGCATCAATCGTCATCCTGTCAAGACGCTCGTTTGAAAAATCGTTGTTGATGCCTTTCAATTTTAATTTAAGCGGGAAAACCAACGCTTGCGCCGAACCCGTGGCAGGTATCACACCACCTGACACTTGGTCCTTCAAGTAGAAATCAGTGGTTACATCCTGCATATAATTCTTCAAGTCAATCTTGTGGTAGTTTCTCTTGCTGTAGGAAGTGTTGCGGAAGAAAAGCACCCCTTTATCCACTCCGTTCTCACCATTGACCTTATCTGTTCCCGTGCCAATCTCTATCTGGTTAAGCAACTTGTCATCGCCTATAAAGTCGGCAAATGTAGCACTTGCCGTGGCTACGGGAAGCGCCATGCCTAATTGTAATTCTGCACTCGGATCAATGTTGTCTAAATCAACTTTTGCTCTGCAACCGACTAATAATAACGTACTTGCAAGCATTGCGGCAGATGCCGACTTCATTACTTTACTTGTATTCATAGTTATTTAATGTTAGAGTTTACATATTGTAGGGCGCAAAATTACAAAAACTGATTCATTCTCACAAATTTTTTTTTTGCAACCACGAAACTATACTTCAAAGACAACAGAAGCGAGCACACAAGCTCGCTCTCCCTTAACTTCTTCTGTCCACTCCGTGAACAAATCCTTGCGGAAATAACCTTACCGGAGGCAATCGGCAACGCCCGTCTGTCTTATCAACCACGGGTACTGCTGCTGCAATGCCTCTAATCGTTCCTGTCGCTTCTTGATAAATGCCCGCCATTCTGTAGTGTCTGCATGCAGAGGGCGGTGGGAAAAGTCCTTATACAACTGTTGCAGCACTCGCATATCGCTTTGTGTCTCTGCCGAGAAATAAGTATGGCAAAATCGCTCCCAGATATATTCCACGGCCATCGTTGACGGATGCAACATATCATCGGCATAATAACGATAGTCACGCAACTCGTCCATCATCAATTCGTACGAAGGAAAATATTCTACCTGATCACTATGCACCAGTTGTTCTGTTGCCAACAGTAATACGGCCTTGCTCAGTTGATTCTCATGCAATCCGTCCTTCAGATGACGAATAGGAGAGATGGTGAATATCACTCGTTTGCCGGCCCGCGTCAGTTGTGCTGTCAAAGGTGACCATATCTCCACTATCTCTTCTGCACTCATACGCCGTCTGCTAAACTGATTCGCCGGCAGTTTATGACAGTTCGATACAATACGACCATTTTTCTCATACACCCAGGCCGTGCCGAAAGTAACAATCACAACATCTGCTTCCCGTAAGGCCTTCCTTCCTGCCGTAATACTCTCGCTTATTCCCTTCTCGAATGCTTGTTTGTCTGCACAAGAAAATGAACCGTGATGCAGCAACGAATGCCACATACCATTATACTGCACTGTATCTTCCGCTTCCACCATGTCCTGACCGTTTTGCAGTAGCAGACTAAGGCAGCGGGCTATTGATATCGGGTTGTACAGCACTCCAAATGGGTTACTGCTCACTTGAAAACACGACTCCTGCAGTTTCTGTGCAATATGCTCGCTAAAGCATGAACCCAACAGCAACAACCGCTCTTGATAGACGATTTCCGTCTTCGCATGCCGAATCTCTATTTTTGTCTGCAATTCCATACCCCTTAACATTTAACCTTTCATCACTCAAACCGCATCACCGTTGCCGGCGATATCTTTGTTACGATAGTTGTAGGGGCTAACAATATCAGTAGCGACACCGCTAAAGTTCCGGCATTCAACAGAAGCCACCCCGTCCAACTGAAATATACCGGCACATAACTCACATAATAGGTCGCAGCATCCAGCGGAATGATATGCCACCATGACTGTATCAGGTAGAGTGCAATGCCTGTCAGGTTGCCCCACAACATACTCTTCCCCACCAACAAGGCCGCCTCCCACATGAATACATGACGCAGAAAACGGTTGGATGCCCCTAATGCTTTCATCGTTCCCACAAACTGTATGTTGTCCAATATCAGTATCAACAAACCCGAAACAATACAGAAACCGCTCACCGCAAGCATCAGCAATATGATTACCACCGCATTCATATCCAATAGGTCCAACCATGAAAATATGGCAGGATACAACTGCCGGATACTCATTGCCTGCATGAAATTGCCATCCGCGTCAGCACGATTGGCGGTCATATACCACACACGGTCGGTCATCTCATCCAACTTGTCAAAGTCTGTCAGGCGTATCTCTATACCCGATACCTGATTCTCGTTCCAGCCGTTAAGTCTTTGCACCTGTGGCATAGCACCTATTACAAACAGGTCATCATTATCCGTAAACCCCGTTTCATATATTCCGCACACATGCAGTTTCCTCACACGCACCTGGTCTTGAATGAAATAACATAGCAAATCCGTGTCACAATGCATCTCTAAACGGGCAGCCATGGCGTGCGAAATAATAACATCTTGTGCCGTCTCGGGTAAATGCCCCTCTTGCAGACAGTCTCCGAAAAAGGTCCATGGCGTCGGGTCGGCCTCAGGAAGCGGACTACCCTTTAATATAATAGGTATAAATGTCTTATCGGTACGGATAATGCCAGGCTTCGTGCAAAACTCACTGGCTGATGCAATGCCCCGTGTATCACGCAGATGTGATAACAATTCTTCGCTCACACATATCGGCTGTGCTTCATAACTGCTGTTGTTGTCGTAATTAAGTACCTGTATGTGGGCACCGAAACCGATTACCTTTTCCCTTACCTCGCGCTTGAAACCTATCACTATAAAAAGTGTCAGCAGCATCACAACCATCCCGATAATCATACCGGCCTGCGCCACACGCACTGCCGGACGCGACATCCTTCCCTCGCGCGCCTGCGTGAAATACAAATGCTTTGCTATGAAATATGTGGACGACATATCCTGCTGATTTTTATTGTTGTCTCTCTTGCCATATCTGCACCCTCATATCGTTCGGGCATAACATGATGCAAAACTTGTTTCAGAAAACTCACACCGGTTAACTTGTTGACACGGGTATCTTACTTTTATATAAACCGCTGCAAATTTACAATCTTTTTCTCAACCCCGCAAGTAGCCCCTTCCCGCTGCAAACTGACCGCATGCGCCCCCTGCCGTTTATACTCACATCCTTATTCCTCCCTCCCCTCCTTGTGCAATCTTCAGACAGTCTTCCCGTCACTCTCCTCCTTAACCTCCTTGGGTATTAGAATTATCCCCTCTTTTTGGCACGAATTTTGTTGCAAAATCAACAATAAAACGATTAGCCTATTAAATTATTAACTTGGCAAACTGATATACTACTATCGCACTTTACCATTAAATCGCATCTTGTCGCATGAAACACTTGTCCCTTTTGTCACTTTTCCTGCTTGTCGGAGTCTTGCAGCTGTCGGCCCGTCAGTCTGACGGACGCCCTATGCGTACACCCGAGCAGATTGCAGATACGCAAACAGAACGACTGCAGCGTGACCTCAATCTCACAGAAGAACAGCGCAACCAAGTGCATGCGTTGCACCTGAAGTATGCCATGCGACGCACAGGAAACGAGACACGGGAACAAATTGTTATCCGCATGGATAGTATGCGGGCTGAGATGAAAGACATCCTGACGTCGGAGCAATTCGAACTCTTTATGCAGAAACGACGCGAAACGGGACCACAACGGCAAACAACAGTGCGCATGGTGCAGAGCAAAGCACCCGCCGACACCACTACGGCACAATAAACACACGCCCGTCCCGCGGATTCCCTGCCTGTCCTTTATATCATCGCAATCCCCAAGGTTAGCATTATCGTGAGACCTGTCATCCATTGCCAGATGGCAGATATGAATCGGGCATCCCGTATGTAAACAGGCCGGTAAACTCCGATGGCTACTTTCTCGTAGCGACGCTTCCAAACAGCCTTGTCTATGCATCGTAGCAAAAAGTAGAATAGCAAGGCCATTCCGCCGCCTACCGCCAAACCTCCTAATATATCACCGGGGTAATGTACTCC
>CAJOPG010000079.1 GCA_905236355.1 Paludibacteraceae bacterium | reverse complement strand
TTGTCAAACAAGGACATCTGGGTGTTCGTATCGGTCTCTCTGAACATGGTAACTCGCTTTCTGATTTGTATGCAAGTCAATAAAATCAATGAATTATGCAAAAATATCTTACTTCGACTGCAACTTTTTTCGCACTTCTGTCATCGCCCCTCGGCAGGAGGTTAATGCATGGTGAGGGGATGTTGACTTTTTAAAGTGGACTCAAAAAATGCAACAAGAGAAAAGTAATATCATAATACGCGGATGGCATTTCCTGGAGCGTTTTGCATCCGACATGGCAAGCCTTTTCAGACCCAACAAATTGCATATTTATAGCTGGATGTCATATCGCGGGGCAAAGATGTTAAATAACAACTGGGGCGATGACATAAACAAATATTTTATTGAGTACATATCAAAGCTTAAGGTGAAAGATATTTCACCCTCTTTGTTTTACAAAATTATCCCAGTTAAGGCATATACTTGTATTGGCTCAATTATTGGGAACTATCCTGCTCGATACTACGAAGTGTGGGGCAGTGGTATCATAAAGGAGAATCACGAATTGAAAAGTATTCCTCAAAAGGTACATTCAGTAAGAGGTCCTCTCACTAGAAAAGAATTGTTAAAGAATGGAATCCAATGCCTTGAATTATATGGTGATCCGGCCCTTCTGATTTCCAGGTATTACCGTCCTAGTTTTGAGAAGAAGTATAAGTTAGGAATCATTCCTCATTACAAAGATATTGATAATCCTGCTTTGATAGCTTTCTGTAGGTTGCATCCTGATGTACTGATTATCAAAATGCAAGGCTATGATAACTGGTTTGATATACCTCGTCAGATTTGTTGTTGTCGTAAAATCATCTCCAGTTCTTTGCATGGTTTAATTATATCTGACAGTTATCGCGTTCCTAGTGCCTGGGTGCGGTTTTCTGATCAGATAATAGGTGGAAGTTTTAAGTATTTGGATTATTTCTCGAGTGTTGGGCGGACGGAGACTTCACCTTATAATGTTAATAGTGAGGCAGATATTGAGAGAATCATTAGCAATAATGAATTCTCGATTGCTCCAAATGACAAGATAAATTATAGAGACATATTTGAGGCCTGTCCCTTTAAGAATAAGTTAGTTGATTATAATGATTTAATTCCAAAATTGCCAGAATACCAAGGCTTTGCGGAAAAAGAATCACAATATTTTACGAGTGAATTCGTCAATAGTGAATTGGAACTGGATAAATTAATAAATCGTCTTCAGCCTTTAGAAAATGGTTTACTTTTTCGAGGAGTAAGCGAAGCCAAATATAAAATGTATGCTTCTTCTCAGCGTCATTGGTTTCAAAAGACCGATTGGGTAGCAAGGATGGGGAAAACTAATTATTATGATTTCGTAGAAGAGATTATTCGTCACACGGAATGTTTGAACGAGGTGCAACAATATATGCAGCAGCAAAATGTGCATTCCAATGATATGTTCTTAATGGCACTGATTCAGCACTTCAATGCCCCTTCACCAATGATTGACTTCTCTGAAAGTATTCTTACAGGTTTGTTCTTCGCATCAGATTGGGACGAAAACAAATGGACTGATAGTAGTAACAATGAGATAGGTGACTATATGTCGCTTTATTATATATCAAAGAGTTTTGATTGGGTTGGGGCGACCGTGCAAAGTATAATGCAATCAGCAGCTCATAACATAGAACGAATGGTTTCGGAAGCATTAGTTGATGGTATTACTTTGGATACGAAAGATGTCGAAGAAAATATATGTAGATTGCTGTATCATCAATTCCGGCTTGACGGAGAACAGAGCGATATTACGTTTATTCCATTGGGTGGACCTAGCTTAGGTAGGGTTAATATTGACATACCTGTACTTAATTTTCATTGTGAATATGAGATTATCAATGACAGGATAGTCAAACAGCAGGGTATGTTCATTATAAATAATACTATTGACGAGCCGTTAGTAGAAGTGATGAATAAACAAGCGAAGCAGAAGATGTTCTGTTGTGTAAATATCCATAAGAAACTTTTGCCTTATTTGCGTAAAAAATATCTATATCCGAGAAATCTGATACATGACGTGGTGTATGAAAATGAGAAAGATGAGGTGAAGAGATTAGAGAATACAATAATGCATTTGAATTAGTAAGTATACTATGTACATCAGTGAGATAGAGATAAAAGGATTCCGGAACTTCAAGGATGCTGTAGTTCCGTTCCATGAGGGGGTGAATGTGATATTAGGTCATAACAACACGGGAAAGAGTAATCTGCTCCGTGCATTGGGGCTGGTGTTGGGCTACTTCAACCACAGGGATTTGCATACAAATGATTTATTTTATGAGACGGATATAGCTGTATTGCAAGCGCAATCACCTAGATTGAATATTACCATCACACTGCATAGAAGCGAAAGGGAACCTGATGACTCGCAAGAAATTGGCCTCTTTGCTGACATTATGACTGACCCGCAGTTGAGTACCGAGGCAAAGATGAGCTACAGTTATGCGCTCACGGCTGACGAGGAGGCAAACTATCTTGCTGACGTGGCGGGAGCCACAACGGCCAAGGAAATATGGAAAATCATAGATCGGGACTATATCCGTAAATATCAGAGCCAGCGGCTGGGCGGTGGAGTACAAGCGGTGAACGTAAGAGGCAAACTGCCTCAGATAGATTTCCAGTTTATGGATGCCATACGCGACGTAAGCCGTGACCTCTATGCCGGGTATAACCCGCTTCTCCGTGAGGTGCTGAATTTCTTCATAGACTACAATGTAAAGAATGACGCGACTAAGGATGACGATGCGAAGAATGGGGAACTGAAAACACTTCGCGATGATTTCCTGGCACAATCTTCACCACTGATGGCAACCCTTCAGAATCGCTTGCAAGCGGGTAAGGACATCTTTCTGAAATATGCAAAGGATGCTGGTGCCACCTTCAACAATGCAGACCCAGACTTCGATGGCGACTTGACGGAAAACGAGATGTTCTCTGCGCTTCGCTTGATTATCAAGTATGCTGCTGGTATTGAGATTCCGGCCACATATAACGGACTTGGGTACAACAACCTTATATTTATGTCATTGTTGTTGGCAAAGATGCAGGCAGAAGCTAATAGTTCGTTTATGAAGCGGAATACAAAACTGCTGTCGTTCTTAGCCGTTGAGGAATGTGAGGCACATCTTCATCCTGCTATGCAGTATAAGTTCTTGCAGTTTTTGCAAGACAACAAGCAGAACCAGCATATTCGTCAAGCCTTTATCACAACACATAGCACGCAGATAGCGTCAGCGGTGGAAACGGACGATCTTATCTGCTTAACTACACCAGCAATAGGACAGTTGAGTGTAGGTTATCCTCGAGAGGTGTTTAGCAATTCTGCGGAAGATCAGAACTCAAAGCAGTTCGTACAGCGTTTTCTGGATGCTACAAAGGCAGACATGTTCTTTGCCAACAAACTAATCTTTGTGGAAGGGGTAGCGGAAGAACTGCTGCTTCCAGTCTTTGCCAAATATCTGGGCTATAACCTGACGGATGCACATGTGCTGGTGGTGAATATGGGTGGTAGGTATTTCAGTCACTTCTTGAAGTTGTTTGACACTACCAAGCCCAAGACCATCAATAAACGAGTGGCCTGTATTACAGACATAGACCCGGTGGAGAAAGAAAACGGTGCTGAAGACTATGAAGCCTGCTATCCGTATGAGTATGGCGTGAAGGCTGACAGTCAGTACCAACATCATGGCGAAGCAGAGGTGGCACTGTATGCCGCTCACCCGAACATACGATTCTTCAGGCAAGATGCGACATACGGCAGGACGCTGGAATATGACTTGATGAGGGAGAATGTCGGTTGTGAGGCACTGCTTACGGAGTCGGTGAAGAACAAGAACGAATTGCGTCGTCTGATGGCTGAACCGAATATTGACACGATGTTGGATAACATATTGAGGAAAAGCGACGAGAACAAGCGCATTAAGGACTCTATCCGTGCTTGCGGCTGGACGGATGATGAGAAGAACAAAGCCATCATAGCTTCGCGCTATCTGAATTCAGTCAGCAAAGGGGCCAATGCTTTGGAGTTGAATGTGGTGCTGGAAGACAATCTGAAGAAAGCACCTGCTGACAGGTTTGTTTTTCACGTACCTCAGTATATAGAAGAAGCACTGCGATGGCTATTGTCATAGGCTCGGAAGAACGAATACCCATAGACGTACCGTTCAAGGTAAGTGCCGGTCCTTGAGCTGGAAAGACCCATTGGCTGATTGGTCACATTATGGATGTGGTAGCCCACTCCAAGAAGCTCGGGGCTGTAAAGAAAGTGGCCTGTATTACCTATACCAATGTGGGTACAGACACCATCAGTCATCGGTTACGTTACGATAACGACTGCGTGGAAGTAGCGACAATACACAGTTTCTTGTTTGCCAACGTGGTGAAGCCTTACGCCTATTTGGTGGCAGATGAAATCGGGCTGAAAACAGAAGAACTGATAGTGGTTGATGAGAGCAATTATATGTCGCAGGTGCTGGCGTATGAGCTTCTGAAGGATATGGGGAGGGCGTGGATAGATGCTGAACTGTTTAGTATAGCGTTGAGTCGTTGTCGCTGGCACTATGATAATCATCAGTTTATCGGATTTAAACCCAAATATGCACAACCAGCGCAAAAAAAAACCTATAAGATACCGAATGAGGCATATCTTGCTTTTAAGAGGCATTTGTGGTCGCAGGGTGAATTGAGCTATGACGACATACTATATGTGTCGTGGCTGATATTCGGGAAATATCCCCAAGCGTATAAGTTGTTGCAAGCCCGCTATCCCTACTTCTTTGTTGACGAGTTTCAGGATACGATACCCTTTGTGGTGGACTTC
>CAJOPG010000078.1 GCA_905236355.1 Paludibacteraceae bacterium | reverse complement strand
TCTCTCCTTAAACTTTGTTGATTTTCTCTTTTATACCAAAAGAAGAATTGCCGTTGGGCGAGTTTCTGCTCTTTGCCTCGTGCTACATACACAGGCTCCATTGTGTATGGGTTAAGCCCTGTATAGTACATTTCTGTTGCCAGGGTCATGGGGGTGGGAGTAAAATCCTGCACCTGTTCCAATTTGAAATTCATACGCTTTGTCTTTATTGCCAGTTTTGCCATGTCCTCCTCCTTGCAACCCGGATGGGAGGAAATGAAATAGGGAATGAGTTGTTGCTGCAAGCAAGCCTCTTTGTTTACTTGCTCAAAAAAGCGTCTGAATTGTTCAAATACCTCAAATGCGGGTTTGCGCATCAGGCGGAGTACACCGGCCTCCGTATGCTCGGGAGCCACCTTCAACCGTCCGCTTACATGCCTAATTATCAACTCGCGTGCATATTCCTCATTCAGCAAATCATACCGCACGCCGCTTCCTACAAACGCTTTTTTAATATAAGGTAATCGGTCAACGGTGCGATAGATATCAAGAAGCGGGCCAAAATCCTGATTCAAATTCTTGCATATTTTGGGTTGCAAGCAGGTGGCGCGGTGGCAGTGCTCACAAAGCGAGAGGTCTTTGCCATGCATACCATACATGTTGGCACTTGGTCCGCCAAGGTCGCTCAAGTAGCCTTTGAAGTCGGGTAGTTGTGCAATCTTTTCAATCTCGCGCAGAACACTCGATTTGCTTCTCGACACTACATGTCTCCCTTGATGCGCCGAAATAGTGCAGAAAGAGCAGCCCCCGAAACAGCCTCTGTGAAGACATACGGAGAATTTTATCATCTCGTATGCAGGAATGGTCTTCCCTTTGTATTTGGGATGAGGCAGATACATGTAGGGCAAGTCGAACGATGCATCAATCTCCTCTGTCGTCATGGGAGGGTAGGGAGAATTCACCACCACCTCTTCTGTGGCAGACAAGGCTTGCACCAACCGCTTGGGATGCATCGTGTTAGTCTGTTCTTCTATAATACGATAATTCTCTGCCTGACGATGTTTGCTCTCTACACAATCAGCATGTTGGTGCAGTATGATAGTATCCTCTTCTGTCCATTGCCCTCTTTTGCCGATATAGGCTGTCTGCGGTATATGATGCGGCGTTGCTTGTGAGTGCGCATAGTGCTCTGCCAGTGCAAGCATGGGTTTTTCTCCCATCCCGTATACTAACACATCAGCCTTGCTGTCAGCTAATATTGAAGGCATCAGTCGATCTGCCCAATAGTCATAATGTGTCAGTCGGCGCATCGAGGCCTCTATTCCGCCTATCACTATCGGTACATCCGGAAAGTGCTTACGCAGAATTGTTGAATATACTATGGTGCATCGGTCAGGTCGCATGCCCGCCCGCCCGTCAGGGGTGTATGCATCATCACTACGAAGGCGCTTGTTGGCGGTATAATGATTCACCATCGAATCCATACTCCCCGCCGAGATAGCAAAGAATAAACGCGGTCTGCCCAATTTGGTAAAATCTCTGTCATCGCTTCGCCAATCAGGTTGTGGCACTATTGCGACCCGCAATCCCGCCGCTTCTAATGTTCTGCCTATCACTGCCGCACCAAACGACGGATGGTCCACATACGCATCGCCTGAGAAGAAAACCACATCAGCTTCTTCCCAGCCGCGTAGTAGCATCTCTTTTTTTGTGGTAGGTAGAAAATCAGTAAGCATGCTTCTTGGATTAGAGTTTAACGCTTTGCTATTAGAATATAGAAGCGGATTCCCGCAAGCAACAATATATTTTATTCCAATTGCAGGTCCAAGACCTGTCTCAATTCGTCTAAATTCTTGTTCATCTCAACTAATCGGCGGTATTTATCCGCATTGGTGAATCCTCCGTCCTGCTTTCTTTCCATAACCTTGGTCTGCAACTGCAGATGGTCGTTGCTTAGTCGGTCAGCCAATATATGCAGAATCTCCTGCTTCACTTTCAGTACTTCCTGCTCCTGCAACTGGTTGCTGAGTGTCAGCACTATGGTAGTCCCATTTTCCACCCTTGCTTGCACATTCATCAATGTGGCTTTGAGGCGGTCGTCGCTGAAATGGCGGGGTAGGGTGAGCCACGCCGCTTCGAACGCCTCAGACTGAAAAGGGGTGTTGCGCAACTGTTGCTCCTCCGCTATTTGTGGTGTAGAAGTAGCGGGTGTGTTGCCGGAAGCCGCATTCCCGTGAATAGAAACAGAGACGGGGCGTGCCTCTGCAGGACGAGGTTGCTGAGTGTTGGCAGACACATTTGTTTGTACAGGTCTTGCGGCCGTGCCGGAGTGAGGCGTCGCCGGATGAACCTGAGGACTTGCTTGTGCCGGTTGGTTGGTGAGAGCAGGATTGGGCAGAGTGCTGTTTGCTACAGACTCTTGCGGAGCAGTCAGTCGGCATAAGCGTATCAGCATAATCTCCACCGTCAGACGCTTGTTTTTGGCGGTGCGATATTGAATGTCACAATCATTGACAATCTCCAATGCCTTGAATAGGAAGGGGGCGGGGCAACGCTGTGCCTGCTCCGCATAATGCTTCTTGATGGATTCGGATGTCTCAAGCAACTTGGTGGTAATTGAGTCCTTCGATACTAATACATCCCTCAGGTGAGCTCCCAATCCGATGATGAAATTCTGAGCATCAAAACCTTTGTTGAGCACTGTGTTGAAAAGCAACAACGCCTGACTCACATCCTGCTGCAGTGCACAATCAACCAAACGGAAATAGTACTCCGTATCCAACACATTCAGCACTTCAATGGCTTGTTCGTAGGTGATGTCTTTGCCGCAAAAACTGACTAATTGGTCGAATATGGACAATGCATCGCGCATGCCGCCATCGGCCTTCTGAGCAACTACATTCAGCGCTTCTTCCGTCGCCTCTATCCCTTCCTTTTGCGCTACATATTGCAGGTGACGGATGGTGTCTGCTACAGTGATGCGTGAAAAATCATACACCTGACAACGTGACAAGATAGTGGGTATCACCTTATGCTTCTCGGTGGTGGCAAGAATGAAGACCGCATACGATGGCGGCTCCTCCAAAGTCTTGAGCAGTGCATTGAAAGCGTCTTTGGAGAGCATGTGCACCTCATCGATGATATATACCGAATATCTGCCTATCTGTGGCGGAATACGCACTTGGTCAATCAGGTTGCGGATGTCTTCCACTGAGTTGTTGCTCGCAGCATCCAACTCATGGATGTTGAAACTGCGCTGCTCGTTGAAAGCCTGACAGCTCTCGCACTCGTTGCAGGCATCATGGTCTGCTGTCGGATTCAGGCAGTTGATGGTCTTTGCAAAAATGCGGGCGCATGTGGTTTTACCCACTCCGCGCGGACCGCAGAAAAGATAGGCCTGAGCCAAACGGTTGGTGCGAATGGCGTTGCGGAGCGTCTGCGTGATGTTTTGTTGTCCTACAACACTCTCGAAGGTTGTCGGGCGGTACTTTCGTGCCGATACGATATAGTTATCCATAGTACATAGTTTATCGGCTACAAAGATAGTCAAAAAATCGGTTTTGACAAAATAAATCAGGAATAATTAGAATCGGAATTTTAAAATATTCTCCTGCCATAGTGCTAACCACAATTCCGCCAACGGATAGGTATATGTAATGCTCTGAAAATACTCTGCCTTGGTATCTCTTGTGCAATTTCCGAAAGAAACATTTGCATAAATCGAGTATTTCTTGTACTTTTGCAACTAAAATATCAGAATAGTCGAAAGATACGAATGCAAACGCTTTGTCGCACTTGATGTGGTGCTGCTCGGACATATCCGGATCCTCAACCGGCACAAGCGTTTTTTCCTTGGGCTTCTCACCAAATCGATATTCAAAGTAGAATAAGTAGTAATTAAAAATAATAATTATAAATGAAAAAACATTTTCTTCTACTCCCACTGCTATTGGGTCTTCTGTGCGGATGTTCAATAGAGGGCAAGCCCAAGCCTTATACTGGCACACCGCTGGTTATTCTGGATACGGATATAGGCTCATCTACTGACGACTTGTTTGCGATACAGATGTTGCTTGATTATGAGCAATGTGGCAAGTGTCAACTGCTTGGAGTCGTAGTGGATAGAGTGGGCGATGATTGTGCTGCCTGCGCCGATGTGATGACCAATTATTTCGGGAGTGGAACAACACCCTTGGCACTCGTGCGTAATGGGTTAGATAGCCCCAAGGTGTGGATTGACTATCAAAAGATGCCATACTATACCCTCAAGGAGGGCAATGCTATGTTCAGCCGCACGCTGAGCGATTATAGTTCGTTGCCCGATGGTTGGCAACTATATCGTCTCTTGTTGAGCAAACAACCTGACCATAGTGTAAGTATCTGCTCTATAGGATTTGTGGCGTGTATGGCGCAACTCCTTCAATCGAAGGCGGACGAGTATTCGGCACTTAGCGGAAAAGAACTGGTGCGTCAAAAAGTGAAATGCCTTTATATGCAAGGTGGTGTATTTGGTGACGCGGAGGAACCCGACTTTAACTTAGCGCAAGGTCCTGCCTTTGCGCAAACTTTCTTTGACCTTTGGCCGCAAGATGTGGATATCGTATTCTCCCCAATGGAGGTGGGGCAGTTAGTGGAATATACGCCCGAACAGGTTATTAGTGATGTTCATTGGACGGATGTACACCCGATTAAACAGGTCTATATGACCTGCAACTGCAATACGGGACAGCGGATGTGGGATGTCTTGCCTGTTGTTCAAGCTGTAGAGGGGGATAGCCAATTCGCTCTCTCCGAACGCGGAATAGTTCGCCTGACGCCGCAATGTGCCACTATCTTCACTCCGGCCCCGAGCGGCAATTGTCGTTATCAATTATCCGAAAGTAGGGAGTGGGCGGAAGCTATGTTGCAGAGAATACGCATAATTAACTCAACCAAATAAACCCGAAGCAGTCTAATGACCGATTGGGGGATATTTGCATAGAGTGAAAATAGAGCAAAGCAGAATCACAAAACAGAATAGCAAAAAGCTATTGCAAGATGATAGCGGAGAGTTGCGTGGCATTGAGTTGGCGGTCGGGTAGGGGGGTGCGCTCGGTGGTCCACATATAGAAGGGGACTTGGGGGGCCGTATCTGCCACACGGTCAAACGCTTTCTCCTGGCTCTCTCCACATCGCCACAGGGGTTGCAGAGTGAAAACTACATCGCCCGTGCAACGTTTGTTGCAACTATTGCGCAACTTGGCCGATTCTCCTTCCCCCGTAAGAAGGGCTATATCCGTTGAGGCAAAAGCCGCTTCCGTGCCCTCAAACTCAAGTAAGAAACTGCTCACCTGTTGTTGCAACTCTTTCAGCGACATCTTTTTCTGCTCAATCAGTGTCCTGTTCAAGTAGATACTTTGTCCGTAGCTGCCATCAATCCACCGTTCGTGACCATACATAGCCATCAGATAGGTGTTGATGAGGGCTGCTGCACGGTCGGTATTGAAAAAGTGTGCCTGCAGATTGGCGCGTTGCAAGTTGTCATCTCCTTGCCCCTTGCGCGGCAACCCGAAGACAACAAACCTGAGATTGTCGCGCCCTACTCGCTTGGTGAGTTGCTCCATTAGGTATCCAAGGTCTTGATTCAGCCTTAGATACATATCTTCTTGCTCGGCGGACGAAAGCAGGTCAGAAGTCGCAGAAGGCGAAGTAACGGTCATCTGCAATAGCAACATGTCGGGTGCAGTGGTCTGCCCTAATTGTAAGTCCTTCTGCAATGCAAGTGCCAACTCTGTCACTAAAGTGTTGGCAATAGGAGAGTGGCGGAGCACCTCTGACGCTACATAATGAAAGCCTTTATTGCCACGCTCTTCTGCAGTCGGGTGAATATACATGCCCACGTCCATCCGCGGGGTCCACTCTTTTGCTGATAACTCGGCAAACCGCCCCCCTGTATTCATCTTGTCAGCCGCATTCGGCAATCCCTCGCTATAATAGCCGGTTGTCGCCCACCCTTGATGCTCTGGATCTATCCATGTGCACGCATTGGCCCCGTGTCCGGCCAACAAAATGGTACTTATGGGGTCGATACCAATGGCGTAGATGCGACTTCGCTCGCTATTGAACAAACGGAACTCATCGGTGAGAGTGGGGGCTAATAGGGCTTTGGGAGAGAGGTGCTCTTCACACCCGATGCCGGTTTGCTCTTCATCTTCCAATATAGAGTGTACTTTCCTGTCGCTTCTGCGAAAATATGCGTCAGAGGCAATGCCGTTGACCGCAGGCGTGGTGCCGGTCATGATGCCGGCAAGCGTCTCCGCACCGCCATATACCAGATAGGGAAAACTCACCACACTCTCATGCGCCTCCTCATCTAAAATGCGCAATCCGCCTTGTTGCCAATAGCTGCGCAGTTCCTGCATCGGCTGCTGATGCAACCCGTCTATTGCTATCACTACCGTCAACCGGGGCTCTGCCTGAATACGCCCGCTCATAACCGTCAGCAGTAACGCTACCACTCCCACTGCCATCTTCCATTCCCCTTTTTTCATGTCTTTCTTGTGAAATATATGGCGAAAGTCATTTGCTAAATTCTTGTAGCCCAAAGCTATCCAGCGCACACTATGCACTGCTGGCAACAGCATCAGCCAATGAAGCGGTTGTGATGCACTGCCCGCAAACCGTATTATAAACAGAATAAACCACAATACGCCAATCGTACCTATATGCCGTGCTGTCCATTTCCGTATTTTAGGCACGCATAGCAATACCCCTGCCACAATCAACAACGGATTGACAAGAAGCAGATTCCAGTTGTGTTTTACAAGCGGATGTATCGAAAAATAGGAGAGATAAAACATAATGATGCCCAACACTCCGCCCACTATGAATAATATGATATCTGCCCACCAACTCACCTTTACTTCATTGGCTATTTCTCCCCCCTTCTCTTGCATCACCCTGTTGCGCCTCATGTCAAACAAAGTGATGAGGAGCAGAAACAAGCCTGTCACAATCTCTGCCATATAGGGTGACCATATCCATGATGAATCCTTCACCTCAAACCGATGCGTGTCAGCAGCCATGCAGAGACGGCTACCGTCCTGGCGCTGCGCCTCTGCAACATAGTTCATCAACTCTTCAGGCAGAAACAGACGCTCCCCCGAAGTCATGATGCGGTCGGCGTCACTGCCGAATATCAGACTCACGCCATAGCCCAACCACGAGTATTTGCCCGTGTAATGTAATATCCGCTCGCGGTAGGTGTCGCGCCTCAGGTCAAACTCTGTTGTCAGCAGCGTATCGCCCGACTCCTGCCTCAACACTCGGCTCAGTATGTTGTAGGGGCGTGTAGCGCAGTTGTCAAATACAAAGTTATAGAGGTAATAGCGATTACGGGGCTGATAATTCAAAATCAGCGCATCCGTCAGTGCCTGCTTCTCTTCCTGTGTCAGATGCAGCACCTGCTCCATCGTCTCCCTGCCTATTGCCGCACTGCTCACTATAAACCAGTCGGTGGACTCCACATCTAACTGATAACGGGTGTCCCCTTTTACAAACCGTGCATAGAAATGGTCGCTGTTGAAGTTGAACACGCCGTAGTTGAAAGTCCAGTCTATTCCTTGCACAGAATCAGTGATGCGCAATGCCGAATGACCAAAGCGGGAATATACTTCCGTGCCGGGCGTGCAGGTCAGCAGACTCACTTGTGCACTGTCAGACAACTGCCATTCTCCTTTTTGTGCCGACAACATACCGCACGCCAGCAACACAACCGATAATAGGCTTATTATCCTCTTCTTCATATAAATAAATATTCTATCAACCCATCCAAAATAGTGGCAAAAGTCCTGTACACAGCCCGAGCAAGTAGCCGCATACCACCTGCATGGGAGTGTGTGCATTCAGTCTTAAACGGGCAAACATCAGCACCAAAGCCGTCAGCATCAGTCCTGTCAGCAGACCGGTTGCCGTTGTGTGCATCTGCAATGTCCATAGTACAACACCGCCCGTCAATACACCCCAACTCGCCAAATGAATGGATATCTTCCACCATATATTGATAATACCCACAATACTGATAGTCAGCACTGCCATCAAGGCAGTCATACATACGGCGGCGGGGAAACCTGCCAAATACAAAAACAACCACCATACTGCCATCGACAGACCACCTGCCAAATAGGGTAAACCACGCTCGTTTTTGTCAGCCATCTGCAGACTGCTTACTTTCCCTTTGTGCCAAAGAAAAGCAATGCATACCATCGGAAGAACAAATGTCAAAGCAAAAGTCCAACCTACAAAAGGTAAGGCAGTCATAAATGTCATGCCGGAATCCTGACACCATAGGTATATGCAAACCAATATGGTAGCATAGGTCGGTATAAACAATGGGTAGAGCAGATACGACAACACCTGCGCCACCCAATAGGTAATTCTATCTATTATGCCCTCACTCTTCACTGTTAAACATTAAAACAGCATTCAATCACTCACTTTATTCCCAACTTCTTCCTGATATCTTTAGGCAGAGCATCTTTGTGTACCAATATGTCATTGGTCTTGTAGGCCATGAAGGCACGGCTGATATACCAAATGCCGGCATAGTCGCTCCGTTCTGTCCCCCATGAGTTCTTCACCATATAGTATTCTTTCCCGTTCTGGTCTGTGGCAATACCATATATCTGCATGCCGTGGTCGTCGGTCGTCTCCCAGTTGTCAAAAGCCGTTTGGCGCATCTCTTGTGTAATCTCCATCTCCGGTAAGGGGCGGGATGTCAACTCCTTCTTCTTGTCGGCCTGACTCAAACCCAACCAGTGGGCCATGTCGCTTCCTGTCAAATCTGCACCCTTGTCGGCATCAGGCATCACACCCACACCTTTGCGGGTAAATCCTATCTCGCTCACATCGGCACCCCACGCCATCGTGTAACCTTTGTCTATTGCATTGTCAATGATAGCCATCAAGTCTTCCAACGGCACATTATACATCTGGTCCATACGCCAGTTATCAGGTACCTCCAAGGCAAAACGGGTGTAGAACGGATGATGTGTATAACTGGTAATCGATACATAATCATCCGCATTCAATCCCAACGACTCTGCATAACTCTGCGGAGTGTATCTCTTACCCTCATATTCAAACTCGTCCGGACATTCGCCCAAATAAGTGTCGTATATGGCACGCAACCCCTGCTTCCACACCGGTGTCAGTTTCTTCAGGTTACTCTTGGTAAGGCCGTTGACATAACCTTTGGTCACCGCATCCAACTCGTTGTGGTTGGGAAGCGTGTCGCCATACATAATACCGGGCATCACGCTCTGCGGCACCATGCCGTAGTTCTTCAGACAATATATCACATCATAGGCGGAACCACCTGCGGCAAATTGGGCCTCACCGTACATCCGCACCACATATTCCGCCCTGTCTTCCATCGTCTTGTGCACCACAAACATCTCGCTCAAGTCTTGCTCGCCTTTCCCGATACGCAGTAACTCCGACTCCAAAAAACCTATCGTCGAAAAGGACCAGCAAGTGCCCGACCTGTTTTGGTCTTTCACACGCGTAATGGGCAACTCCTTTACTGTCGTGAATATAAAACCCGAATCCTTTTTCGCTTCGGGAATACTGTCTGTCTGTGCCTGTAGCGATACCATCACACCTAACAGAGCTGCTGTTAACATCAATTTTGTCATATCTTTACAGTTTTGAACAATTTCAAACAATCCTGTTACTATATTAAACTATACAAACATTATGCCGTAGCGCAGAATCGCAGTGTCACTCTGCAAACTCCATCAAGTAAGCCTTAATGAACTCGTCCAAATCACCATCCATCACGGCATTCACATTGCTGGTCTGATAGTTGGTGCGATGGTCTTTCACCCTGCGGTCATCCATCACATAACTCCTGATTTGACTCCCCCATTCAATCTTCTTCTTGCCGGCCTCCACTTTGGCTGCCGCCTGACGACGCTTTTCCAATTCCAGTTCATAGAGCTGCGAACGCAACAAACGCAACGCATTCTCTCTGTTCTTAGGCTGGTCGCGAGTCTCTGTGTTCTCTATCACTATCTCGTCATCCTGTTCCGTCAGCGGATTCTTGAACTTGTAGTGTAGCCGAACACCCGACTCTACCTTGTTCACATTCTGACCACCGGCACCCGAACTGCGGAAAGTGTCCCAACTGAGACCCGCTGGATTCACCTCTATGTCTATCGTGTCATCTATCAACGGAACCACAAACACCGAACTGAAAGAAGTCATCCGCTTACCTTGGGCATTATAAGGCGACACCCTCACCAAACGGTGCACACCGTTTTCACTCTTCAGATAACCGTAAGCCATGTCGCCCTCCACATTGAAGGTCACTGTCTTGATTCCGGCTTCCTCTCCCTCTTGTAAGTTCTGTATTGTGGTCTTGTAGTTGTGCTTCTCGCAATATCGCAGATACATACGCATCAACATCTCTGCCCAGTCTTGAGCCTCTGTGCCGCCCGCACCCGCCACTATCTTCAATACCGCCGGCATCTGGTCTTCTTCGTGAGACAACATGTTGCGCATCTCAAGGTCTTCAACACGCTGAAGAGCAACACTGTATGCAGAATCCAACTCGTCTTCAGTCACTATCTCTTCGCGCACATAGTCGTAGGCGAGTTCCAACTCATCCACGGCCTTACGCACTTCGTCATAACCCTCTATCCACTTCTTCAACCCTTTCACTTTCTTCATCTGTGACTCCGCTGTCTTCGCGTCATTCCAGAATTCAGGATCCTGAGTCCGAATCTCTTCCTCACTCAATTGCATCCGCTTCTCGTCTATCTGCAAATAATCGTGCAACTTATTCGCACGGTCTTGTACCTCTTTCAGTTGTTCTGTTGTTATCATTTTTCAGTTTCGCATATTGGGGTGCAAAGATACTGAATAATTCTCATATACGAAAATCACTCCCGCAAACACTATCTGCCCGCTAAATTCCCTTCCTGTCTCGCTGTCACAATATGCATAAATTCAAATACTTACATACAAAATTAATATAAAAAACCTCCATAACTCCCTCATAATCAGTATAGGCAAACATAAGATGAACATAAGATAAACATAAGATGAACATAACATCAACATATTCCGCTAAACCCATCTTGCATATCTATAGCAAACAGCGTGAATCTTCCCATTCCCTTTGCCTCATAACCTGTGTAATAAACGAACAAATGAACAAACAAACAAGACCATATCGCAATGCTCTGCAAAAATAATTTGCAAATTCTGGAAAAAGTTTGTACTTTTGCAAGCTAATTCATACTATGTCGAAAAAGGGACTTGTCATATTGTCGTTTGTCTGTTTGTTCGCTGCCTGCAGCGACTATCAGAAATTGCTGAAATCCACCGACCCTGAACTCAAATATGAGAAGGCTGTGGAGTATTTCAACGGCAACCAGTATGTCAAGGCACAGCAACTCTTCGAAGATGTGTCGGTTTATTACAAGGGTACCGAGCGAAGCGAGGAAATCCTCAACTATCTCTCCCGCTGCTATATGGGACACAAAGACTACATCTCTGCCGGAGAGTATTACGAAGTGTATATCAGAAATTATCCTAAAGGAAGATATATCATTGAGGCCCAATATATGGTCGGATACTGCAACTATCTTGAATCGCCTGATCCCAAACTTGACCAAACCATTACCTATAAAGCTATCGACTATCTCACCCGCTTTGTGGAACAGTATCCGGAAAGCCCCTATGCCAACGATGCCTACAATGAGTTGGAAGAATTGTATAATAAATTGGCGGAAAAAGAGTTTATCTCTGCACGACTCTACTATAATCTCGGCACATATTTGGGCAATAACTATGAGAGTTGCGTTATTGTGTCACAAAACGCCCTCAAAAAATATCCGGGCAACAAGTATCAGGAAGACTTCGGATGGCTCATTCTGCAGTCTAAGTATCAGCAGGTAAAACTCTCTGTCATTGAACGAAAACAGGAACGGGCAGAAGATGCCATTGACGAATGTTATAATTTCTTGGTCGAGTTCCCCGATACCAAACACCGGAAGGCTGTGGAGAAAATAAAGACAGAACTCGCCAAAATAACACAATAACTAAGAAATATAAACATAATAACAAATATAAATCATGGATTACAAAGATTCAAAAGCACCGCACAACACGCTTACGCGTGACATGAACGAAATGAGTGCCAAAGTAGGCAATGTGTATGAAACTGTTGCTATCATCTCTAAAAGAGCCAACCAGATTTCTCAGGAACTGAAGAAAGAACTTGATGCCAAACTGCAAGAATTCAATGCACCCCAGGAAGGTATCGAAGAAGTGTTCGAAAACAAAGAGCAGATTGAAATATCACGCTCCTATGAAACCCTCCCCAAATCCACTCTCTTGGCTACCGAAGAGTTCCTTGATGACGAACTCGTTATCAAGAATACTTCTCGTGAACGTGAGCAATTCTGATAACTCAGCATACAACTTGTTATGGCGCCAATTCTGAAAGGGAAGCATATTCTTATAGGTATCTCCGGCGGAATAGCCGCCTACAAGATACCCGAACTCATCCGCTTGCTTGTCAAGGCGGGAGCCGAAGTGAGATGTTGTACAACGCATAATGCACTGCAGTTTGTAACACCACTCGTTTTAGAGACTCTCTCCAACAATCAGGTATATACCGATGTGTTCGCTCCGCACAACGAACATCAGACAGAGCATATCTCCCTTCCGGATTGGGCTGATCTTATGGTAGTGGCACCTGCCACTGCCAACATTATCGGCAAGATGGCTAACGGCATAGCCGACGACGCACTCTCCACTACTTTTTTGGCGATGCACAAACCCGTCATCGTAGCTCCTGCTATGAACGAGAATATGCTTCAACATCCTGCACTTCAGCGAAATCTGCAGACTCTCCAATCGTTTCCTCATCTCACCATCCTTAAGTGCGATGAGGGATTCCTGGCCTGTGGAACCACCGGCAAAGGACGCATGCAAGAACCGCAAGACATCCTTGATGCAGTCATTTGTGCTCTCACACCCAAAACTTTGCAGGGAAAACGCATCCTGATTACTGCAGGGCCCACACAGGAGAACATTGACCCCGTACGCTTCATCTCCAACTACTCATCCGGCAAAATGGGCTATGCCTTGGCAGACCTCTGCCGCAGGAAAGGGGCAGAGGTCACGCTTGTAAGCGGACCTGCACCTACACAGTCATTCCGGGGGCAAACCATTCAGGTCAACTCGGCGGAGCAGATGTATCAGGCTTGTATGCAGATTTTCCCACAAACGGATATCGCTATCCTTGCTGCAGCCGTAGCTGATTTCACTCCCATTGAAACCTCCGAAAGGAAAATCAAACATCAATCCGGCGATGACTTGAGCCTGCATCTGCGCACCACTCACGACATCGCTGCTGAACTTGGAAGCCGGAAAAAACAAGGACAGTATCTGGTTGGGTTCGCTTTGGAAACTGACAACGAGGAGGCAAACGCACAACGCAAACTGCAAAAGAAAAATCTGGATATGATAGTACTCAACTCGCTGCAAGACGCGGGGGCAGGTTTCTCTACCGATACCAACAGGGTAACGCTGTTCTTCCCTGATAGAACACAACAGACATTCCCGCTTAAAGACAAATATGAGGTGGCTGAAGACATCATCTCCGCCATCGAATCAAACAGTTGATATTTCATCAACCATCACGCTGACCATGAAAATAACATTCCTCCTTGTTCTTTGTACACTTGCATTATCGGGACGGTCACTTATACATAGAGGTGGCAGTCAATGTTATACAATTACCGGCTCTCCTGTCAAACCATTCTAAACCATCTTTAACCCAAACATAAGCGGGATAATAAGGCTGATGATAACCTGTATATATAGTGCCATCATGAGTAATATGGTGGTAATGTCTAACATAGAAAACACAAAATTATATGGAAACAACAACCAACGCTCCCGTGCTGAAGTTGAGAACTAATCGCGGACTTCTGAAAATGGTATTACTCGGTATCATTACCTTGGACATCTATCCGCTTGTGGTAGAGTCGCACATCTCCAGAGAACTGAACCTTGTGGTTTCTCCTCATGATGGTCGTCGCACCATGCATTACTGCCTTGTCGTATTTATCTTCTCTTGGCTTACACTGGGCATAGTGCCTATCGTTTGGTATCATCGTACTTC
>CAJOPG010000077.1 GCA_905236355.1 Paludibacteraceae bacterium | reverse complement strand
GTTCGACAAGATGCAGAGCCGCCTCGCAGCTGCGATGCTCTCTATTCCGGCTTGCAAAGGTTTTGAATATGGCTTAGGCTTTGAGGCAGCACGTGTACGTGGCTCAGTGAACAATATGCATAGCGGCGGCATCTTAGGTGGCATCACCGACGGCAACGACATCACTTTCCGCTGTGCCTTCAAACCAACACCGTCAATAGGTGTAGGTGTCCGTCACGATGCCTGTGTAGCAGCACGTGCCGCTGCGGTCGTTGAAGCTATGACAGCCCTCGTCATAGCCGACTTTCTCCTCCCAAACAACTCTCTCTAATCTTCAATGTCCTCCCCACATCCTACATTAGCTCTTTGAGCATGTTATCCTTATTGTATGTATCAGAAAAAGTACTACCTCTGTATAGAAAAATATATTAACTCTATCTTATATAAATAATTTTGAAATGAGAAAAACATTCTGTTTAGTGCTCTTTGCGTGCCTATTGCCCGCCGTGGCGAAGGCGGAGACTAAAGAGACTCGTAGCACTCAGAAACATGAGTTCCGCATCGGCTATGGTGATCCGATGTATGAGACAATGCGATGGAAAGATGAGTCCAATAAACTCGGGGTGCCGATGAACGCAAGATTACCTATGACTACGGCGACTATGGTTCGCACCGTTCAGGACTGCTTAAGTTCCACATGAACGTCCTGAAAATGCTCAAATAATAGCATCTCCAAAGTCGATGAAATATAAATATTGATAACGACTGACATTGAAAATCGCCCTTCGGGGCGATTTTTTTTGACCTATATGTCTTTTTTTTATCTCACTCTTGTATATATCCTACTTTTTTTGTAACTTTGCATCGTGAACGATATAATACTACTCGTTCAAGTATTTGTAACAAGAATATTAACATATAAGACAACACAACTATGACAAAAGAAGAAGCATTGAAAGAATTTGCAATGTATGGTGCCGCTTGGTTCGGCAATAGTAAACAACACTACGCTTTTGCGGCTTACGATCGTCTGCAGGGCTGGAACAAACTTGCAGACAAGTGGGCAGAAGAGGCTGAGGAAGAGTGGAAAGAGGCAGAAGAGGTACTCAACCGCTTGGTAGAACTCGGCTGCAAACCGGCTGACCTGCAAGAGGCTATGAAGACCATTGAGTTCCCGTTCTACGACGACCCGAAGCAGCAGATTGAGTCGGATTACAACCCCGAGGCTGTTAAAGAACTGAGTGTACTGGCAGAGGCGTTTGCTGACGACTACCCGACTCAGAAGCTGATCCAAAAATGGATTGACGGCGAGACCGAGCACATGGCGTGGGAGGCTCAGTATCTCAATTATATCAACAAACTGGGGTACGAAAACTTCCTCATCGCGATGATGTAATACTCAGCTATACGATGCTGATGAATGCCGGCATAATCATCATTCTTCTCCTGCCTCTGTTGGGCACTGTGATCGGCTCTGCCTTCGTCTTTTTTATGCGCGGAGAGATGTCGCCATTGTTGCAGAGCACGTTGTTAGGATTTGCCTCGGGGGTGATTGTTGCGGCATCGGTATGGTCGTTGCTGATACCGAGCATAGAGATGTCGGGGGTTATAGGAGCTATGTCTGTCATTCCTGCTGCGGTAGGGTTCTTGGCAGGCATGGTTTTTTTATTGCTCATTGATGAACTGACTCCACACTTACATATAGGAGCCGTTAGTCCTGAAGGACCACAAAGCCGGCTGTCGCGCACTGCGATGCTGACTCTGGCTGTCACTATACACAATTTCCCTGAGGGAATGGCGGTGGGAGTGGTTATCGCCTCTATGATGCAAGGCACAGAAAGTATCAGCATGGCGGCGGCATTGGCAGTGTCGCTGGGTATAGCGATACAGAATATACCGGAGGGGGCTATCATCTCTATGCCCTTGCGAACAGAAGGCAACAGTCGTGGGAAAGCATTCCTTATAGGCAGTTTGAGCGGAGTAGTGGAGCCACTCGGTAGCCTGCTGATTATAGCACTCGCCTCGCTGATGACACCTGTATTGCCTTATATGCTTGCTTTTGCCGCTGGAGCAATGCTTTATGTGGTGGTGGAAGAACTCATACCGGAGGCCTCTCGAGGAAAGCACACAAACCTAAGCACTATTGGTTTCGCTATAGGTTTTGTACTGATGATGACGCTTGATGTGGTGCTGGGATAAGAGATAAGGGGTATCTGAAAAACAAGAGAGTGTGTCAACGACACACTCTCTTGTTTTGTGGTGCCTCTTGGAGTTGAACCAAGGACACATGGATTTTCAGTCCATTGCTCTACCACCTGAGCTAAGGCACCATACAATTCGCGATGAACATACCCTCCATCGTTTGCTATAGCGGAATAAAACATTCCATCGGCAAACATGTCCCTCGGAATTGCGGGTGCAAAGGTACTGCTTTTTTTTGACATGACCAAATTTTCCTGCAAAAAAATACAAATAATTTCAAGGGAGGCAATATGGAAAGCTATATTTGCTATAAAGACATCCAATAAAAAAACTCTGCACGAATATAGAAAAAGAACGCGGCCCGGGGATGTCCTCAATGAGGAGCCTTTGGCGAACTCGTAATCTTCGATCAAGCGAGAGCAGAGGCAAAATAAGTTTTGCTTATGCCGAGTGAGAGAAAATCTTATTAGAACCTGACGACCTATGCACTACTTGCTACTCTTCCGCCGGTTACAATCCCTGCAAAGCATCTGGCAGTTAGAGGCAATCGTTCGTCCGCCTTCCACCCACGGCGTTATATGGTCGGCTTCCATCTGCTCTATCTCAAACGGCTTGCCGCAGATAGCGCACTTACCGCCCTGCCGCTCATAGACCTCACGGCGCGTGTTAGCGTCAAAAGCGCGGATACCCAAATGATGCACATCGCCGTCGAGAATATAGGCAAAAATGCCGCTTTTCTTCTGCACATCGCTGTCCGCCATCAGTCTCGCCATCTGCTCACCGATAGCCGTGGCGGTTAAAGTGGTGTCTTTGTGCTTGTTGTAGAGCAAACCCCATTCCACACCTTTCATCTCTTTCTTGTACTTGTGCCCGAAGAGTTTCTCTATCCAGTGAACCACATCCTGAAAATACTGCCATAACTCATCCGCATCCGTGTCATGCTGGTGTTTCGCCATGTATTTCTCAATCGTCAAACCCTGTTTGTCCGCAATCCAGCGCAGTGCCGTCTCAAAATAATCCTGCCGGATAGGCGAACCGTTCATAAAGTCAGACGCAATCTTGTACGCCACGCAACCTGTCTTGGAGAAACGCCTTTTGGCTTGCGTCACCCACGAACCGGAATAGATGGCATTGCGGATCTCCTGCTCTTTGAGTTTCTCGCCGGCTATGTTGATGCGCTGGAACCATTTCAGTTTCTCCTCGTCTGTTCCCTCGCAGATATAGACTTGCAGTTTGTAATCCAATATACGGTTCTGCTGCTCAACGGTCATATTATTGAAACCAAGCAAGTTGCCGTCAAAATTCATCATATACTCGCCTGCAATAAACGAACAGATAGAGATGGTCCGTTGCTGCCCGTCTAAAAGTTCGTACTCCACGCAATCGTTGTCCTCGGTACTTTGTCCCTTTGTACTTAGTCCCTCGGTACTTAGTCCCTCGGTACTTAGTCCCTTGGTACTTAGTCCCTTGGTACTTATCCTCACCCAATACATCACATTGAGCGGGAAGCCCTGCCAAACGGTGTCCATCACAGCGTTGCGCTGTTTCTCGTCATAAACAAACTCCCGTTGGTATTTAGGGCGGATGTTCAGCCGTCCGCCGTAACCGACGATTCCTTCTTCCTGAATACTGAGGTCGTTGTAATCAGCGCACAACTCCCGCACGCAGATCTCATGTAAATCTATTTTCATAAGCGTATTGTTGTTAATTTCCTTAAAAACGACAAGCGGTAACCCGCTATATATCAGATTACCGCTTGCTATATATTTTGCAATATGCTATTCCTCTATACTTGTCACATCGTCCAAGTCATCTTTCTCCTTAGGCAGAGGCTGTTCATCGGGAGGATTGGTGAAATTGACGGCTCTTCGCGAAGATATGACACTGCGTCCTATACGTTTTTCGAGGTTCTGCCGTGCCGCATCTGCCACTTCGCCACCTTCCTCAGCGATGCCTGCCGTCTCTGCAAAACCTTGCGGGTTACGCTCTTTGGAAATCTCCGTGGCAGCCGCCTCGGCAAGACCATTGAGCATCAACTCTACATTGGTCATATTATCTCTTAGACTCTCTTTGCGCAAGCCCTTGAAATCCTTATACTCTCGTGTTGTCATGCCCGACCATGCGCGATACATTATATCTGTCAGCGAAGCATACTCTTGCTCATCATCCACGCCGCTACGCTTCCACTCGTCGGTCAGTCCTTTGCGTATCTCTATGGTTTTGATACGCTGGTTTATCCAATTCTCAGAGTAGCCCAATCGCCTGTAATCGCATATCGCCTGCTCAATGCTCCGCTCCGGGTCTTGCAGTTGGTTGAGCCGCTCCTGACCGACTTTGGCAAGCCACATCTTGAAAGGCTCTGCTTTCTTCGAGGGTATAGACTGTATAAGTCGCAAAACCTGCTCGGTATCAGCCACATCGGTCAAGCGTTTCTTGCCGTCAGCAGCAGTTAATTTCAACCGGTTACAATTTGTAACCGTTTCATTTCCCTCTTCTGAAAGACGATGCTTAACTATTTTCCAATAGTTGCGGGCAGTCTGATAATCTGCACTTTCGGTTAATACTTGGACAATATCCACTACAGAGAAATAGTATTTCTCCGTTTCGCTGTCCCATACCACGCGGATCTGCTTCGCGTCAAATAGTCTGATTGCTTCTTCTTGTGCCATAATGCCTAAGAAATATACGGCAAAGATACAAAAAAGAACGCACATACACAACTATTTTGTAAAAAAAATTGCGGTAATCCAATACGTCAAATATCGCTGTTTTGTTTGGTCAAAAATTATCCAAAATGATTCAAAGTCATTTTATCATTGCAGCACGCTCGTAACCGATGTACAAAGGGCGCAAGCATGTTTTGTGAACGGCACTGAACGGGCACTGAACGACGAATGAAGCAGAACGCCTGCTTTTCGGGGCTATGGCTTCAGGCAACCGATAGGTACTGCTTTTATTTTAATTATGCAAATTTATTTGGCATTTTTGTG
>CAJOPG010000076.1 GCA_905236355.1 Paludibacteraceae bacterium | reverse complement strand
GTGAAAGATACGGAGATACTGAACACGGCAGTAGAAAACACGCAACAGGATAATATCAGGCTTTATATTCATCTTTGAGGAATTGAGGAATTGAAACGCTTGTACTACATACTGACTGCTATTGTGCTTGCTTTTTCTTCGGTGCAGGCTCGTGAGTATGCCGATTCGGCAGTGTGGCAGGGTTGGAACTTAAAACTCGACCTTGCTACACCTGTTTTTGAGTTGGCACGCTCAAAGGGCAATGTGATGAGTTATGAGGGTGCTGCCAGTTTCAATCTGCTTCAGCGATTCTATCCTACCGTGGAGTTCGGTTACGGGCAAGGCGCAGCCTCTGCTGCCGGCGGCGATTTTTTTGGCAGAGGCGGCTATGGTAGGGTGGGACTTGATCTATCCGCTTTGCGCAAGAGTCGCGTTGACAATATGCTTTTGATAGGCATCCGTTTAGGTACGGCAGTGCAGAATTATTCAATAAACAATGTCTCCGTATCCGACCCCTATTGGGGGGAATATACTATGCGTGATTTCAATAAGCAGTTGCGTGCCGATGTATGGGGAGAGGTGGTTGCTGGAGTACAGGTAAAGGTGTATGGGTCTTTTCATATGGGTTGGTATGCGCGTTTCCGCATACTCTTTACCCGTAAGGAAACGGGTTTGCCAACAGCTTACTATATTCCGGGCTACGGCTATCGCGACGAGACGACCTTCGGCTTCAACTATTATGTGGGATGGAAGTTTTAGATAAGGTGAAAGAGTGAAGCGTGGGCCAACATAAGAGCAAACGAACAAAACAACATAAAAGTACTATGAACTCAACACAACTAATGAATCGTGCGGCTGATAATATCCGCATATTAGCGGCAGCCGCAGTAGAAAAAGCGAAATCGGGTCATCCTGGCGGTGCTATGGGTGGGGCCGACTTTATCAATGTGCTCTTCTCCGAGTACCTCATCTATGACCCCGAAAATCCATCATGGGAGGGGCGTGACCGTTTCTTTCTCGATCCGGGTCACATGGCGCCAATGCTTTATGCACAACTCTGTTTGGCCGGCAAGTTCAGTTTGGAAGATTTGAAGAACCTGCGCCAATGGGAGAGCGTAACACCCGGTCATCCGGAACGTTGCATTGAGAGGGGTATAGAGAACACTTCAGGTCCGCTCGGACAGGGACATACTTTTGCTGTAGGTGCCGCCATTGCAGCCAAGTTTCTGAAGGCCCGTTTTGGTGATGTAATGAATCAGACTATCTACGCTTTCATTTCTGATGGTGGTGTGCAAGAAGAGATATCGCAAGGTGCAGGTCGTTTGGCAGGTCACCTTGGTTTGGACAATCTCATCATGTTCTACGACAGCAATGCCGTGCAACTATCAACCGATTGCAGTGAAGTTACCAGTGAGGATGTGGCAAAGAAATATGAGGCATGGGGTTGGTATGTGCAGACCATAGCCGGCAACGATGTTGATGCCATACGGCAGGCTCTCAACAATGCCAAGTCAGAGCAGGAACGTCCTTCACTCATCATCGGTCATACTACTATGGGCAAGGGTATTGTCACGGCCGAGGGCGAGCCCTTTGAAGGCAAGTGTTCCACACATGGTGCTCCTCTGTCCAAGTCGGGAGGCGGTTCTTTTGAAAAGACGATTGAACATCTTGGCGGGAATCCGGAAGATCCGTTTGAGATATTCCCTGAGGTCAGAAAACTCTACGAAGCGCGTGCTGCCGAGTTGCGGGGCATCGTCAATCAGCGCTATGAAGAATTCTATCTGTGGCAGAAGCAGAATCCTGAACCGGCAAAGACATACGAACAATACTTCTCGGGTGAAGCCCCGGTGATAGATTGGAGCAAAGTGGAGCAAAAGTCCGGTGCCGCCACGCGCGGAGCCTCTGCAGTGGTATTAGGTCAGTTGGCACAGCAGGTGGGCAATATGATTGTTGCCAGTGCCGACCTGAGTAACTCTGATAAGACTGATGGTTTTCTCAAGAAGACTCATGCTTTCAAAAAGGGTGATTTCTCCGGTTCTTTTCTGCAGGCAGGTGTGGCGGAACTCACGATGGCATGTGTCTGCATCGGTATGTCGCTCCATGGCGGTGTAATCCCCGCCTGCGGAACCTTCTTTGTCTTCTCCGATTATATGAAACCTGCAGTCCGCATGGCCGCTCTTATGGAAGTGCCGGTAAAGTTCATCTGGACGCACGATGCCTTCCGTGTAGGCGAAGACGGTCCTACGCATGAACCCGTAGAACAAGAGGCACAGATCCGCCTGATGGAGAAACTTCAGAACCATAGCGGGCATAACTCCATGTTGGTACTTCGCCCTGCAGATGCAGAAGAAACCACTATGGCATGGCGCTTGGCAATGGAGAACACCTCTACACCTACCGCTCTCATTTTCTCACGTCAGGATATTCCATCCCTGCCCGTGCAGAACTTCGAAGGTTTTCGGCGGGGGGCATACATTGTTTGCAAAGACGAGGACCCTGAAATAGTATTATTGGCATCGGGTTCCGAAGTGAGCACTCTGCTGTCAGGTGCTGAACTGCTTCGCAAAGAAGGAGTGCGTCTGCAAGTTGTCAGTGTACCTTCCGAGGGCTTGTTCCGCTCACAACCGAGAGCCTATCAGGACGAGGTGCTGCCCCGTGGCGTGAAGCGTTTCGGTATGACGGCCGGGTTGAGTTGTACATTGGAAAGTCTGGTGGGCGAAAACGGCGCGGTATGGGGACTCAATAGTTTCGGTTTCTCCGCTCCGTATAAGGTGCTTGACGAGAAGTTGGGCTTTACCGCCGACAATGTTTACAAACAAGTAAAGGCGCTGCTCGGCTGATTCGCCTAACAAATGGCAGTAGCAGAGACAGTTGTGCATTTTGTTTTGCACAGCTGTCTTGTTTTAACCCCAAGCAGTCTAATGACCGATTGGGGCTTATTCCGCAGACTTTGTGTGCTTGACAATGATAATGGACAGCAGGTAAAGCAGATAGAGTGGCAGAGTTACAAGCAACAGAGTGACAGCATCGCCGGTGGGGGTGATGACGGCCGCCAATATCAGAATCCCCACAAAGGCATGTTTGCGATAGCGGCTAAGAAGCGGAGCATTGACAAGCCCCATCTTGGCGAGAAAATACATCACTATCGGTAATTCAAACAACAGTCCGAGTATCAGAGAGAGAATCAGCAACGTGTATATATAAGAGTCTAACCCTATCTGATTGGGTACAGCCTCATACACATGGTAACCCGACAACATTCTGAATACGAAGGGGAAGATGATAAGGTAGTTGAGTGCCACGCCTGCCACAAAAAGCAAAGACGAAGCCGTGATAAGTCGGCGGGCATAGCGTTGCTCCTTTTCATATAGTGCCGGCGCTACGAATCCATAGCAGGCATATAATATATAAGGACAAGCAATCACCACTCCTGCTACTAATGCCGCCTGTATGTGCACCATCAGAGGGGCTGCAAGCTGAGTGTTGATGAAAGCCACCTGCATGTCAGCGGGTGCTATGGCAGACCAGCCAATCGCCTCAGACAGACGGCGCATAAGCCGATAAGTAACAAAATGGTTAGTGGCAGGGGCAAACAGGAAGGCAAAGAGATAATCGCGCAGACAAAACATTGCTATGGCGCATAGCAACCACGCAACAGCACAGCGGATAAGCACACTGCGCAATTCATCTAAATGCTCCCAAAAAGATGCGGCCATTTACAATAGGGACAGAAGGCTATTACTGTTTGTCCGCTTTGTCGGCTTTAGAGGACTTCTCATCTCCCTCTTCCTTCTTCCGTGTCTCGTCTTTGGCATTCTCGTCCTCTATGCCGTTAACGCCGTCTTTGAATGATTTCACGCCTTTGCCGAGTCCTTTCATCAATTCGGGAATCTTCTTTCCTCCGAACAGAATCAAGACGATAATAAGAATAATGATGATTTCAGTTGTTCCAATCATAGCTGTATGGTTATTCTGTTGTTAGTGTTTTCTTTAACTTCTCACCACTGTCTGTTTGAGCATGTCCACCAGTTGTTCAATGTGCTGCATCTCCTGGGGTATGTTGATGCGCTGCGGGCAGTGTGGGATGCAATGGTCGCACCCTATGCAGTGCTCCGCCTGTCTTAATGCAGGCACTTTGCGGTCGTAGCCCACAAGAAATGCGCGCCGCTGCCGCACAAACTCTTTGGTGCCTTGGGCGTCCATGTCAGGCAATATACCATCGGCAATGGCACCATTGTAGTAGGAGAATATCTGTGGAATGTTAAGCCCGTAAGGACATGGCATACAATAGTTACAAGCCGTGCAAGGAATAGCCTTCAATTCATAGATGTCGTGCGCCAAGCGCAACAGGAAATCCCATTCATCGTCGTTTAGGGGCTTCAAAGGAGAGTAGGTAATCACATTTTCTTGCAGATGTTCCATGTAGGTCATGCCTGACAGTACACACAACACGTCCTCCGGAGTTCCTGCAAAGCGGAAGGCCCATGCAGCTGGTGTGTAATCAGGGTTGCGTCGCTGCATCTGGCGCACAATATTGTCCGGCTGGTGGGCGAGTCTGCCTCCTAAAAGCGGTTCCATAATAACTGCAGGAATACCCCTTTTGTGCAACTGTTCATACAGATATATGGCATCTGTGTTGCGTGGATTAATCTCATCGGCATATTTCCAGTCAAGATAATTGAGTTCTATCTGCACAAAATCCCAATGATATCTCCCCTCGTCATGCCACTTGAGGAGCATGTCAAATATCTTGATGTCGCCATGATACGAGAATCCCAAATTGCGAATGCGACCTTTCTGTTTTTGTTTCACCAACCAGTCCAGAATGCCATTGTCCATATAGCGGGCATTGAAGGTTTCCAGACTGTCTTTCTCGCGCGAACCACCGCCTATGGCATGCAGCAGCAGATAGTCGATATAGTCGGTCTTCAGATATTGCAGTGAGCGCTCGAACATAGCCGCCGACTCTTCAAACGACCATGTGTCGGGTGAGAAATTGGACAGCTTGGTGGCAATATAGTAACTCTTGCGCGGATGTCGTGCAAGGGCAATACCCGTGCTCGTTTCCGACATACCTTGACAATAGGCAGGCGAAGTGTCAAAATAGTTGACCCCGTGTGCAATGGCATAATCTACCAGTGCATTCACAGCCTCTTGGTCAATCGGGGAGTCAGGATTTTCTCTGGCGGTACCTCCCGCTTCCACAGGCAGACGCATCATACCATAACCTAAAAGCGACACCTTATCACCACTGTTAGGATTGAGGCGTTGCGTCATTTTCGCAACTTTCCTGTCAGAGGAAAGAACATTGGAAGAATCAGCACCGGCACTCTTCTTGCAGGCCGTCAGTACAACGGATGTGGCTGCTATTGCTGCTGCACTATGTTTGATGAATTCTCTTCTGTTCATGGCTTCTTAACTGATATGGTGCATTACATTACCTTCTATATATATCGCACTGAAGGGGCGGGCGGGACATAGATTTTCACACTTGCCGCAGCCGATACAACGCTCCGTATCTACTATCGGCACCTCAACTGTCCTGCCGTTTATCTCCTTCTTCTCCATGTGAATCGTCCATACGGGACAATGACGGGCACAAGCGCCGCACGAGTCTCCATTGGTAACCGGAATACAATTCTGCTCTATCCATACCGCATGACCTGTGTGGATGCCGGTCTTCTCTTCTTGAGATATCTTTCGAATGGCACCTGTCGGACATACCTGACTGCAACTCGTACATTCCGGGCGGCAATAGCCCCGCTCAAACGACATTACGGGTTGCATCAGGCGCAACGGGTCGGTGCCGGGGCGCAGAACATTATTCGGACAAGCACTCACGCACAACTGACAGGCGGTGCAATGGCGTGATAGGTGATAAACGGACACGGACCCCGGAGGAGTAGGATTCACCTCACGCTTGGGAGCCTTTTTGTCTTCTATCACCGCCAAACCGCCATCCACTTTAATCTTCGCTTCCGCCATCACGGCTGTGCTTGTGGCTATTGCCAAACCGCCGACAAAAGCCCTGCGGCCCTCATCCACACTTTCTGCTTGCCTCTTTGGGCTTCCTTCTGTCTGTTTCCTGCTTCCTGCTATCCCATAATGCAACGCATCAAACTTGCATTTGTCTATGCAGTCTCCGCATACTACACATCGGCTGTAATCCACAATTCCTTCCTTGAAGTTGATGGCGGATGCCTTGCAGTTGCGCTCACATAAAGAGCAGTTCTTGCATTTGGCCTTGTCCATCTGCACCCGTAGCAGTGAAAAACGGGAGAAGAAAGAGAGTATAGTACCCACCGGACATACCGTGTTGCAGTAGGTGCGCCCGTTGCGCCATGCCAATATGCCCAACAGACCGAGCGTCAACAGTGCCACCACAAAAGTAGTTACACTGCGCATCCACAACTCCACACTGCTGAACAGATAACTCTCGTAGTTGCTCTCAATAGCGGCCAAGCCGTTCCCTAATAAATCATAAAGAGGACGGAAAAGCGAATTGACAATGCGACCATAGGCAGAGTAGGGAGCCAAGAGAGTCGTGATGGGGGCAAAACCGATAATAAGACATATAACAAACACTACTAATACCGAGTAACGAAGCCATTTCTTCTCAGAAGAATAGTTGTATCTGTTTTTCTTCGTTTTCTTGCCTGCCCATCCAAATATATCCTGCATCACACCTAACGGGCATATCACACTGCAATACAACCTGCCAAGCAATAGAGTCAGCAAAATAAGTACTGCCAACACACCATAGTTGAGTGCTAACAACGCCGGCAGAAACTGTATCTTGGCGGCATAGACAAGATATTGTGTTGCCCCCCAACCTGCACCAAGAAAGAGCAGACTGACGGCTGCAAACATCACAATTGCCAGCGTAATTCTGATTTTTCGTAACATGAATTATCCTGAATTCTAAATTCTATAGTCTCTCTTGCAGTATCTTCACACACTCCTCTACACTCTCCGCTTCATTGAGCAAGGCATCAATAGGGCACTGACCCGAGCGGTCCTGGTTGAGTATCTGAGGCACTTCTTCTGTGGCATGCACCGTCACTCCGGCGGATTTGAATACCTCCATGGCAGGCGTACATATCACATTGGTATATACCTCGCTTACTCCGCCTGCTACCATCAACGATGCTGCCGCTTTGCCTATAACCTTGTCGGCTACAATAGCACCTTGCAGACGGTCTGGTTCGTCGCTCAGCAGTTGCATCAAATCTTGCACTCCGCGACTGTTGTATCTTGCCAGACTGTCGTTTTTAAGCACTAACAACGATTGTTGCTCGGCATTAAGAATTTGTAGCAGGGCCTCACCTTGTGTGGGTTGTGCCTGCTTGACTGTTTTGGTGCATGCTGCCAATGCAAATAGCACAATTAGTAAACTTGAAAACTTGTAACGCATAAGAATAAAATAAATTGATAGTTTAATAATAGGTTGTTGTTATAGATCTTTTCTATTCTTCTTGTCGTAAAGGTCTCTTACCGTCTTGTGCGAAAACTCGGAAGGTTGATAGGCATCGTCTTTCGTTGTAATATCGGTATGCATTCTCCTCCCGTCAGTAATATATTGTTTTACAAACAAGTTCAACTCGTCCACCGTTAACGGACCGCCTATGCTTATCTCATGTCCCAAATCTGTATAGCGGTAAATGCAGTAGGGCAGATTGTACTTCTTAAAGCGTTTCGCCAACGCATTGGCTCCGAATAGTCCTAACTTGCCAAACTGCAACTGCTTGTAATTTACTATGCGGTCGGCTGTACCGTGAAACAACAGGGTAGGGGCGGGTTGCGCTTTCTCCCATCTTACTTTCCCCTGTTTGGAATAGATTGCACCGCTGTAGGCTACCACACCTGCTGGCACCCAGTCTGCAGGCAAAGCCGAAGTGTAGGGCAACTGATTGCAGCGGGAGTAGTCGGTCATCAATACTGCTATCGCACCTGCTGAACTCCCTTCCAATATAATCTTCTGTGGGTCAATGCCTGTCTCGGAAGCATTCTCCACAAGCCATCGGATGGCGGCAGAACAATCTTCCACTGCTATATAGAAGGCATTTTCCAACGCTTGCAGATTTCCTATACCTACATTGCCTACGCCTTTCAGTCCTAATCGGTAATCTATTGCCACTGCCGTGTAGCCCGCTGCGGCCAACTGCCGGCAATAGGCAGCATCCCATTGCGTGGCGCGGCTGCCTGTTATGAATCCGCCGCTAAACACATGCACCACCGTATAACCGTTGCTCTCTGTCGGTTGATAAACATCCAATAGCAGAGTGCTGTCACGCTCTACAAAGGCGTATGTCCGTTGTGCATATAGGGAAAATACAGATCCACAACACAATATGCTCAAAATAATCAAAACTTTCTTCATATACCATTCAAACATCTTCATACTGTCACGAACCTTCCTGTCCGGTTGCAACCGTCATTTCTTTATTATCAACTCTCTGAATGCCTCGCTCACTTTCTTCACAGGTATCACTTCTATATTCATATTCCGGAGTTCTACCTTCTGCCCGGCCGGTACAATGATTTTCTTGAAACCCAGCTTTTGTGCCTCTGTAATTCGCTGCTCTATACGGTTCACGGGGCGTATCTCACCCGCAAGACCCACCTCGCCGGTCAGGCAGATTCCTTCTTCTATGGCTATATCCATGTTGGATGACAATATTGCTGCCAATACCGCCAGATCAATGGCCGGGTCATTCACGCGTATGCCGCCTGCTATGTTGAGAAACACATCCTTCTGAGGAAGCCTGAAGCCGACGCGTTTCTCCAATACGGCTAACAACATGTTCAACCGTCTGCCGTCAAAACCGTTCGACGACCGCTGAGGCGT